>NZ_AP021881.1:305626-611253 GCF_009937995.1 Sulfuriferula nivalis
ATTGTCGATGGCCTGGAATCTGCGCGTTTGCAGCCTATCCTGGAGGTTGCCCGTATCAGGTTTGAAGAACATCAGGTGCTGGTGGATGCAGCCAATAAGGCTAATCGTTCCCAGCAAGAACGTGATCTGATTGCTGCGGCCAAACAGCGATTAATGGTTGATCAGAATATGAGCGAAACGGACGCTTATCACGCCATGCGTCGTACTGCGATGGCTGAGAATCGCAGATTGGTGGAAATCGCCGAGGCAATTATGCAGGCGATACCACCAATGGCCTGATGCGAAGATATTTTCAAACAGTCGTGATTAAAAGCTTTGCACGTATTTGATTTTCTGTATCTTATTGTGGGGTTTATCTGGTTCCTCGTGTAGGTGATAGCGTGTATGATTCAGCCATATTATGCTGAAAATAGCATTTTTTATGCAACGCTACGTGAGATTTAACAGATTTTACTTCGAAAACGATGAAGTGACAGAGACAGAGACGCGATGCAAACACCCATTATTCCTGACAACGAATCTCAGCGTTTAGCTGCATTGCATGGCTATGATGTACTGGACACACCCGCTGAGGCTGAATTTGATGATTTGACGAAGTTGGCGTCCATTATCTGTGGTACTCCCATCGCGCTGGTTTCACTTATAGATAAAGACAGACAGTGGTTTAAAAGTAGCGTGGGTTTAGCTGCACATGAAACGCCACGGGCTATTTCATTCTGCGGTCATGCAATTAATCAGCCTGAACAAATACTGGAAGTAAGTAATGCATTAGAGGATGATCGTTTTGCCGATAATCCTTTGGTGCTGGGTGCGCCGAATATCCGCTTTTACGCGGGTGCACCATTAGTGACCAGTGATGGTTATGCATTGGGAACTTTGTGTGTAATCGACACCATACCTCATCAACTGACTGAGCAGCAGCGCGAGGCATTGCAAGCGCTGAGTCGGCAAGCTACGCGACTGATAGAAAAACGCTTGATGCCGCAATTGATACAGGCACAATATCTGGCTTATCAGGAACAGGCCGCTATGCTGCATAATCAGGAACAGTACTTCGAGACGCTGTTTGACAAGTCAACCGATAGTGCATTAATTCTGCATCGTGGTCGGGTAGTGAAT
Source organism: Sulfuriferula nivalis (assembly GCF_009937995.1). Classification (NCBI taxonomy): domain Bacteria; kingdom Pseudomonadati; phylum Pseudomonadota; class Betaproteobacteria; order Nitrosomonadales; family Sulfuricellaceae; genus Sulfuriferula; species Sulfuriferula nivalis. Next base: position 306,746 of record NZ_AP021881.1, read on the forward strand.
TGCAATCAGGCGGCGGTACGATTGTTTCATTGTGCTGAAAAGTTGCAGCTGGTTGACATGAGTCTGGCTCAGTTATCTACCACGCATCAGGCTGATGGAGTTTGTTCGCAAGAACGCCTGGCCGATATTGTTTCGCTGGCGTTAAGTCATGGCTATCATCATTTTGATTGGCGGATGATGCGCAGTGATGGCATGCCGTTTGATGCTGACGTTGCTTTAACGGCAATTACCATTAATGGCGAGTTGATGCTGCATGTGGCATTGCGCGATATTACCGATAAGCACCAGCTCGAACAGGCGCTTTACCTGGCCAAGGAACGCGCGGAAGTGACGTTGGCATCCATCGGCGATGCAGTTATTACCACGGATGCCGCGGGGCAGATTACGTTTATGAATCAGGTTGCCGTCAACCTGACGGGCTGGGCACTCGAAGAGGCGACAGGTTGTGCAATTTCTACCGTATTCAATATTACGCATGAAGATACCCATCAGCAAATAGTCAATCCTGTGGAGGTGGTGCTCAGACAAGGCAAGGCGGCTGCCCCCGTAGGTCATACCTTACTCGTGGCGCGAAACGGCATAGAGTACATAATTGAAGATTCTGCTGCGCCTATATTTCTTGCAGATAATACATTGATAGGCTGTGTGCTGGTATTCCGGGATGTGACTGAAAAATACCGGATGCAAAACGTAGTGCGCTGGCAAGCAGCGCATGATGCGCTGACCAATTTGCCGAATCGGGTACTGCTGGCGGAAAGTTTCAAACGTGCTATTGCGCGTGCGCAACGCCAACAAATGCTGTTGGCTGTGTGCATGATAGATCTGGATGAGTTCAAGCCAGTCAACGATGAATATGGTCATGATGTTGGCGATCTGCTGTTGGTGCAAGTGGCGACGCGCTTGAATGAAATGATACGCGGCGATGACACTGCTGCGCGCCTGGGCGGGGATGAATTTGCCTTGTTGCTCTCGGATATTACGGATGTGGACGAGTTGCAGGCTGTTGTGGCGCGCATACTGCAGGCGCTAGCCATGCCTTACATGATAGATGGCAAGATTATTAAGGTTTCTGCCAGTATAGGCAGTGCGTTATATCCATTGGATGACGTAGATGCGGATACCTTGCTGCGGCATGCGGATCAGGCTATGTATCAGGCTAAACAGCGTGGGCGTAATCAGCATCTGATGTTTGATGTGTCACTGGATACACAAATTATTGCGAGTCATCAGGTACTTCGTAACGTTAAAAATGCACTGCAGCACGATGAGCTGGTTTTGTATTATCAGCCCAAGGTGAATATGCGCTCGGGACTTATCGTGGGTATGGAGGCATTATTGCGCTGGCAGCATCCAGTGCAAGGGTTGATACCGCCATTGGATTTTTTACCGCAAGTCGAAAAAACCGATCTGATTATTGATATAGGTAAATGGGTAATTGAGCAAGCGCTGAGTCAAATCTCAGCATGGTGTAGTGCTGGCAGGTGCTGGACAGTCAGCGTTAATATTGCAGCGTTGCATTTTCAGTGTCGGCATTTTTTACAGGATTTGCAGGACAGTTTGCAGCGCCATTCTGACGTGCCGCCGCATTTGCTGGAGATAGAAATTCTGGAGTCAGTTGCGCTAGGCGATATTAATCTGGTTAACCAGCTGATACGAGATTGTCAGGCACTGGGTGTGAGCTTCTCGCTGGATGACTTCGGTACAGGCTATTCTTCATTGGGTTATTTGAAACGACTGCCAGCCGAAACGATTAAAATCGATCAGTCATTTGTACGTGACATATTAGATGATAAAGACGATCTGGCTCTGGTCGAGGCAGTTATCGGTATGGGCCGGGTATTCAACCGTAAAATTATTGCGGAAGGGGTGGAAACGGCTGAACATGGCGTATTGTTAATGCGTTTGGGATGCGATCTTGCTCAAGGTTATGGTATTGCCAAGCCTATGCCTGCAGCTAATGTGCTGGCATGGGCTGCAAGCTATGTGGCAGATCCAGTGTGGGCGATGTGGGCTGATACGCAATGGGAACTGGACGATTTCCCCTTGCTGGTTGCCCAGTATGACCATTTGAAGTGGGTTAAACGTCTGGTGTTATCAGTCAGACATCCGCATATAGCCTTGAACAAGTCGGAGATCACGGATGCGCATCAATGCCGGTTTGGTCATTGGTATTATGGTTATGGTAAAGCGCACTATGGGAGTCTTAGCGAGTTTATCGACATTGAGCCTTTGCACAATAAAGTGCATGAAATAGGGGTGGCAATTGTGCAAGCGTGTGAGGATGGCGATAAAGAAACCGCACAACGCTTATGTGGTGTGCTGTTGGCGACCAAGGATGGTATTTTGGGCATGATGGCGAGATTGCAGCAAGCTGTACGCCTGGAAGTGCATGACATAAGTATTCATCCACATAACAGCCATTGATGGCGCGCTGTTCTGGTGCGTGGTGTGTTGGTGAGCGCACCATATGTTTGCTTTGATAACGCCATCTCTTTATCTTTATCCTTGGTTTTATCGATAATAATTCTTTTATTATCATGCTGTTGTAGTTAATTTATTGAGTTGGCACGGCGTTTGCTATGTATCTATGCAAGAGCCTTGTTCAATGGTGAGCGATCTCTGACAAACCTATTTTTTAATAAATGGAGTAACTCAGATGAGCGACCACAATCCCGACAATTCTGTCGATACCACAATTTCTACTATTACTACCGATACCAATTCACGCCGTGATTTTCTGAAAAAATCCACAGGCATGTTAGGAGCTGCTGCCTTGATGAATCTTGTTTCCCCTGAAGTCCGTCAGGGTGCCTGGGCTGCTGGCTCAGATGCGCCAGAGCTGAGCGAGGTTAAAGTAGGCTTTATTCCATTGACCGATTGCGCGTCTGTAGTTATCGCCAGCGTGATGGGCTTTGATAAAAAGTATGGCATCAAAATTATACCGAGCAAGGAAGCTTCTTGGGCGGCAGTGCGCGACAAGCTGATCAATGGCGAGCTGGATGCATCCCATGTGTTGTATGGTCTGATTTATGGCGTGCAAATGGGTATCGGTGGGCCGAAGAAAGATATGGCTAACCTGATGACTCTTAATAATAATGGTCAGGCGATTACCTTATCTAACCAACTCAAAGCAAAAGGTGCGATTGATGGTCCTAGCCTGGCTAAACTGATTAAAGCCGAGCCACGTGAATATACCTTCGCGCAAACCTTTCCAACAGGTACCCATGCAATGTGGCTGTACTATTGGTTAGCTTCTTATGGCGTGAATCCATTTACCGAAGCTAAAGTCATCACCGTACCGCCACCGCAAATGATTGCGAACATGCGTGTGGATAACATGGATGGCTATTGTGTAGGTGAGCCGTGGAATGCACGGGCGATTCGTGACAAGGTTGGCTTTACAGCGGTAACAACCCAGGAAATCTGGCAAGACCATCCAGAAAAAATCCTCGGCACAACGGCAGAATGGGTAGCGAAACATCCTAACACTGCACGTGCATTGATTATGGCCGTGCTGGATGCATCACGTTACATAGATGACATGTCACATCGTTCAGAAGTGGCCAAGATTATTTCGGATAAGTCTTACGTGAATACCGATTTTGATTCCATAGAAGACCGTATGCTGGGTCAGTATGACAACGGTAACGGCAAGAAATGGCAAGATCCTAACTACATGAAATTCTTTAATGACGGCAAGGTTAACTTCCCTTACCTGTCCGACGGCATGTGGTTCCTGACTCAGCATAAGCGCTGGGGCTTGCTCAAGGAAGATCCTAACTATCTGGCTGAAGCGACCAAGGTCAATCAGATCAAGCTCTACACCGAAGCGGCAACGCAACTCAAGATTGCCGTGCCCAAGAGCCCGATGCGCACCTCCAAGCTGATAGACGGCACAGTGTGGGATGGTAAGGATCCGAAAAAATACGCAGCTTCATTCAAGATCCACGCGTAAAACCATGGACGTAGCAAGTTAGCTTGCTACGTCATCAGTTACACCTAGGAGAATATGATGAGTGCTGTTTATGAAACTGTGCAGGCGCAGCCTGATGTCAAAGTGGTTGCGCCCCCAGCTCAGCCAGTACCCGTTAAGACGACCATGAATAAACCTAAATTTGAGTTAAAAGAAAAGCTGGCTGACGCGTTGCGTTGGGTCATCCCGCCTGTGTTAGGTATTTTGGCATTTATTGCGCTGTGGGCATTGGTTGCACAAGAAACAGAAAATCTGCCTGGACCATTAAAAACCTGGGAATCAGCAAAATTGTTATTCGCTGATCCATTTTATAACAAAGGTCCTAACGATCAGGGTATAGGCTGGAATATTCTGTATTCGCTTTATCGCGTCGGCATAGGCTTCGGTCTGGCTGCGCTGGTGGGTATTCCGCTGGGATTCATGATAGGTCGTTTCAAGTTTCTGGCAGCGATGACCGCACCGATTATCAGCCTGTTGCGTCCGGTTTCGCCGCTGGCCTGGCTGCCTATTGGCCTGCTGGTGCTGCATAAAGCCGAGCCAGCTTCGATCTGGGTGATTTATATTTCCAGTATCTGGCCGATGATATTGAATACCGCGGTGGGTGTGCGCCAGGTGCCGCAGGATTACCTCAACGTCGCTCGCGTGCTGAACCTGTCGGAGTGGAAAGTGTTTACCCGTATTCTGTTCCCTGCCGTATTGCCGCATGTTTTGACTGGTGTGCGTCTGGCAATAGGTATAGCCTGGCTGGTAATCGTTGCGGCTGAAATGTTGACCGGTGGTGTGGGTATCGGTTTCTGGGTTTGGGATGAGTGGAATAACCTGAATGTCGAGCACATTATCATCGCGATTTTTGTGGTGGGCATCATCGGACTATTGCTAGAGCAGGGTCTGATCTGGATCGCCAAACGTTTCAGTTACGAATAAGGGAATAATCATGGAAAAGTTCGTACATTTAGATCATGTTGATGTGAAATTTAGCACCAAAAAAGGGGTTTATCATGCGCTGAGCAACATTAATCTGAGCATAGATCAGGGCCAGTTCGTTACTTTGATCGGTCACTCGGGTTGCGGTAAATCGACGTTACTTAATATTATTGCAGGCTTGCAGGATGCAACAGAAGGTGCTGCTTTGTGTGCAGGTCGTGAAATTAAAGGTCCGGGACCTGAGCGTGCGGTGGTGTTTCAAAATCATAGCTTGCTGCCATGGCTGACCTGCTATGACAATATCTATTTGGGTGTGGAACGCGTGTTTGGCGCTAAAGAAGGTAAAGCTAAACTCAAGGAGCGTACTCTGGCGGCGTTAGATTTAGTTGGCCTGAGTCATGCCGAACATAAGCGCCCGAATGAAATATCCGGTGGTATGAAGCAGCGTGTAGGTATTGCTCGTGCATTGGCCATGGAACCAAAAATCCTGCTGATGGATGAGCCTTTCGGTGCGCTCGATGCCCTCACGCGTGCTCATTTACAGGATGAGTTGATGAAAATCGTCGCTGCAACCAATAGTACTGTAGTAATGGTGACACACGATGTGGATGAGGCAGTGTTGTTGTCTGATCGTATTGTGATGCTGACTAACGGACCTGCCGCTACCATCGGTGAAATATTAACTGTGGATTTGGCGAAACCGCGTGATCGCCTCGCTTTGGCTAACGATCCGCATTATCACCATATCCGTTCCAAAGTGCTGGAGTTCTTGTATCAGCGGCAAATGCGCCCGGCTGCTGCTTGATTCAGAATAACTGCAACAACCGTACTTCAACACCGCTACGGTACGCAGGGGCTGGGTAGTAGGCCACGGGGGGCGGTGGTGCGTATATTACACGTGGCGGCTGATAATAAGGCTGAGCGTAATATGTGTCGTAGTCACGTCCGTGTCCGTGTTCATATCCATGCCCATGTCCGTGATCCCAGTTCCTGTCGCCGCGGTCGTCTCCACGGCCGTGATCCTGATAATAGTGTGGCGCATCATAGCCACGATAGCCATCTCGACCGTCGTGGTCGCCGTGGCCATCAGCCAAAGCAGGTGCAGTGAAACTGGCAAATAATGCTAGTGCAAAAATTTTAGTGAGCGTCTTGTTCATGATATTGTCCTCGTAAGCGTTGGGCGGTGGCGAAAGCTACCGCCATTTTTCATTAATACTGACCAGGTACACGGGCTCTATCATGCTTCTCTTGATAGATATTGCCGCTGGACTGCTGCAAATCCTGATGCACATCCTGGCGTTCAGCTGGCGTGTAACGGCCGTCCGATTTATAAGCGCGTTCTTCAGTACGAATTTGTTTCTGATTCTGTACTAAGCCTTTGGCTTCTTCACGTGTCAAACTTCCTGATTGCACACCTTGTTTAATGCGTTGTGCTTCGTGGTGTTGCATTTGGTTATTGTTCTGGTGATGGTAATTGTCAGCATAAACGCTGGTTGCACCCATAAAGCCGATAACTAATAATCCTGAACCGATAAATTTATTCATGGCATCTCTCCTTTAGGTAAATTGGTCTTCCTTGTGGAAGTGAGTCCATCATAAAGGCGAGTTGTAAGCGAATTGTTGCTCAATATGAAGCAAGTGGTAACAGGATGTTACCGTGTCGAAAATGTAAGTTATTGGGTAATCTATAGCTGTTTTATAGCGTTGAGAGCTGTGGTGTTTAATGGGCTGTGAGCAAATAACTACGGGTTATGCTTATTTTAGTTGCGGTGATAAATAGGCGGGCATACTATGCGTAAACAGGGAGCATGTTTACATTAATTTAAGCATGATGATGCTTATATAAAGATAAAGCGATTCGATTATGGCGACTCCGTCTCTAGCTTTACGCATACAGTATCAGCTTGGGCCGTTGCTGATTATTGCTATTTTAGCCATGACCATCGCGGCTTATTTCAATATGATTCACGATACTGAAAGCCGCACGCTTGCTTATTTGAAAGATACCCTGACAAATCGAGCACTGTTTGACAGTGTGTCATTTAAACAAGCGCAAACTAACACCCAGCAGTTGCGCGCAGAGTACCTGAGACGATTAAAAAATGCTGGTGATCAGGATTTTTCGCCGCAATTTGATCACTGGTTTGAGCGCTACCCTGATGGTCTGGTACGCGTACGTAAGTCGCTGGATGATTATCAACATTTACCCAGTCTGTATATCCGTCCAAATGTGAAAATCACGCCAGAATTGCAAAAGCTGGTCTGGGTGGGTTTTCAACTCCTGAGAGAGTGGGGGCCAGCACTGACGCGTTATTATTATTCGGCTTATATCGACTTGCCTGGTGTTGGCCTGATTATGTATTCGCCATCCGTTAACTGGGGTGCATTAGCTGACCCCACTACTAATAATTATGATTATCCCCCGGTCAGAAATTCAGCCCCTGATCGTAATCCGCTACGCAAAACATCATGGAGCGAAGTTTATTATGATGATAAAGCCAGGATATGGATGGTGTCAGCCATTACCCCCGTTGATCTGGATGGGAAATGGATAGCCAGTATTTCTCAGGATGTGTCCGTCGATGCATTAATTGCGCGAACCAACGATAACGCTATTCCTCATGCTTACAATCTGATTATAGATACTCAGGGACGCTTGATTACTCATCCTTATATGATGGATAAAATCCATGCCAGTGGCGGCAATCTGCTATTGAAAAATGTGGCCGATCCTCAGTTGCAGGAAATTTCCAGATTGCTTCAGCATGCGGGTGCAAAAACAGAGCTGCAACGGAGTGGAGACGAGCAGGAGATTTATGGTTTTACCCGTATACAAGGACCTGATTGGCATTTCGTAACGGTATATCCATATTCTGACATTCGTAAAGCCGCATTTGATAATGCACGTACGATACTGGTCATTGGTGTAATCGTATTGTTTTTTGGGTTGGTAATACTTTTTATTGTGTTGCGTTCACAAGTAGGGCGGCCATTAGGCGCATTGAGCGCTGCCATGCAGAAAATGGAAAATGGCCAATACGATGTGCATATAGATCGATTCGGTAAAGGCGAATTACGTCAACTTGCGACTGGTTTTAATCGCATGGTTCACAAAATCGCAGAACGTGATCAGGCGCTGATACGGCAAGCACGAATTGATTCGCTTACAGGGTTATCTAATCGTTATCACCTGACGCAAGAATTGCCTATCAGCATGGATTTGTGTGATAACTATTCGCAAAAACTGGCTATATTGTTCATAGATCTTGATCGATTTAAGACAGTCAACGACAGTTTGGGACATAACATTGGTGATGAGTTACTGCGCCAGGTTTCATCACACATTATTTCAAATTTACGCGGTGGCGACTGGGTCGTCAGGCTGGGTGGCGATGAATTTATCGTAGTTGTTCATGATGAATTCGATACGCGGAAAGCGGCGATGGATCTGTCCCAGCGGCTGATAGCTGCGCTGGAAAAAGCAATCAGAATTGGTGACTATTCATTACATACCTCGCCATCGATAGGTATCAGTATTTTTCCTGATGATGGTCGGGATGTGGATACGTTGATACGCAAAGCCGATATAGCCATGTATAAAGTAAAAGAAAGTGGTCGTAATGGCTATGCATTTTATGAGGAGAATTTTGAGCGTAGTAGCGATGATATACATTTGGCCAGTGCCTTACGTGCAGCGTTCGAAAACAATGAATTTGTATTGTATTACCAGCCAAAAGTGAATTTAAAAACGCGTCAGGTTGTAGGCTCTGAAGCGCTGATACGTTGGCAGCGTCCAGGACATGGATTGATGATGCCAGATGAGTTTCTGGGGCCGTTGGGAGAGCTGGGATTATTCCCTCAGCTTAACAAATGGGTGTTGAAAGTGGCTTTGCAGCAATTGGCTGTTTGGCAGGATACGGTTGGTCAGCCACTACCCGTTGCAATTAATTTGACACCAGATTTTTACAGGCAGGTCACGCTGGTGAGTGATATTCTGCAGCTCTGTAAAACTGCTGGGGTTGCGCCCGAGTTAATCGAATTAGAGGTGACAGAAGGCGCGTTGTTGGAAGGTAATCCGTTAGTCAGACAAAACATTAACAGTCTGCGTGCGGCGGGTATTAAGCTGGCGATTGATGACTTTGGTACGGGCTATTCGGCTTTGTCATACTTGCATCAGTTCTCTTTTGATTATCTGAAAATAGATCGCAGTTTTGTTATGAGCCTGGGTGAACGGAAATCAGACTCGCCTATGACGCGTGCCATTATATTGATAGGTGAAAGTATCGGTCTGGGTGTAATTGCTGAAGGTGTGGAAACGGAAGCACAAGCAGCTGTTTTACTGGAGCAGGGTTGTGGCATGGCACAGGGCTATTTGTTTGGCCGTCCTGAAACCGCTGCTGACTTTACCCAGCACTGGTTATTACAGGAATCGTGAGCAAGGCTGTTGATGAAGAAGCATTACAGGCCGACTCCTGTTAGACTGCGGTACTTGTTTAATTTGCCTTAAAATCATGTCTAATACCCACGCATTTGCAACACTACCCCTTTCTCCTGCTTTCCTGCGTAATCTGGAAAATATGGGCTACCAAGCCATGACTGATATTCAGGCGCAAAGTCTTCCGCCGATACTTGCTGGGCGCGATTTAATCGCGCAGGCTAAAACAGGTAGCGGCAAAACGGCGGCATTTGGCATCGGTATACTGCATAAACTCAACCCCAGTTATTTCGCAATACAAGGTCTGGTACTGTGCCCTACACGTGAGCTGGCGGATCAGGTGGCTGACTCGATACGTAAGTTGGCGCGCTTTACCAGCAATATCAAAGTGCTGACTTTGTGTGGCGGTTCACCGATGGCGCCGCAAATCGCTTCGTTAGAACATGGTGCGCATATCGTCGTTGGCACGCCGGGACGCATGCTCGATCACGTTGGGCGTGGCAGTGTGAATCTGAGCAGTGTGCAGACGCTGGTGCTGGATGAGGCCGATCGCATGGTCGATATGGGTTTTTATGACGAAATAACTGCCGTTGTCCGTGCCTGCCCTAGCCGTCGCCAGACCCTGATGTTCTCTGCCACATATCCCGACAATATCCGCAAAGCCAGTTCGATGTTCCTGCGGGATCCTGTCGAAGTCAAAGTAGAAGCGATACATGAAGCCAGTCACATCGAGCAGCGTTTTTACGAAATAGGTTATGAAGATCGCAATGCTGCGACAGCTAAACTGTTGCAGCATTTTCAGCCAGTTTCCACGCTGGTATTTTGCAATACCAAAGCGCAATGCGACGGGCTGGCAGAGGAATTGCGTGCACAGGGTTTTTCAGCATTGTCCTTGCATGGTGATTTGCTCCAGCGCGAACGCGATGAAGTGCTGGTGTTGTTTGCTAATCAGAGCTGTTCGGTACTGGTCGCCACCGACGTAGCTGCCCGTGGTCTGGATATTCAGACGCTGGATGCAGTCATCAACGTCGATGTCAGCCGCGATGCGGAAGTGCATATACACCGCATCGGGCGCACCGGGCGTGGTGAGGCAACAGGGTTGGTGTTGAATCTGGCAACGCCGAATGAACTCAAATGGGTGAAATTGATAGAAGACTATCAGGGTAGTCCTGCCCTATGGTATCCGCTGGATGAACTCACTCCAGCCACGGCTAGCCCGCAACCTGCGCCTATGGCGACATTGTTCATGATGGGTGGTAAAAAAGACAAGCTGCGTCCTGGCGATATATTGGGCGCGTTAACAGGTGAAGTTGGCCTGAAAAAAGAACAGGTCGGTAAAATTAACGTGTTCGAATTTGTGACTTATGTGGCGCTCGACAGGCGCATAGTTAATCAGGCATTTGCACGTCTGAGCACCGGCAATATCAAAGGGCGCAGTTTTAAGATGCGTTTGATTAACTGTTAATTATCAATTTCAGTCAGCGGCAATGATAGTGTTTCTTTGACCTCCTCCATTACGATATAGCTTCTCGATTCCTGTGCACCGGGCAAGGTGAGCAGGATGTCTCCCAGCAGTGTTCTGTAGTCCGCCATCTTGGGTATGCGTGCTTTGATCAGGTAGTCAAAATCGCCTGACACCAGGTGGCATTCGAGCACGCTTGGCAGTTTGATAATCTCCTTTTTGAATTTCTCGAAGATGCCGCCTGATTTGGCGGACAGCTTGATTTCTACGAATACCAGTAACGACAATTCCAGCGCTTGCGGATCAAGTCGGGCGTGGTAACCCAATATGACGCGCTCTTTTTCCATACGCTTGACGCGCTCACCACAGGGGGTGACAGAAAGCCCGACTTGGTCAGCCAGATCAGTGATGGAGATGCGGGCATCTTGCTGCAAAATGGCGAGTATCTTACGGTCTATTTTGTCCAGTTCACGAATGGCGTGGGTGCGTATTCTCATATGGATTCGTCCTCAGATAAGCTGGGTCTGCCGCTATGTCTAAATTTTAAGATAATTTATTTGTATATATTAATAAATATGGTTATTTATACTATAAAAATCTATATTTAAAGATAATATTTTTATACCTGTAGCATAGAATTTGATTATTCGCTGTTATCAAATTGTTGTTCTGGAGGTGTGTGATGCGTGTCGTCGTGCTTGGGAGTGGAGTGGTGGGCATTACCAGTGCCTATTATCTGGCGCGGGCTGGTTTTGAGGTGACTGTAGTGGATCGCCAGCCGGGTCCGGGGATGGAAACCAGTTTTGCCAATGCGGGTCAGGTTTCACCGGGTTATTCTGCGCCTTGGGCTGCACCTGGTATTCCATTGAAAGCCGCAAAATGGTTATTTCAGCACCATGCGCCATTGTCCATACGCCCAGATGGCACGCTGTGGCAATTGCAATGGGTGGCTAAGATGCTGCGTAATTGTACCGCTGAACGGTATAACTTAAATAAATCACGTATGGTGCGGTTGGCGGAATACAGTCGTGACTGTTTGCGTGAACTGCGTGCTGAAACCGGGATTTCTTATGAGCATAGGACTCAAGGTACATTGCAGGTATTTCGCACCCAGCAGCAACTGGATGCGGCGGGTAAGGACATTGCCGTACTGGCCGAATGTGGCGTGGCGTATGAGTTGCTGGACCGAGATGGCTGTGCGCGGGTTGAACCTGCACTAGGTCTGGTCAAGGAAAAACTGGTAGGCGGTTTGCGTTTGCCAGGGGACGAAACGGGCGATTGCCAATTGTTTACCAGCTTGCTTGCAGAAGAAGCTAAAAAACTGGGCGTAGTGTTTCATTACAATTTGCCTGTGGACAGACTGCTCAGTGCTAATGGTCGTATTACGGGTGTTGAGGCGGGTGGTGAGCGCATCATGGGCGATCATTTTGTGGTCGCAATGGGGAGTTATTCCCGTGCCATGTTGCAGTCGTTAGGGCTTGATGTGCCTGTGTACCCGGTCAAGGGTTATTCGTTGACGGTGCCAATTACCAATGTAGCCGCGTCCCCTGTTTCTACCATCATGGATGAAACTTACAAAGTAGCAATTACCCGTTTTGATGACCGTATTCGGTTAGGTGGAATGGCCGAGCTGGCAGGCTTTGACCTGACGCTTAATCCGCGCCGTCGTGCCACGCTGGAAATGGTGGCGGGGGATCTGTTTCCGCAGGGTGGTGATATTCCAGCGGCTACTTTCTGGACTGGGCTACGGCCGATGACACCCGATGGTACGCCGATTATTGGTGCTACCCGTTACGAAAATCTGTGGCTGAATACCGGTCATGGCACGCTGGGTTGGACCATGTCCTGCGGCTCGGCGCAGGTATTGGCTGATTTGATGGCTGGGCGTGTGCCCGCGATTGCAGCAGATGATCTGAATTTGTCACGTTATGCTGGCAAGCGTGCAGCTCATACCAAGGTTACTGTGAGTAGCCAGATGGCGGGTTAATGTTATGAGTCGTCCTGCTGTTGCGCATATACGTTTGGATGCATTCCGTCACAATTATCGTCTGGCAAAAAAAATGCATGGCGGGCGTGCGCTTGCTGTCATTAAAGCCAATGCTTATGGGCACGGTGCTGTGCAGTGTGCGCTTGCTATTGCCGATGAAGCAGATGGTTACGCGGTGGCTGCGATCGAGGAAGCGCTGAGCCTGCGCGCGGCAGGCATTACTGCACCTATATTGTTGCTGGAAGGTTTTTTTGAAGCAGCAGAATTACCCGAGATAGTGGCGCATAATTTGTGGGTGGTTATTCATCATCTCTGGCAGGTTGAAGCGTTGATGGCGGCCCAGTTACGCACGCCGCTTACTGTCTGGCTAAAAATGGATAGTGACATGCACAGGGTGGGCTTAGCGACTGATGAGTATCGGCGGGTCTATGAACGGTTGCAGGGGCATCCTAATGTAGCGGATATCATACTCATGAGTCATTTTGCGCGTGCAGATGAACTGGATTCCTGCTATACATCCCGTCAAATACATACCTTTCATACTGCAATTGCAGGCATTAATGCGTCTATCAGTTTGTCCAATTCGGCAGCCGTGTTAGGTTGGCCCGATGCTTATGCAGACTGGGCCAGACCTGGCATCATGTTGTATGGTGCAAATCCGATTGCGGGGCAGGAAGGGCAGCTGAATATGCCTTTGCGTCCGGTGATGCAGCTAACGTCAGCGGTGATTTCTGTGCGTACTGTATCTATGGGTGAGGCTGTTGGTTATGGTGGCGTCTTCGTAGCTGACCGAACTACACGGGTCGGTGTAGTGGCCTGCGGTTATGCCGATGGCTATCCGCGTGTTGCGCCGTCGGGCACCCCAGTGGCAGTGGATGGTAAGTTGACTTGCGTTATAGGGCGAGTTTCCATGGATATGCTCATGGTGGATTTGACCGACTTGCCAGAAACAGGGCTGGGAAGCCGGGTGGAATTGTGGGGTGATCAGGTGTCAGTGAATGAAGTTGCGAGACGCGCTGGTACGATTGCTTATGAGTTATTGTGTAACGTTAAACGTGTCCGTTTTGTTTATACGGACACACCAACTGAGGAGAAATTATGAAACTGATACAAACACAAAATGCACCAGCAGCTATAGGTCCCTATTCACAAGCGATACAGGTCGGCTCGCTGCTATTCACTTCTGGGCAAATTCCACTGCGTGCGGATGGTAGTCTGGTCGAGGGTGGGATAGAAGTGCAGACTCAGCAGGTGTTTGATAATCTGCGTGCAGTCATCGAAGCCGCTGGTGGCTCGCTAGGTGAAGTAGTGAAAACCACGGTGTTTTTAAAAGATTTGCAGGATTTTGCAGCTATGAATGGCGTGTACGAAGCGGCATTTGGTAGCCATCGTCCCGCGCGATCAGCGGTACAGGTAGCGCGCCTGCCACGTGATGTGTTGGTGGAAATTGAAGCGATAGTTGCTCTGTCGTGAACGGCTTGATACATGCTGGTTGAACTGATTGGCTGCGTTTGACAAAGTTTGTCATATCATAAGGGTCTAGCCTTGTAGCTTAAGTCCTTCCATTCAACCGTGAGGAGGTGATAGTTGCGGCACATCGAACAGGCGGTTATAGCTATTAAGCGATCGCTGATTATTTTGGCTTACATTTCACAACGGTGGGTAAGATAGTCAGACGTGTGCGATGAATGCATCTTTTCTAGACCTGACACTGAGGCTCCGCCGCGTTAACCTTCAGTGCCAGCCATCAGGGTGCAACGATGCGGTTGATGACATTAATTAACCGGTGCAATTTGTAACAAGGCTACATCATGAAAATCGTGCGCAAGACCATTACTTTGATTGATCAGCAAGACGGCTGGATTAAAGCGCAGATTGAAGCTTGACACTATAGCAACGATAGTGAATATATCCCGACCTTATCCGTCGCGAACAAGAGCGCAGCGGCGAAATCGAGGCTACACGCGCTGCGCTGATTGAGGGCGAAGCCAGCGGAGAACCAAGTTCATTCGATGTTGTTGCCTGATGGCAATTATGATGTGATTTTTTATCGCATTTAGGTGCGAGTGTTTTGTTCGTCCACTTGACTGTGGGAGGCTAATGGGTGACTCTGCACTTCCTTAAACTCGATGTATTATTGTCTTGACTGAGGGGGCAACTTTAGTTGTCATGAACGTTAATATAGCTATTATATTTAGATACAAGGAAATGGTTTTGGGTAAACTTGATTAGATTCATGCCAATGTTTATTATGTGGAAAAGCAGCAAACTAAAAACACAATTCTGGAGAAAAGATGAATATCAGCAAGGCAGTTAAATTTACGTTATTGACACTATCAGCTTCTATTTTAGCCAGTTGCCAGAGCGCACAAAGCATTCCTCAAGATCAGCTAAAAAACTATGCTGTTGTTGAAACTGGAACAAATGAATATGGTGCTGATTTGGATACTTCTACAGACAAATTCCCTGCGCTTGTTAGTTATATAAATGGAACAGCTCGTTGGGTTTCGTCTCGAACCATGGACTTGTTGCCTGGTGAGTATCAAATCCAATTGGGAATGGCGTGTGGAAATACTGCGACATGTCATCCAGGGAGGAAATATGATCTTAATGTAGAAGCTGGAAAACGTTATGTATTAAAACCATATGCTGTTCTGGTAAGTGATCGCGATGCGTCTCGTAGTGGCGAAATTCCATATAAAAATAGATATTAAATGCTTGTCTTAAAACATAATGGCCAATAAGAAAATTCAGAAATATGCATAAATATACAATTAAATTGAGCATCATAATATTGATGCTTTCTGGGTGTACATCGGTACCTCCGAAAATAACTCCTATTACAGAACAAAATATTCAAACAAGCAAAGGTGATTTTGAAGAGCTTTGGAACGCTTGGATTAAGCCGCAGATCAATTGGAGTGAGCCTGGTGTTGGGTCTGGTGTTGCTGTTTCTACTCAGAAAGAAGTGAATTCGACAGAACAGTCCATCATGGATGGATTCCATCGTTTTTGCTCTAGCATGAATGGTATAACGGCATCAACTGAACAAAAATTTGGATATAAATCAATTTGTACAACAGCAACAGGGGATTATTTAGGAGCCGTTAGCACGAGTCGTTATCTTGCTTATAATTCGCACTCTAGATTTGCTGGAATTGTAATTTCATTTGATTCAAAGTCCATAGCAGAAAAGAGACAGGAGGAAAAGTCAGCTCTTGCCGCGATAGAAGATGAAAAACAATATCGCCTTTTATCTGCGCCTATACTCCCGACAGCCATGTTGTCTCAGTTAATTGAGAAATTTAAAAACAATGATCCTGATAATTTAATTCCTAAAGCAAAAGAGAGGTTGGCAGCTTTAATTTCGGAACAAAAGAAACAAATGGCTGAACAAGAAGCGCAACAAACACGTCAAGCTGCAGCTGCTGCATCACTAAAATTATGGCACCAAGAGCATAGGCATATCGGAGACCAAATTTGTAATGTAGCTGGTGGAACATATGATGAATACACGGGTATTGTTTCATATGGCAAGGGAGAATACAGAAAAATTGAAGGTATTAATCGAATAGTTGGATTTGTAGAAAATATCTCTGGAAAACGTATCCAAATCCGAATTTCTGGAATTAATTTTACTGGCTTAGCTTTATATGGACGAAAAGTTGATGTCAACATTGACGAGTTACATAACTTTAACGGCGGATCATCTCTGAAAATCAACAATATTATCTGGGATGATATTTATAACTGGAATGATTGTTGACGAAATTCAGGTAGTGGGGTTGCTCATGAGCCTCCCGGAGTCAAGCACCTTTTGTCATGTCCAGACCAATCAGAATTGATACGCAGGTGCGTTATATCATGTGAAGACGAGTGGGCGTCGCAAAAATATTTATGTTGACGATCAGGACAGGCAACTGTTTTTGTCTATTCATGAGGATGGTTGATGGGTTTCGCTATGCGTTACCCATCCTACTGGTCTGCTAACAGGTTGCTCAAAATCGTTGTTTTCAATAAATGGCATCGTGGTCACCTACATTGATAGGGATGATTTGCTTGTCCTGAATCAAGAGTTCCAGTGTGATGCGGTATGACAAGTTGATGGAAATAGAATGTATGCCTTGCAGTCTGCCGTTTAATGGGTGTAAGCGCAGCGATGGGTGGAATGGGTTGGCTTCCAGTAATTGCAGGGTTTTAAGATATTGTTGACGTAAATCAGGATGTTTTTTAAGCCAGCGCAATGCACGGCGGTTATATGTTTCGGTAAAAGCAAGCATGTAGTTCATGCAGTGTTATCCAGTCTTGCCAAGTGCGCTTCTGGTGACTCCTGCACATAATTGCCGGATGCTAAATCTGCGCGCGTTTCGACCAGTGCGGCTTCAAGTTCACATTCTCGCAAAAAATTGTATTGCGCTATTTCCATGACTACAAATCGATTTTTCCCGCGGACAGACACAATCGCTTCAGAATGTTCGGCAAGGATAGTTTCTATCGCTGCAATCCCTTTTGTTTTTAGTTCGTTAGCGCTGATGTTTTGCAAAATAATCTCCTTGGTAAACGTGTAAATAAATTGGTTAATCGTGCTATTTATCGTATTGTAGTTGGTATTGATGAGTATGTGTACAATCATAGATATGATTTTAATTTGACCAACGCCGAATACTGCGTCCGTGTTGCAATCTGTCGGCTAAAACTTGCATAATCCTAGAAACGGCAATTGACCGCTAATTTGTTGAGTTAACATCATCATACTTAACGCTTGTTTTGGTGATTTACCTGTCACCTATTTGGTGACTGCGCTACCCATTGAATTGCACACCCCTCACGGCACATGGCGGCGTTGCTCCGCACCTGAATGGAATGGCCATTCAGGCTTGTCGCGCCTTGCCCTGCACCCTGATGGGCGTACACTTCAACGTGTCCAACTGCCGTTTCTAGGATAACAGCAATTCTCAAACTAGTAACCGGATCATTAAGCTAGGCCATTTCTGAAATTGGCTCTGTAATTTTTGCAAAAGCGGCTCTGGTTGTCATGCCATTTTATAGAGTAGTATTTCGCGTATGTGTCGTCGCTGTATGAATTGAACGGAGTGTAATATGAACCATGCTTTTGCCTATTTATCTGCGGGTGGATTTCTCGGTCTGCCAATTACCCCTGATGCCGCACCAGCTGCAACCTCGGGTAAACCATTTGCTATCGCTGGTGTGAACTGGGATTGCAGTGTGACCAATCGACCTGGTGCGCGTATGGGTCCCAGTGCCATACGCCAGACCAGTCGTATGCTTTGCGATGCCACACATCCGCTATTTGATACCTCGCCGCTGGAATTGATGGCTGATCTGGGCGATCTGTTGCTCCCCAATACCAGCCTGGAAACCATGCGCGCAGCGCTGATGCCACAAGCCAGTACATTGATAGCGCAGCATGAGATGGTGTGGCTGGGTGGTGATCATTCGATTACGCTGCCGCTGCTGCGGGCTTATCGTGCGCATTACGGACGACCACTGGCGTGTATTCATTTTGATGCGCACTGCGATACTTGGAGCGACCATTTTGGCGAGCCTTCTGGACATGGTACCTGGGTGTATGAAGCGATTACTGAAGGTTTGGTTGATCCTGCAAGCTTTGTGCAGATAGGCATCCGCTCCTCTGGCGTGCGTGAGGCGCGTGAATATGTGAATGATCAGGGTGGTCGTATCTACACTGCCCGCGAATTGCGGGGGCGTGATGGGGCGGCATTGCAGGATGTGATTACTGAGGTGCGGGAACGCATGGCGTTGGCAGGCAATCCGCCGCTGTACCTGACTTTTGATATTGATGCCCTAGATCCTGCTTACGCGCCAGGTACAGGTACGCCAGAACCCGGTGGGCTGACTACTGCGCAGGCGATGACGCTGCTTGAAGGCTGGCATGACCTCAACTGGGTAGGCATGGATTGTACCGAGGTGTCACCGCCATATGATCATGCAGAATTGACCAGCAATGCTGCTGCAACCTTAATCTGGACGTGGTTGTGCGGACGCATTGCCGCCAAGTCCGCTCTTTGAAAGTCACCCATGCTCGCCTGTGAACAAAAACTGATACAAAATTCCTACTATACCGACAGTGTCAATGCCAAACCAGACTATCCCCGACTTGAGGGCGATTTGGAGGCCGATGTATGCGTGGTTGGTGCGGGTCTGGCAGGTCTGTCGGCAGCGATAGAGTTGGCCGATCGTGGTTATTCAGTGATCGTACTGGAGGCCGAAACCGTAGGTTGGGGCGCGAGCGGTCGGAATGGCGGTCAGATCATTGCGGGTCTGGCCTGTGATCAGTCAGTGATCGAGAAAGCCTTGGGATTTGAAGCCGCGCGTCAGGCATGGGACATTACTATCTCGGCACTTAATCTGGTGCGAGAACGCATTAAGCGCTTTGATATTAAGTGTGATCTGGTCGATGGTTTCCTCGGCGTGGCCGTGGGTGCGCGTAAAGGTGCTGCGCTGCGTGAGTGGTATGACAGCATGGCGCAGCGTTATCACTATGACACGGATGCCGAATGGATAGATGCTCAGGACTTGCATAAATGGATAGACAGTCCGCGCTTTCATAGCGGCTATTATGATCGCCGTTCTGGGCACTTGCATCCGCTTAACTACACGCTGGGTCTGGCACGTGGTGCAGTAAGTCTGGGCGTGAAAATATGCGAACATTCACCAGTGCGTGCCATGACCAAAGGTGAGCCCGCCATGCTGTGGACTGACCATGGTAGCATCAAGGCGCGTTTTGTCGTGCTCGCAGGTAATATGTATTTGCCCGAGGTGGCTCCTGATCTGGCGCCTGAACTGGCGAGGCGTATCATGCCAGTGGGTACTTACATTGTCGGGACTGAACCACTGGATCCTGCGTTAACAGCCAGCCTGGTTCCGACCAAAGCAGCTATTTGTGATACCAATTTTGTGCTCGATTATTTCCGTTTTTCAGCCGATAACCGCATGCTGTTTGGTGGGCGGGTTAGCTATAGCACGATGACGCCGCCTAATCTCAAAGATGATATGCATAAGCGTATGCAGCTGGTGTTTCCGCAATTGGCTAGTGCTAAAGTGGAATATGCGTGGGGTGGCTTTGTCGATATCACCATGAATCGCGCGCCTGATTTTGGTCGCGTTGCGCCTAATGTCTATTATCTGCAGGGCTTTTCAGGGCATGGCGTTGCGCTTACTGGCATGGCAGGTAAGCTGGTTGCTGAGGCGATTAGCGGTCAGGCAGAACGACTGGATTTGATGGCGCGTATTCCGCATCATGATTTCCCCGGTGGCAAAATACTGCGTACCCCAGCACTGGTGCTGGGCATGGCCTGGTATCGACTGCGTGACGCGTTGGGCTGAGCGTTAGTGACTTAGCGCTGCCCGTATTACGTCTGCAAGGATGCGTCCATTCGGTGCGATGCGTTCGGTGGCGGCGTAAGCATAACCAACTATCAGTCCTTTTTCTCTATGTTCCCCTATGCCATAGCCAGATAGCGGGTAGACGTGCAGCCCCTGTTCTGCCGCCAGTTCTGCAACACGTACATCATCGCAGTCGGGTGGCAGTTCTATCACCAGATGCAGGCCAGAACCCGCAGGCGGGAGACGCGCGCCGACGCTGGTAACGGGCGCCAATGCTTTCTGTAACAGCCGTCGCCGCTCCCCGTAAATTTGGCGCAGGCGGCGGATGTGGCTGGCAAAATGGCCTTCTTCAATGAACTCCGCAAGCGCCGCCTGGATAACGACTTGCCCGGGGCGCTGCAGTTCGTATAAGCCGCGTTTAAAGCTTTCCGCCAGATTGGGTGGTACCACCAGGTAGCCTAATTTGATGCCGGGGTACATGACCTTGGAAAAGGTACCCAGATACAGCACGCGACCACTTTGATCCATACCCTGCAGCGAAGACAGTGGCCGCCCCTCGAAACGGAACTCGCTGTCATAATCATCTTCCAGTATCCACGCGCCCTGACTGGCAGCATAGTCTAGCAGCAGGCGGCGGCGTCCATAACTCATGACCACCCCTTTGGGATACTGGTGTGATGGTGTGGTGTAGATGAGGCGCGGTGGTCGCCGAAAATCGGCATTACCTGGTGCCATTCCTTCATCGTCTACGGGCACGGGATGCAGTTGCAGACCATTGACCTCCAATACGCGGCGTGCGCCCCAGTAACAGGGATTCTCTATCCAGACGCGGTCGCCGTGATCGGTCAGCAGCCGTGCGCACAGATCTATGGATTGCTGGGTGCCAGAAGTGATCAGTATTTGTTCCACCGTCAGGTTAACTGCCCGCGACATGCGCAGGTAATTGGCGATGGCGCGGCGCAAAGGTAAATAGCCGCCAGCATGTCCGTAATCGAGGTGGGCAGGCTGCGGATTGCGCCACTGGCGGTTAAGCAGGCGGCGCCAGAGTTGAGTGGGAAATGCTGAGAAATCGTCTTCGCCTGGTGCGAAGGGTTGTACTTCATAGCTGGGCTGGTCAACCAGACCAGCTGCCACTGTGCCTCGTACCGACAGTCCATTGGCAGTAATCGTGGTATTAGTCGCTGTGGGTAATGTATTTTTTTCAGCGTAATCCTCAGGTAGCATTTTGGCGACACGAGTGCCGCTGCCGGTCTGGGATACCACGTAACCCTCATCATGTAACTGTTCAAATGCTGCCAACAAGGTATTTCTGGAAAACCCTAATGCATCTGCCAGGCTGCGTGTGGAGGGCAGGCGAGTGCCGGGCGTCAGATGGTGGCTGGCAATGGCACGACGTATGGTTTCGTAGACTCTGCGATGCGCAGGCATGCGTGGCGGGAATCGGCCTAGCTTGAGTTCGGTAAGTAACCAGTCCGAGATGGTCAATGATTCCACGATGCTGCTCCTGATAGTATAAAGTGGTACCAATAAAATAATCAAAATGGCTCTTGTAAGATTGCCAATTTAAGCGAAGAATACACCTATAGCTTGGATTTGTGCAATATGTATTTCATATAAAACAACATGTTATTTGTTTTATAGGTCGTTTCGCATTTGTATCGAATTAGGTACCAATTAGCAAATAGTGAAGCAAAGTGGTGATTATGAAGATGAGGTTGTATAAATGATGCAGAACCGTACGCCGGTAGTTTTGCTGCCAGCAGACAGCAGGCAGCTTGGAGATCATCCATTTCATGTGGCTGGCCATAAATATGTCAAAGCTGTTGTGCAGGCTGCGCATGCTTTGCCGTTGATAGTGCCTGCATTGGGTAGTGAAAGTGATATCGCAGCGTTATTGGAAGTGGCTGACGGTATTTTATTGCCAGGTGCAGTGTCCAATGTTCATCCCTCGCATTTTGATCAGGATGTACGTGATCCCTCATTGCCGCTGGATCCGGCACGTGATGGTCTGACCTTGCGACTGATACGTGCAGCAGTAGATGCCAGGGTTCCTGTGCTGGGTATTTGCCGTGGCTTTCAGGAAATTAATGTGGCGTTTGGTGGTAGTCTGCATCAGGCAGTGCATGAGACCGCAGGTATGGCTGATCACCGTGAACCCGACACGCCGGAACTGGAACAGCAGTATGCCCAAGTGCACACCGTACGTACGGTCGCGGGTGGTCAGCTGGCTGCCATGACGGGTAGCAGTGAATTTATGGTCAATTCTCTGCATGGTCAGGGCATAGACCGACTAGGTGCCGGACTGGTTGCCGAAGCTTATGCACCAGACGGTTTGATTGAAGCGGTTAGTGTCGCAGGTGCGAAAACTTTTGCACTGGCGGTGCAGTGGCATCCCGAATGGGATGTATTGAATACGCCAGCCTATCTGGCGATATTTCGTGCGTTTGGCGCAGCTTGTCAGGCACGAGTTGTAAAGCGGAACTGATAATAAGATAGCTACCTAGGAGAAAGAAATGAGTGATCGTAAAGACTTTTCCCATACTGACATGGAACAGTGGTTAGCAGAAAATCGGGTGACTGAAATTGAATGTCTGGTGCCCGATCTGACAGGTGTGGCGCGTGGCAAGATACTGCCGCGCGAAAAATTCACGGCTGAGCGCGCCATGCGTTTGCCCGAAGCAGTGCTGGGAGTGACTGTAACTGGCGAGTCACCTGAAAACCATGACGGTTATGACAATGTGTTTGGTTTTACTGATAAAGATATGGTGTTAATGCCAGACCCAAGCACGGTGCGACTGGTGCCATGGGCAGTGGATCCAACTGCGCAGGTCATTATGGATTGTTTTTTCCATGATGGTACGCCAGTGGATTTTGCGCCGCGCAATGTGTTACGGCGGGTGACGGATTTGTATAAAGGCATGGGCTGGACACCTATCGTTGCACCTGAGCTGGAGTTTTATTTGCTGGCGCGTAACACTGATCCTAATCAGCCACTGGTGCCGCCTATCGGGCGCAGCGGGCGTGCTGAAACCAGTCGGCAGTTATATAGCATCGATGCAGTGAACGAGTTCGATCCGCTGTTCGAGGATATTTACGATTACTGCGACATCATGGGGCTGGAACTGGATACACTGATCCACGAATTTGGCGCAGGGCAGATGGAAATCAACTTCCTGCATGACGAGCCGATGGTGCTGGCCGACAAGGTATTCTTCTTTAAACGCACTTTGCGTGAAGCAGCTTTGCGCCACAACATGTATGCGACTTTCATGGCTAAACCCATGACTAATGAGCCTGGGTCGGC
The DNA here is from genome assembly GCF_009937995.1 of Sulfuriferula nivalis. NCBI lineage: Bacteria > Pseudomonadati > Pseudomonadota > Betaproteobacteria > Nitrosomonadales > Sulfuricellaceae > Sulfuriferula > Sulfuriferula nivalis. The sequence continues at coordinate 330,199 of NZ_AP021881.1, forward strand.
CATGCACATCCATCAGAGCGTGATTGACACTAAAACGGGGCTGAATATTTTCAGTAATGCTGATGGCAGTGAGTCTCCGCTGTTCCAGCATTACATCGCCGGTTTGCAAAAATACCTGCCGTCCGCCATGGCGTTATTGGCACCCTATGTTAATTCCTATCGTCGTATTGTTCGTCATGGCGCAGCGCCTATCAATATTGAATGGGGCTACGACAATCGTACCGTAGGGATACGCGTGCCTATTTCTGAACCAGAAGCGCGCCGTGTGGAAAATCGGGTGGTGGGCGCGGATGCTAATCCTTATTTGGCGATGGCGGTTACGCTGGCTTGCGGGTATTTGGGCATCATGGAGAAGCTGACCCCAAGTGCAGTAACGACGGGCAGTGCTTATGATTCAACTTATCAGTTGCCACGTGAATTATCCGAAGCCCTGCGTATGCTGGATGCCTGCAAACCTTTGCATGATGTGCTGGGTAAACGCTTTTTGGATGTCTACGTGGCAGTGAAAGAAACCGAACACGACGAATTCATGCGCGTAATCAGCCCTTGGGAACGTGAGCATCTGTTGATGCACGTTTGATTCGTATACCGAAAAGTAAGGAGAACATTATGCCACTCACCACGAGCGAAATACAGGCGCTGGATTCAGCCCACTACATGCACCCATTCACCGATCATAAGGCGTTGGCAGAAAAAGGCGCGCGCGTCATCACCCGGGGTGAAGGCGTATATATCTGGGATTCGGAAGGTAACAAGATATTGGATGGGATGTCGGGACTGTGGTGTGTCAACGTAGGCTATGGTCGCAAAGAGCTGGTTGAGGCTGCCGTAAAGCAGATGGAAGTGCTGCCGTATTACAACAGCTTTTTTCAGACCACCAACGTGCCCGCTGTGCAACTGGCCGACCGTATTATCAAATTGGCGGGTGAGCGCTACTCTCATGTGCTGTTTGGTTCGTCAGGTTCGGAATCCAATGACACCATAGTGCGTATGGTGCGGCATTACTGGACGACCCTGGGTCAGCCTGAGCGCAGTGTGATTATTAGTCGTAAGAATGCCTATCATGGCTCGACCATGTGCGGCGCTTCGCTGGGTGGCATGTCTGGCATGCATGCGCAGGGTGGATTGCCGATACCGGGTATTGTGCATATAGAGCAGCCTTATCACTTTGGGCTGGCACCCGATCAGGACAAAGATGCATTCGGTATTGAAGCCGCTGGCTGGCTGGAACAGAAAATACTGGAGGTTGGTGCAGACAAGGTTGCTGCATTCATCGGTGAACCAGTGCAGGGTGCTGGTGGCGTGATTATCCCGCCGAAAACATACTGGCCAGAGATACAGCGTATTTGCGATAAGTACGGCATTTTGCTGATATGCGATGAAGTCATCTGTGGCTTTGGGCGTCTGGGTGCATGGTTCGGTTCGGAATTAATGGGCGCCAAACCGGATTTAATGACTTTTGCCAAGGGTGTGACTTCCGGGTATATCCCGCTGGGCGGCGTGGTGGTTGGCAAACGTGTGGCCGAAGTGTTGATAGAAAAGGGTGGGGAGTTTAATCACGGTTATACCTATTCTGGCCATCCTGTCGCCTGTGCTGTCGCGCTGGCGAACCTCGATCTTATTGAAAAAGAGGGCTTGGTTGAGCGCGTGCGTGATGAAACGGGTCCGCACTTGGCGCACTGTTTTGCAGCATTGGCTGAACATCCGCTAGTTGCTGGGGCAGAAACCTTTGGCATGGTCGCCGGCTTGGTGTTGATGAAAGATAAACATCAACATCTGGCATTCGATGAAGACCTGGAAGTGGGCATGATTTGCCGCAAGCATTGTTTTGCCCATGGTTTGATCATGCGTGCAGTGGGTGATCGTATGATAGTTGCGCCGCCGCTGGCAATGACTAAAGAGCAGATTGATGAAATGGTCAGACTGATACGGCTATGTCTGGATGCGACATTGCAGGAGTTGAAAGAGCGCGGATATATGGATTGAACATGATAAGATTATTTGACCGCACTGCTTGTACGGTCTCGCATAATTTTTGCATGAGTAGTGAAGTTGGTGGGTCTTTATTTAATCTTGGCTAAAAGTGACTTTAAAGGAGAGTTTGAATGAAATCGTTATACAGTAAACGTTTGCTCGCAGTGTTGACATGTGTAGTGGTGGCGGCAGGATTGGTTACCACGGCTAATGCCAAAGAAGAAGAGAAAGTGCTGAATATCTACAACTGGTCTGATTATATTGCACCAGATACAATCAAAAACTTTGAAAAAGAAACTGGCATCAAAGTCCGTTATGACGTGTTTGACAGCAATGAAATTCTGCACGCTAAACTCATCGCTAAAAAAACAGGCTACGATATTGTTGTACCTTCTTCCAACTGGGCAAAGCTGCAAATCGCAGGCGGTTTGTTCCAGAAGCTGGATAAATCCAAGCTGACCAACTACGGTAACCTCGATACCGGTCTGCTCAAACAGCTGGCGCAAGTTGATCCGGGTAACCAGTATCTGATCGACTGGATGTGGAGTTATAACACGGTAGGTATTAACGTAGATAAAGTTAAAAAAGCGCTGGGTACTACCCCAATGCCAGACAATGTCTGGGAACTCGTGTTCAATCCTAAATATGCCGACAAACTGAAAACCTGTGGTATTACTTTCCTTGATACCGCTTCCGATGTGTTTCCTGCAGCGCTGCATTATATGGGTAAGGATCCATACAGCAACAACGCCGCAGATTATAACGCAGCGTACGACATGATGAAAAAGATACGACCAGATATCAAGCGCTTCAATTCAGGTGGTCAGATAGATGAATTGGCCAGTGGTTCTATTTGCGTCGCTTATGGTTGGGCAGGTGATTTCAATCTGGCGCGTAAGAAATCTCAAGATAATAAATCACCGCAGAATATCGTGGCGCTGGTGCCAAAAGATGGTGGTCTGATGTTTATGGATACCATGGCAATTCCAGCAGATGCGCCTCATCCAGGTAACGCGCTTAAATTTATGAATTACGTGTTGCAGCCTAAAGTTGTGGCGGCAATTACTAATGAAGTGACTTATGCTAACCCGAATCGCGCAGCAACACCTTATGTTGATGCTGAGATACGCAATAACAAATCCATCTTCTTGTCGGATGAGGATATTGCCAAGCTGGTTGCACCGGGTACTGTAGATAACAACACTCGTCGTGTTATGACTCGTTTGTTTACACGTTTCAAATCAGGTCTGTAATTTTGAGATCATTGCACGATTACTGCGCTTGTTCATATGTCGTTGGAAATCAACTCAAAATGCTCATGTACCACTTGTACATTCCGCTTTTTCGCTGATTTCCGCCTCATCTGAACTGCGCTCGCTACATCGTGCAAAGGTCTCAATTTGGTAAAAAACGCCTGCTGATATCAGCAGCGGGCGTTCACTAACATTGTTGTTCACGTAATCAGGGGGATTTATGGCAACAGCGCCAAAGGCCAGATTTGCACGCGAAGATTTGCTACGGGTAGAAGGGCTGACCAAAGTCTTTGACGGTACGGTCAAGGCAGTAGATAACGTTTCGCTTACGGTTGCGACGGGCGAAATATTCGCACTGTTGGGTGGCTCGGGTTGTGGTAAATCCACTTTATTACGCATGCTGGCAGGATTTGAAACCCCTACAGAAGGGAAAATATTTTTGGCGGGGCAGGACATTACGCACCTGCCTCCCTATCAGCGGCCTATTAACATGATGTTTCAGTCTTATGCGTTATTTCCGCATTTGACAGTTTGGGACAATATAGCCTTTGGTCTGCGTCGTGACGGCATGGCTAAAGCCGACGTGGCGGAGCGTGTTGAATCTATGTTGAGCTTGGTGCAGCTGAATAAGTTTGCCAAACGCAAACCACATCAATTATCTGGCGGACAGCAACAGCGGGTGGCATTGGCGCGCAGTCTGGCAAAACGTCCAAAATTATTACTGCTGGATGAGCCATTAGGTGCACTGGATAAAAAACTGCGGGAAAAAACCCAGTTTGAGTTAGTCAATATTATCGAAGAAGTTGGTGTAACTTGCGTGCTGGTGACGCATGATCAGGAAGAAGCAATGACCATGGCTTCGCGTATCGCGGTGATGAGCGAAGGCTATTTCCTGCAAGTAGGTTCGCCAGATGCAGTCTATGAAATACCCAATAGCCGCCAGGTGGCGGATTTTATTGGTAATGTGAATATGTTTGAAGGCATCCTCGAAGAGGATGAGCCGGATCACGTCACCGTGCGCAGTGCCGAATGTGTACATTATGTCGGGCATGGTATCAGTGGCACCACAGGCATGGCAGTGGGTGTTGCATTGCGGCCAGAAAAAATACTGCTGTCCAAGGAGCGCCCTACAGGTGAATACAACTGGTGCGAAGGTGAAGTTGTCGAGATAGCCTATTTTGGCGCCTATACGACCTATCACCTGCAACTGGCTAGCGGCATGATCTTAAAAGCACAGGAGCTGAATAGCACGCGGGATTTAAGTTGTGGGCTGACCTGGGGTGACCGGGCTTATGCGAGCTGGCATGATCTGGCGATGGTGGTGCTGTCACAATGATAACGAAACTGACTGATATGTATAGCTACCTGCGGCGTTATATTAACGGTCGTCAGTTGGTGATAGGCGTGCCATATTTCTGGTTTGTGATGCTGGCGCTGGTGCCCTTGCTCATCATACTCAAAATCAGTCTGTCGGAAATGGAAACTACCGAGGTTTCCAGTATGTTCACGACCAGTGATGGCTGGCTCACCATTAAGCTGAATTTTTCCAATTACTTGTTTCTGGGTACTGACCCGCTTTATTTCGATACCTTTGTGTCATCGATTAAATATGCGCTGGCAACTACACTGATTTGTCTGGCGATTGCCTATCCATTTTCGTATTTCATGGCGCGTTCCCCGGCGCATTTGCAACCTATGTTGCTAATGCTCATCATGCTGCCATTCTGGACTTCGTTTTTAATCCGTATTTATGCCTGGAAAACGCTATTGGTGAATGATGGTGTGTTCAATAATGTATTGATGGGATTAGGTATTATTCATACCCCATTCCAGATTATGAATACCTCGACTTCACTGATGATAGGCATGGTGTATTCCTATCTGCCATTCATGATCTTGCCGCTGTATGCCAATTTATCCAAGCTGGATGTGCGTTATCTGGAGGCAGCTGCAGACTTGGGTGCCAGCCCATTTAAAACTTTCTGGCTGATTACCGTGCCGCTGTCCAAAGCTGGGATTATTGCAGGTTCGATGCTGGTGTTTATTCCAGCATTGGGCGAGTATGTGATTCCTGAGTTGTTGGGCGGTTCGGATACCTTGATGATAGGTCGCGTGTTGTGGGATGAATTCTTCAGCAACAACGACTGGGCGATGGCATCGGCCGTTGCGGTGGTGATGATATTGCTGATTTTGCTGCCCATGGCGATCTTTAATAAATATCAGGCTGATCAAACGGAGGCTAAAGGATGAATAGCAAGTTTGGTAGGGCCTGGCTGATAGCGGTATATGTGTTTTTATATCTGCCTATTGTTACCTTGGTGATATATTCATTTAATTCCTCCCCGCTGGTCACAGTCTGGAGTCACGCTAGCGTGAAATGGTATATCGCGCTGGCAGCTGATGATGATTTGATTAGCGCGGTGGGGTTATCTTTGAGAGTTGCTTTCTACTCGGCGCTGATTTCGGTGTTCTTTGGTACATTCACCGCATTTGTGTTGCATCACTATCATCGTTTTGCGGGCCGTACTCTGCTGTCATCCATGTCCAGTTCACCGCTGGTTATGCCGGATGTCATTGTTGGTTTGTCACTGTTATTAATGCTGGTTTCAGTACAGAACTGGCTGGGTTTCCCTGAACGTGGCCTGTTCACTATTTTACTGGGGCATGCCTTGTTAGGTACAGCATATGCTGCGGTTGTTATTAAAGCACGCTTGCATGAAATGGACGGTACGCTGGACGAAGCTGCGATGGATCTGGGATGCAAACCATTTCAGGTATTTCGCTTAATTACCTTGCCGCTGTTGGTACCTGCTCTGGTATCCGCTTTTTTGCTGACTTTCACCCTGTCATTTGATGACGTAGTGTTGTCATCGTTCTTGTCTGGTCCGGGGTATTCAACATTGCCTATGGTAATTTTCTCAAGGGCGCGGTTAGGCTTGAATCCCTCTATCAACGCGGCGGCGACGGTGATGATAGCGACAGTCACGATAGCCGTGGTGGCATTCAGTATTTATCAGTCACGGATTTCAAAACAGCGCCAACGGGAAGTTGCATTGGCATATAGCGAAAATAATCAAACAGCTTAATTTACCGCAGATAAAAAAGATGATGACTCTAGAATTAAACTACCCCGCATTACTCAAGCAAAATGCCGCTTTACTGGCTGGCTCATGGGTCGCTGCAGATTCAGGTGAGTATTTTGCTGTGTATAACCCAGCAACGGGCGTCATGATTGCACAAGTACCGCGCATGGGACGCGTGGAAACCGAACGCGCTATTGCTGCCGCCGCTGTGGCGCAGAAACAGTGGCGCACACTGACTGCCAAAGACAGGTCGGCGCGACTGAAAACATGGTTTGCGCTCATCATGCAGCATCAGGAAGATCTGGCGCGCATACTGACCGCCGAACAAGGCAAACCACTGGCTGAAGCGCGTGGTGAGATAGCTTATGGCGCCAGTTTTATTGAATGGTTTGCCGAAGAGGCCAAGCGTGTATATGGCGAAGTGATACCTGCGCCACTGGGTGATCGCCGCTTGCTGGTGCTAAAACAACCGATAGGCGTGACTGCTGCCATTACACCGTGGAATTTCCCGACTGCGATGATTACACGCAAGGCAGCACCAGCTCTGGCCGCTGGTTGTACGATGATAGTCAAGCCTGCGGAACAGACGCCGTTATCTGCACTGGCACTGGCGGTGCTGGCCGAAGAAGCGGGTATCCCGGCTGGCGTATTTCAGGTCATTACTGGCGATGCACGTGAAATCGGTGCCGCTATTTGTGCCAGCCCGGTAGTGACCAAGCTGTCATTTACCGGATCAACCGAAGTCGGGCGTATCCTGATGCGCCAGAGCGCAGATACCATCAAGAAACTATCATTGGAACTAGGTGGCAATGCACCATTTATCGTGTTCGACGATGCCGATCTGGATGCCGCCGTGGAAGGCGCCATTGCCAGCAAATACCGCAATGCCGGCCAGACTTGTGTGTGCGCAAATCGTCTATTTGTGCAGGATGGTGTGTTCGATACTTTTGCGCAAAAGTTGGCAGATCGTGTAGCGCAATTACAGGTAGGTGATGGTTTCGTTGACGGTGTCACCCAAGGGCCGCTGATCGATGATGCAGCGCTGGCCAAAGTTGAAAGTCATGTCGCTGATGCCATAGCCAAAGGTGCGCGACTGGTATCCGGCGGCAAGCGTCATTCGCTGGGTGGTACATTCTACGAGCCTACCGTGCTGGCTGATGTCAGTCCTGACTCACTGGTATTTGGTGAGGAAACATTTGGTCCGGTAGCGCCGCTGTTCCGCTTCAAGACTGACGATGAAGTGATAGAGTTGGCCAATCGTACTGAATTTGGTCTGGCTTCGTATTTCTTTAGTCGTGACATTGGTCGCATCTGGCGTGTAGCAGAAGCGCTGGAATATGGCATGGTCGGTGTTAATACCGGCATCATTTCTAACGAAGTCGCGCCGTTCGGCGGCGTCAAGCAGTCAGGTCTGGGGCGCGAGGGATCACATCACGGCATCGATGAATATCTGGAAATCAAGTACGTTGCCATGGCTGGGTTATAAGTAAAAAACTGAGGATGTGAAATGAATACTATTGACTGGCACGCCCGTGCCGCTGCATTAACTATAGATGGTCGCGCCCTGATAAACGGTCAGCGTGTCAATGCCGCAGATGGCGGCAGTTTCGAGTGCATGTCGCCGATAGACGGGCGTAAGCTGGCAGACGTTGCGCGTTGCCGTCAGGCTGATATTGATCTGGCGGTAGCTGCGGCGCGTGCCGCATTTGAGGACAGGCGTTGGGCAGGAAAGTCACCAGCCGAGCGCAAGCGCACCATGATCCGCTTTGCTGATCTGGTAATGGCTAACCGTGAGGAACTGGCACTGTTGGAAACGCTGGACATGGGTAAACCCATTACTGCCAGCATGAATACTGACGTACCGGGATCAGCCAACACCCTGCGCTGGTTCGGTGAAGCCATCGATAAAGTATATGACGAGATTGCACCGACAGACGGCAACACCCTGGCGCTGATTACGCGTGAAGCGATTGGTGTGGTCGCTGCCATCGTGCCGTGGAATTATCCTATGCTGATGGCGTCATGGAAGATCGCTCCGGCACTGGTAGCAGGTAACAGCGTGGTATTGAAACCTTCGGAAAAGTCTCCGCTGACGGCGTTGCGCCTGGGTGATCTGGCACTAGAGGCAGGTATCCCAGCAGGTGTATTCAACGTGGTGCCAGGTTTTGGCGCAGAAGCCGGTTCACCGATGGCTTTGCATATGGATGTAGACTGCATTGCGTTTACAGGTTCGACCGGGGTAGGCAAAAAGATTCAGGTTATGGCAGGCGAGAGCAACCTTAAGCGCGCATGGTGCGAGCTCGGTGGTAAATCGCCCAATATCGTGTTTGCCGACTGTCCAGATTTGGACAAAGCGGTTGCAGCGGCTGCCGGATCGATTTTTTACAATCAGGGCGAGAGCTGCAACGCACCGTCACGTCTGCTGGTCGAGCGTTCCATCCGTGACGAGTTTGTAGAGAAATTAAAGCAGCATTCGCCTAAACACATGCCGGGCGATCCGCTTGATCCGAATACCAAGATGGGCGCGCTGGTCGATCAGGGACAGATGGATAACGTGCTCAAATATATCGCAGCAGGCAAGCAGCAGGGTGCCAAATTATGTTGCGGCGGCGAACGCGTGCGTACCGAGACTGGCGGTTATTATGTGGCACCGACCATATTCGACAATGTGACTAATGAAATGATTATTGCTAATGAGGAGATCTTCGGCCCGGTGCTGTCCATTATCACCTTCGACACGCAGGAAGAAGCGATCCGCATCGCCAACGATACCAGCTACGGTCTTGCCGCCGCAGTATGGACGCGCGATATTTCCCGCGCGCATCTGGTAGCACGAGCATTGCGCGCAGGTACAGTGCACGTCAATAGTTACGATGAAGACGATATTACCGTGCCGTTCGGCGGTTTCAAGCAGTCTGGTAACGGTCGTGATAAATCGCTGCACGCGCTGGAAAAATATACTGAACTGAAAACAACCTGGATTAGCCTCGCTTAGTACTCAGTCAATAATAACTGGATGAAAGAAAATAATATGGATACGTCTATCAGTAACGCCGATCTTCATCAACGTCGTTTAGCTGCTACCCCACGTGGTATCGGCGTGATGGCAGGTTTCTATATCGACCGAGCCCTGAATGCCGAAGTATGGGACGTGGAAGGCAAACGTTATATCGATTTTGCTGGTGGCATTGCCGTACTCAATACTGGCCATCGTCATCCACGTATGGTGGCGGCCATAGCGGAGCAGCTCCAGCGCTTCACCCATACCTGTTATCAGGTGCTGCCGTACGAGAGCTATGTCACGCTGGCTGAACGTATCAACGCGCTGACTCCCGGTGATTACCCTAAGAAGAGCGCATTTTTTTCTAGTGGCGCAGAAGCTGTTGAGAATGCCATTAAAATTGCGCGCGCAAGTACCGGTCGTTCCGGCATCATCGCTTTTTCCGGCGGCTTTCACGGCCGTACCATGATGGGCTGCGCGTTGACTGGTAAGGTTGTGCCATACAAGGTTGGCTTCGGGCCGTTCCCGTCGGAAATTTACCATGTGCCATTTCCGATGGCACTGCATGGTGTCAGCGTTGATGACGCGCTGCATGCTATACAGACATTGTTTAAAGCCGATGTTGATCCGCAACGGGTTGCTGCGATTATTATTGAACCAGTGCAGGGTGAGGGCGGCTTCTATGTTGCGCCACCAGAATTGATGATTGCACTGCGCCAGATTTGCGACCAGCACGGCATCTTGCTGATTTTTGATGAAGTGCAGACTGGTTTTGGCCGTACTGGCAAGCTGTTTGCTGCTGAACATTATGCTGTGCTACCCGACATCATGACCATCGCCAAGAGCATGGCGGGCGGCATGACTTTGTCCGCAGTGTGCGGCAAGGCCGAAGTGATGGATGGCCCATTGCCGGGTGGTCTGGGCGGTACCTACGCTGGTAATCCGCTGGCAATAGCGGCCTCGCACGCAGTGATAGACATCATCGAGCAGGAGCAACTGGTAGAACGCTCCAATGTGCTCGGACAGAAACTTACCGCCTTCCTGCAGGCTGCACAGGCGACCGTGCCGGCATTAAAAGAAGTGCGCGGTCTGGGTTCGATGATTGCCGCTGAATTCATAGATCCAGCCACTGGCGAGCCTTCGCCCGATGCGGTCAAACGTGTGCAGCAGGCCGCGCTGGATGAAGGGTTGATCCTGCTCACTTGCGGTGTTTATGGCAACGTCATGCGCTTCCTCTATCCGTTAACTACGGAAGATACAATTTTTGATGAGGCGCTGGAGATACTGGGTCGTGCTTTGGCAAAAGCGAGCGCCTGAACGACTTGTTTTAGCGTATGCTTTAATCATCTAGTACGCATGGTGAAGATGAAAATGAAACGTACATTATGGTTAATCGTGTTGCTGTTAATAAGCGATCTCACTTTCGCTGCTGATTATGCACGCGAACAGAAATGGGCGGATGAAGTTGTGCCTGGTGTAGTGGTGGGTGATCCGGTTTATCTGGAACAGGCTGATGGGCATAAATTTTTAACGATCTACACACCTGTTAAAGATGCCAAGGCAGCACTGGTGATCGTTCATGGGCGGGGCATTAATCCGGATTGGGGCTTGATAGGCGTGTTGCGCAGTGAACTGCCAGATCATGGATACACTACCTTGTCGGTACAAATGCCAGTATTAGCGAGTAGCGCTAATGAGAGTGCATATTTGGCGACTTTTCCGGATGCTGTGCAGCGCTTGCAAATTGCTGTGGATTTCCTCAAGGCCAAGGGCTATACCAAAATTGGACTGGTGTCGCATAGCTTGGGGTCGCGTATGAGTGCCAAGTACATGACTGGCAAACCTGATGCGGCAGTGCAAGTCTGGGTGGCTATCGGCATGCCTGACTCTGTTAACTATAGTAAGATCAGCGTGCCAGTGCTGGATTTGTATGGTGAGAATGATTTGCCTGCGGTGCTGAAAACAGCCCGTGCCCGTCTAGCATCATTGCAAGGCAAGGCGGGATCAACCCAACAGCGAGTAGCGCATGCCGATCATTTTTTCGATAATATGGATGCGCAGTTAATTGATGCAGTTGCAAAATACCTGGATCAGCGATTTTAATAAAATAATTAAGGAGTTAAGGCTATGCGTAACTGGATGATGTTCCTCATGGTGTTATTGACTTTGAGCCTGAGTGGCTGCGGCTATAATACTTTTCAGAGCAGTGATGAGCAGGTAAAAGCCAGCTGGGCTGAAGTGCTTAATCAATATCAGCGTCGCGCTGATCTGGTGCCAAATCTGGTTAATGTAGTAAAGGGCTATGCGTCCCATGAAAAAGACGTGCTTACCGAAGTCACCGCAGCACGTGCTCGTGTCGGACAGATACAGGCTACGCCTGAACTGATCAATGACCCTGAAGCATTTGCCAAATTTCAGGCAGCGCAGCGTGATATGAGCAGCTCGCTGGGACGCCTGATGTTGGTTACCGAAAACTATCCACAGTTAAAGGCTGATGGTGTATTCCGCGACTTGCAGGCGCAACTGGAAGGTACTGAAAACCGCATTACTGTCGCACGTAAACGCTATATCGAAGCGGTGCAGGTCTATAACAACACCGTGCGCCAGTTCCCCAGCAACCTCACTGCGATGGCATTTGGCTATAAGGTGAAACCCAATTTTACCGTGGACAACGAAAAAGAAATCTCCACTGCGCCCAAGGTTGATTTTGGCGCGCCAACCAGTCCAGCACCAGCACAATAGTTGACTATGAAACGCTGGCTGGTCGCGCTGCTGGCTCTGCTGGTGGTGTCGTGGCTCACCCCCGCACTGGCGGAGGTGGCTGTGCCAGTGCTCAAGGCACGTGTAACCGACCTTACCAATACCCTGACGTCGGCTCAGGTGGCCAATATCGAGCAGCAGTTGCAAGCGCTGGAACAGCGCAAAGGTAGCCAGCTGGCCGTGCTCATCGTGCCAACCACTCAGCCGGAAGCGATAGAGCAATATAGTTTGCGGGTGGTGGAAACGTGGAAGCTGGGGCGTAAGGGTGTGGATGACGGTGTGCTGTTAATCATTGCCAAAAATGACCGAACGTTGCGGATTGAGGTAGGTTACGGTCTGGAAGGCGTTATCCCCGATGCAATTGCCAAACGTGTTATCGCCGAGACCATTGTGCCATATTTCAAACAAAATGATTTTGCTGGAGGCATACAGGCAGGGGTTACTCAGCTCATCAAACTGGTAGATGGTGAGCCTTTGCCACCACCAAAAGCACAATCTCAGAATGACAAGCGCGATCCGATGAGCATGCTGTTTGTCGTAGTCATTGCCGCAGCTGTCATCGGTCAGGTACTAAGTGCCGTGTTTGGCCGTTTTGTCGGCTCTGGTCTGGCTGCTGCAGCTGTGGGCGGATTGGGCTGGATAGTGCTGGGCTCTGTGTTGATGGCGGGGCTGGCAGCGATGGTGGTATTTATTGCGGTGTTTTCTGGCATTAATCTGGCTGGGTTGATCGGTGGCTTCGGTGGCGGCAGATCCGGTGGTTCAGGCGGGTTTGGCGGCGGAGGTGGCGGTTTTGGTGGCGGCGGCGCATCGGGGCGGTGGTGATATGAGTTATTTACGCGTATTCAAACATCTGCTGCATTTCCCCTGGCAAGTACATCGTGCTTTTCCCGCGCGTACCATGCATGCTATCGAGTCAGCCATACTTAATACAGAACAGCAGCATGCTGGCGAACTGCGTTTTGCCGTAGAGGGGGCGCTGGATTTGCCCGAACTGTTGCGCGGAGTTACGGCTCGCGAACGCGCGCTGGAAGTGTTTGGCAATTTGCGGGTATGGGATACTGAATACAATAACGGCGTGCTGATTTACTTGTTAATGGCTGATCATGATGTGGAAATTATCGCCGACCGCGGCATGCACCAGCGTATAGCGACTGGCGAATGGGAAAATGTGTGTCGGGCGATGGAAGCATTGTTGCGGCAAGGTCAATATGAGGCGGCGGTGTTGCAGGGCGTGGCTTTGGTGGGCGCTTTATTGCAGCAGCATTACCCCGCGTTAGGGGAAAAGCGTAATGAGCTGGATAATCGGCCGGTAGTGGTGAAGCATTAGTATTAGTCGATGTCTTGTGTCATTTCGGATCATATAGCATTGTCACAAAATATCGCAGTTCAATGCAATCATGCTAACCCCGTCATCAGTGAAGATGTGTGGATCCGTCGTGGCCAGAAGTCTGTGCACAAAGTAATAGAAAAAATGGTCTTTATTCATAGTGGTTGTGCTTCCGTGTACTGTGCTTCTAGCTTCGCTAACTGGACTCCTTTGCCCGTGGTTATCTGTGCAGAATGCAGGGATAAATGACGGATTGTTGTAGTGTTTGTGTCATTACTCTACAGTACGTCTATGTATCAATCGTGAAGTCACAAGCAAATTAGCACGGTCAATAAAAGGATACTTCATGGATAACTCACTACAGTCACTTAATCAGGTTAAGGCTGATCTGCTCGATATGGCTATCAGGTTTGGTCCTAAGCTGATCGTTGCAATAGCGATACTGATTGCAGGCTATATGGTGGGGCGTTGGGCGGGTCGCTTACTTGAACGGCTGTTGGTACGGTTGAATCTTGAATCACCAGTGATCTCTCTGCTGGTGCGCATTGCGCGGGTGCTGATTCTGGGGCTGTTCACCATCATGGCACTCCAGAATCTCGGGATAGAATTATTGCCGCTCATCGCCGGCCTCGGCGTGGCAGGCGCCGGGATTGCGTTTGCGATGCAGGGAATTATCGGTAATCTTGTTTCGGGTCTTACCATTATCTTTACCCGCCCTTTCCATGTTGGTGATTATATTTCCATCTCTAATGAAGAAGGCGAAGTGCTCGATATCAGCCTTTTCAGTACCATACTGGGACATACGGATCGATCCAAAGTGTAAAGTGGACCCCGATTTCTGGACAATGAATTAAGATGGTAACCTGCTGTAAAAAGGAGCGGGTTGTGAGTGAAACAAATCGTAAGCATTTTTCGGGTGAGTTTAAAGCCAAGGTTGCAGTGGAAGCGATTCGTGGTGTCAAGACGGTTAACGAAATAGGTCAGGAATTTGGCGTGCATCCGACCCAGGTTGGATTGTGGAAGAAAGAGTTGCAAGAACAAGCTGCTGGCTTGTTTAATGCCAAACGCGGCCCGAAGCCAGTGGATCTCTCTGCTAGTCCAGAGCGACTGTATTCCGAGATTGGCAGACTCAAAATGGAATTGGACTGGCTTAAAAAAAAGTCCGGGATCAACCCATAGCACTGCGCAAGCAGTGGATTAGCCAATGCACATCTTTAGCACTCAGTCAGCAGTGTGCATTGGCGGGTGTGGCGCGATCCAGCGTTTATGCGCCCAGATTGATCAAAGCCACTGACGAACAAGAATTGGCATTGCTGACGTTGATAGACACAGAATACACACGGCATCCATTTTATGGCAGCCGCAAGATTAGGCATTACCTGAGTAGCATAGGACACCACATCAATCGCAAACGAGTGCAACGATTAATGCGCACACTGGGGTTAGCTGGCATGGCGCCAGGACCGAACACCAGTCGTGCGCACCCGCAGCATAAGATTTATCCTTACCTGCTCAGAGGTGTCGCAGTGACCCGTCCCAATCAGGTGTGGAGTACGGATATCACTTACCTGCGCCTGCCACGAGGATTCGTGTATTTGGTGGCAGTGATAGATTGGTACTCGCGCAAAGTGCTGGCATGGCGATTATCGAATACGATGGACAGTGGCTTCTGTGTGGACTGTCTGGAACAGGCACTACAGTCGCACGGCATACCTGAGTTATTTAACACTGATCAGGGCAGTCAGTTCACCAGTGACGCGTTTACGGGTGCACTCAAGGAAAACGGCATTACGATTAGCATGGATGGTCGCGGACGGGCATTGGATAACATCTTTGTGGAACGGCTCTGGCGTAGCGTCAAGCACGAAGACGTATATTTGAAAGGCTATGCTACATTACCAGCACTGCTGCTAGGATTGACGGAATACTTTGTGTTTTATAACGCTGAACGTATCCATCAGTCACTGGGTTATAAAACACCAGACGAGGTTTATCGAACAGCCAGTGGCGGTGGTGCCAGCATCGTGGACAAGTTCACTACGTCAGGAAAAGCGTTGTTAGAAAAAGATCGAAAACCAGAAACAAAACCGGGGCAGCGCCGTGCAGCTGCATATGAAAGGTTACCCTCTTAAACTCGACGTATTATTGTCTTGACGGAGGGGTCCACTTTAGTGGTTATTCCTAACCGCAAAATTGTCGGTGAGATACTGCATAATTATGGGCCGATACGACAGCTCAATATCGTGGTGGAAGTGGCCTACGGAACTGACATCAATGTGACCTTGGGTCTGATAGCGGAAATTCTGCATGCCAGTTCTCGCGTGTTGCAGAATCCAGCGCCAGTATGTGGGGTCTCGCGACTTGCCGAATCTGGCATTGCGATCAGTATTACGCCGTGGGTGAATGTGCCAGATTATGTTGCGGCAGTAAACGAGGTTAATAAAACGATACTGGAGAGATTCTCCGCGCACGGAATAGTCATCCCCGTACCGCAACGTGAAGTCAAAATGCTGGGATAATGCGGGCATGATACCTTCCTCCCCTAAACGTACCTGGATTTTTTTGTTACTCAGTTCTCTGGCTTTTTATGTCCCCAGCCTGTTGGCGCCAGCTTCCTGGGACAAAAACGCAACCTATGTAATGTTCTCCAGTCTGTATCAGGGAGGTTTGGTGCTGGCAGGATTCTGGTATGGCCCCGCTATTTGCCGCGCGCTCATCATCACCGAGGTGGTAGACGGACCATTATGGGTAGCGATGGACGCAACGTTGGCAGCATTGCATAACAACCCTGAGCGTACTCAGTTAGCTAATATCCCAGTGGTGCTGGTCGAATATGCTGCACCATTTATTGTTACCGCAGGGTTATTGCCTCAGCACAGCCAGATATTTACTTCTTCTTATATGGTGGAGCGTTTAGGGGCTGATGGGCTACGTTTTGCGCTGGCGCGTGCTCTGGTGCATAGCAACTGGCTGCATCGTCTGACTGCCATATTGCCAGTGCTGATATTGACGGTGATGCTTCCTGATACACCTTCGGATATGCGTGACTGGTTAAGTTTAGGCGGGTTTCTTTTAGGTTGGCTGGTATTGCATTGGTCGTTTGAATTGTGGGTTGATCATCAAGCGGCGCAAGCAATGGGTGCGGCTGAGGCGGTTCGGGGTTTGCGGGAATTGTTAGCTGGCACGACAAAATCGGCTGGCTGGCTTATGCTGCATCCTCCTGTCCGCTGGCGTTTGTATATGGTGGCAGGCAAGTGAATCTTCATATTACTGTAATGTTGTTTAAGTAACTCATGATCTGGTACACCTGACTCAGGTTCCAATATATTTACTGTACGCATAAAAGATGTCATCCCTGACCCAGCCTAGTTTTTCGTATGCGGCTTGCGCAGGTTTGTTGGTTTTTGCTGTTGTCAGATCCATGCGCGATTTACCGTTGTCGACGGCTAACTGCTCGGCACGTTGTAATAGTAGTTTACCTGCGCCAGAGCGTCTGGCTGCTGGCGCTACAAACAAGTCATAAAGCGTGTAAATTGGTTTTGCCTCTACCGAACAGAAGGTGGGGTAAAGCTGGCAGAAGCCAATAGCCTGCTGGTGTTCATCGAGCGCAAGAATAATAACAGACTCGTCGTTCTGTATACGGTTACGAATGAAGTCCGTGGCTAATGGCAGGTCTGGTGCTTGTTCGTAAAACTGGCGATAGGCGTCAAATAGTGTGGCCGTGGCTGCAAGGTCATCTATTGTTGCGATTCGGGTATTGATGGTGGTCATAAAGTTTTATATAAGTTATCCGGTTACAAATCAAAAAATCAAAGATGGAGCATCCGATGTCGGGGAATTCCAGCCAGAACAGGTAGATAGCTAACCATGAAGCATCTGCTATTTTTTCGCATCCTACCATGAAATCTGGTGCGTAAATTGATGTATGTATCGACCTGATATCCAGACCCTGTGGCGGTTTTAAGTAACAGTTAAGTATTCCTGTTTTATCCTCCAACCAATTAATACTTTGAGGCGATATCATGAATAAATTATTTAACCGTGTGCCTGAAATCACGCTGTTTTTCTGGGTAATAAAAATCATGGCCACGACAGTCGGTGAAACGGCCGCGGATTTTCTGGCGTTTACCATGAAGCTGGGGCTGATCAATACATCCTGGGTGATGAGTGGCTTGCTGGTGTTTGCGCTGTTGATTCAGTTCAAATTAAAACGCTATGTACCTGTCAGTTATTGGCTGGTGGTAGTCATGGTCAGTGTGGTGGGTACTCTGATTACCGATAACCTGGTGGACAATCTGGGCGTGAGTCTGGTCACCATTACTGTGGTGTTCAGCATCGCTTTAGCCGTCGTATTTGCGTTGTGGTATGCGAGTGAGAAAACCTTGTCTATACACAGCATTTACACAGCCAGACGCGAATTGTTTTACTGGGCAGCCATCCTGTTTACCTTTGCGCTGGGTACAGCGGCGGGTGATCTGGTGGCCGAGCATATGGCTTTGGGCTATGCAATATCAGCATTGATGTTTGGCTCGGTTATAGCGGTAATCGCACTGGCCTATTATCGATTTAAACTGAACGCGGTATTGGCATTCTGGCTGGCTTACATACTGACTCGCCCATTTGGCGCTTCTATGGGTGATCTGCTGTCGCAGCCTGTCAATGTTGGCGGTTTGGGTTTTGGAACTATCGGTATCAGCGGTGTATTTCTTGGCGCTATAGTGATTTTGATTGCATACTTATCTATGCAGCAAAAACAGCAACTACTTACAGCCAGCTCGGCTGAGTAATAATCAGGATTAAGGTCAGCCATGCGTTTACTGTTGGTAGAAGATGATGCAATGATAGGCGAGAGCCTGCATGAGGCGCTGGTGGGCGAGAACTATGCGGTAGACTGGGTACGTGACGGGCGCAGTGCCGAGCTGGCGCTGGGTAACGATGTGTATGATTTGTTGCTGCTCGATTTGGGATTGCCGAAGAAACAGGGCTTGCAGGTGTTAAGCGAGTATCGGCAGCGTGGTGGCATGTTGCCGGTACTGATTATTACCGCGCGTGATGCAACGGCGGACAGAGTGAGTGGTCTGGATGCGGGAGCAGACGACTATCTGGTCAAGCCATTTGATCTGGATGAATTGTTTGCACGCGTGCGTGCGCTGTTACGCCGTCAGGCAGGGCGTGCCCAGCCGATAATTGCATATGGCGGGGTGACACTCAACCCGGCAAGTCGGGAGGTGTTTCTGAATGGTAGCGTGCTGAATTTGTCTGCGCGTGAGTTTGCCCTGTTGCAAGCCTTGCTCGATCCGCCCGAGCGGGTGCTGTCACTGGCTGAGCTGGAAGAAAAGCTCTACGGCTGGGATCAGGAAATTGGTAGCAATGCTGTGGAAGTCTATATACATCATTTGCGTAAAAAGCTTGGTACCAACTTTATACGCAATGTGCGCGGAGTAGGTTATAAAGTGGCTGCAATATGAATTCTATCCGGCAACGTCTGTTGCTCTGGCTTATCGTCGGCATGCTGATCAGCACTGGTATCGCGGGCTTGAGCATGTACTTGCTGGCACAGGACGAGGCGAATGAGCTATTCGATTACCAGATCAAGCAAATCGCGTTGTCATTGCCCGGCTCTAGCCAATTACCAGTGGTAACTGCGGATGATGAAGATCCCGAAGAAGATAATGTTATTCAGGTGTGGGATGCGCAGGGTAAGCCATTGTTCGTATCGTATCCGTCACGTGCTTTACCCCGTTATGTCGCTACGGGTTTGCATACAGTGAATTACCGGCAGCAACCTTGGCGGTTGTACAACACCCAGCGGCGCGGGCAATTTATTCAGGTTGCGCAGCCGATGACGGTGCGTGAGGAATTGGCGGCGGCGCTGGCATTGCGTATGTTGATGCCGTTTTTTGTGCTTATCCCATTGCTGGCGGGGTTGATCTGGTGGTCAGTGGGGCGTAGTTTGCGCCCCATGCAAGATGTAACCACCGCTTTAGCAACGCGTCATGCCGATGCCATGCAGCCGCTGGATGAAACGGATTTACCACAAGAAATTAAACCCATGGTTATAGCACTCAATCAATTACTCATGCGTCTGGATCAGGCAATGCAGTCGCAGCGGGCATTTGTTGCGGATGCGGCACATGAATTACGTAGCCCGTTGACGGCGTTGAAGTTGCAATTGCAACTGACTGAACGTACTTCAGGTGACGAGCAGCGGACGATTGCTTTTACCAAACTTAACCAGCGTGTGGATCGCAGTATTCATCTGGTGCAACAGTTGCTGACACTGGCGCGTAGCGAGCCACGTTTGGAGCAGGCACAGTTTACGGACGTCGATTTAAGCGCATTAGCGTATGAAGTTGCTCAGGATTTTATGCCCTTAGCTGAAGCACACCAGACCGAATTACGGCTTGAGTTGCAGCCTGATGTTCGGGTGTCGGGACAGCAGGTTGATTTGCGTACTTTGATCAGCAATCTGGTTGATAACGCAATCCGCTATTCGTCCGATGGAAGTCAGGTGCGACTTTGTGTTGCGCGCGAAACGGGTCACGCAGTGTTGCAGGTGATTGATAATGGCAGCGGGATTCCAGCTGATGAGCGTGAACGTGTGTTTGATCGCTTCTATCGGCGCGAAGGTACGGAAGTGATTGGCAGCGGACTGGGGCTGGCCATCGTGCGTAATATTGCAGCAGTGCATCATGCTGATCTGGAGCTATCAGATAATTCGTCGGGCTCGGGTTTGGTAGTGACTGTTATTTTTCCCCTATAGTGGAAGCTTGCTGTGGCGTGCCCATGATGAAATGATGTGTATGACGTATTAATATGAAAGTTGAATAAATGAACTGGATCGCCGGATTGCGACAACTGGGTGTACCTGCGGCATTAGGAGCTGCATTGCTATTTGGTGCAGGCACACCACTGGCTAAGTTGTTGCTCGGTGGTATTGATCCGTGGCTCCTGGCAGGATTGCTGTATTTTGGTTCGGGAATTGGCCTGACGCTTTATCGTTATCTGATCCATGCACCCGCCGTTCACCTGCCGCGCAACGAGCTGCCCTGGTTTGCAGGCGCGGTAGTGATGGGTGGGATGGTTGCGCCTGTGTTGTTGATGACGGGGCTGACGAATATGGCAGCTTCTGGCGTTTCACTGTTGCTGAATGCCGAGAGTGTGTTTACCGCGTTGTTGGCGTGGTTTGTGTTCAGGGAAAATTTTGACCGGCGTATTGCGCTGGGTATGCTGTTTATCGTCGCTGGTGCGCTGGTACTAAGCTGGCCGTCGCAAGCTGGTGCAGTGCAACTATGGCCGATGCTGGCGGTGCTGGGGGCATGCCTGGCATGGGGTATCGACAATAATCTGACGCGCAAGGCGTCACTTAGCGATGCGACCTGGATCGCTTCCGTGAAGGGTCTAGTATCGGGTAGCGTGAATTTGCTGCTGGCTTTATGGCTGGGTGCTGCATTTCCCTCTGTGCCGCATGTGGTTGGCGCAATGGTGGTGGGGCTGTTCGCCTATGGGGTGAGCCTGACGTTGTTCGTGGTGGCAATGCGTCATTTGGGCACAGCGCGTACAGGTGCGTATTTTGCTGTAGCGCCGTTCTTTGGCGCGCTGCTTGCATTACTGATGGGCGAACCACTTACACTGCCACTGATCATAGCTGGATTGCTAATGGCACTGGGCGTGTGGCTGCATTTGACGGAGCATCATGTGCACAGGCATACCCATGAAGTCATGGAACATGAGCACGAGCATTCCCACGATGAGCATCATCAGCACCATCATGATAATCAGCCGCCACTTGGCAGCATGCATAGCCACCCGCATCGGCATGAACCCTTGTCACACGAACATGCACATTTTCCGGATGCCCATCATCGACATCATCATTGACGATGCAGGAGGTTGGCAGCATGAGAGGGGTAAGTCAGAACGCAATAATAATGACGGAGCCAGCTGCGATAAGCATGCCGCCCAGTGCGACAGTCCAGCTCAGTTTTTCCCCGAGAAATATGATACCTAGTGCGATGGCAAGCACGACACTGAGTTTGTCTATCGGTGCGACTTTCGATACCGGCCCCAGTTGCAGGGCACGGTAGTAGCATAGCCACGAAAGCCCGGTAGCTACACCTGACAGCACCAGAAACAGCCAGCTGCGTGCTGAGATCAGATCGAGTTTCTGCCATTCGCTACGCAACGAAACGATGCTGGCAATGATAGCGAGGATGACGATGGTTCTGATCAGTGTGGCCAGGTTGGAGTTCAGCCCGGTAACACCGATTTTGCCAAAAACTGCGGTGAGTGCGGCAAAGAATGCCGATCCTAGCGCGTAGATTACCCAGCTTTCCCTAAACATTGTGCGCCTTTCATGGTGGTCTGCCGATATTTTAACGGTGTTCGGCGATAATTCATGAATGAATTTGGAAAGGTGCTAAATAAAAAATAACGTAATTTTTAAGTATTAGTTAAGTGTTGACCCCTTACTCTGTGAATATGGCAAAACATTTCGTTGCGCTGTTTTAATAAAGGAGTTCCATCATGGTTCAGAATAAAAGCGTAATAGCAGTGGCATTGGTGTTGTTGTTGGGTGCGGTGAGTGCGCAGGCTTATACAGGTGTAGCATTGGCAAAACATGCTAAGGTGACAATGACTGAAGCGCGTGCAATCGCATTGAAAGCTCACCCAGGCAAAATTACCGATGAAGAGCTGGAAAAAGAGACTGGTGGTAGCGGGCTGCGCTATTCGTTCGACATTCAGAACGGCAAGGTCACTCAGGAAGTAGGCGTTGATGCACAGACAGGTGCGTTATTGGAAAACAAAGCTGAGGGTGCCAATCCGGATTAATGGTTGGCTACATCTTGATGCCACGGCAACTTGACAATGACTAAAACGGAATAGAACAATGAATACAAAACAGCAAGCGATATTCAGTAAGGTGCCAGAGGTAACGCTGGTGTTCTGGATAATCAAAATTTTTGCCACTACGTTAGGTGAGACTGGCGGTGATGCAGTATCCATGTCCATGCGTCTCGGTTATCTGCTCAGTACCGGGATATTTGCGGCCATATTTATGGTTGCGGTCATTGTGCAGATTGCTGCCAAGAAGTTTCATCCTGTCATTTACTGGACAACCATTATTGCCACAACCACAGTTGGCACGACGCTGGCAGATTTTGCAGATCGTTCGCTGGGTATCGGTTATGCGGGTGGTACAGCAATTCTGTTTACTTTACTGATGGCATCTCTGTTTATCTGGTATCGCGCACTGGGTACGATAGCGGTGGATAGTGTGAGCTCACCTAAATCAGAGATGTACTACTGGATCACCATCATGTTTTCACAAACGCTGGGTACGGCGCTTGGTGATTGGACGGCGGATACGGCAGGTCTCGGATATGGCGGTGGTGCTATTGTGTTTGGTGCGATGTTGGCGATTATTGCTGTGGCGTATTACCGAACCAGAATTTCACACACCGTGCTTTTTTGGGCAGCATTCATACTTACCCGGCCGCTTGGTGCGGTGGTTGGTGACTTTCTGGATAAACCTATCAGTAAGGGTGGGCTGGCGTTAAGCCGTTATTCGGCTTCGGCGACATTAGTTGCGTTGATTGTGATTGCTATCTTCATGTTTTCGCATAAACCAGCAAAACAAGGGCATTGAACATCCTTATTTCATTGCCCTTGCGTAGTCCTCAAACTGAGCCGCTGTCAGAGGTTTGCTAAAGTAGTAGCCTTGAGCCTCATTGCAGCCTTGTGAACGCAGGAAGTCCAGTTGCTCAGCCGTTTCTACCCCTTCTGCTATAGTCTGCAAACCAAGATTGCTGGCCAAATTAATGATGGCGGTTACGATAGCTCTGTCTTCAAGATCGACAATGATGTCTCTTACAAAGGACTGGTCTATTTTAAGCTTATATACATTGAATTTTTTTAGATAACTCAGGCTGGAATAGCCGGTGCCAAAGTCATCAATGGCCATGCGGATACCTTGATCATGTAACTTGTCCATGACGACTATGGCAGTCAGTGGGTTATCCATTGCCACTGCTTCAGTTAATTCAAGCTCAAAATATTGATGCGGTAACTCGACTTCATCCAGGATGCTGGTGATGAGTTCTGGTAAATTACTCTGGCGGAATTGTACGGCGGATAAATTAACTGCCATCACCATAGGCTTAAAGCCACTGACTATCCAGTATTTCAATTGCTGTGCTGCAGTACGCAAAACCCATTCTCCAATTGCGATAATAAGTCCGTTACTTTCGGCTATAGGAATGAACTCGGCTGGTGACACCATTCCCAGCTCAGGGTGATACCAGCGCAGCAAGGCTTCCACGCCGATGATATGCCCTGTATTAATCGACAATTGCGGTTGGTAATGCAGCTGCAATTCGTTGCGTTCCAATGCGTGACGTAGTGCATTGGCCAGAGTCAACTTACGTGCATATTGTGTTTGCATTTCAGGCGTGTAAAAACTGAATTGGTTGCGCCCCTCATTCTTGGCTCGATACATTGCAATGTCGGCATTTTTGGATAGTAATTCGAGAGTGGTGCCGTCATTGGGGTAGATGGCGATGCCAACAGATGCTGTAACGGATAATTCATGCTGTTCGATAAGGCATGGTAGTGCAATTATTTCGATTAGCTTGGAAGCTACCAGTGCTGCACCATCAGCATCGGTGTTAGGCAGGATCAGAATAAACTCATCTCCACCCTGGCGTGACAGAATATCTTGTTCGCGCAGTACAGACTTAAGTCGATTTGCTATTTCCATCAGAACTTTGTCGCCTATGCTGTGACCTAGTGTGTCATTGATATCTTTAAAATGATCAAGATCGAGGAATAGTACCGCTATGGGTTCATTGTTACGCTGGGCCAGGTTGATCGCATATTTGAAACGGTCATTTAATAATAAACGATTGGGCAAGCCTGTCAGCTGATCAAAATGAGCCAGTTCTTCGATTGCCAACTCAGTCTGCCTGCGTTCGGTAATATCTTGCAGGGTACCGACTATAGCGAGAGGTATGTTATGTGCATTCAGTACGACCATTCCCTTATTGCGTACCCAGCGTTTAGATCCATCACTTTGGCGAGTTATCCAGTATTCCTGTTCTATTTTCAGATTGTGTTCAAGCGCTTTATTCAGATATGCCTGTACTTCCTGACGCAAATCCGGGGTGACCAGTTGTTGCCAATGTTGAACGAAGCCGCTATCGCGGAGAAATATTCCCGAACCATCAAATTACGCAGCATAATTTCGTCTCCCCCAGCAATGGAATTTTGATTACTGTACCACGAGGAGACGACATTGACAGCCCCCACACCCATCCCCGCGCACTTCGAGCACAATCACCAGCGACTGCTGAATTGCCTCAAGCTCAGAGGCATGCAGCCTAAAACCATCGCCTTGTATTCACACGGCGTACGGCGCGCAGCGGTGTATTTTAATGACCAGATAGACGCGCTCACCAAGCCACAATTAACCGACTATTTTGTTCGCATCCTGGATACCCATTCATGGAGTACGCTCAAACATGATCTGTATGGACTGAAGTTCTATTATGCCCATGTACTCAGCCAACCCTGGCCAGGTGCGGATCTGGTTAAACCACCCAAGTCATATAGCCTGCCCGACATCATTACCGTCGCCCAGGCACAACAAATCTTCATGGCCACCCGCGTATTGAGCTACCGCGTATTCTTCTTCACCCTCTACAGCCTGGGCTTACGATTAGGCGAAGGCTTACGCTTGCAGGTAGGGGATATCGATGCGGATCGGATGCGGGTGCAAGTACGCAACGCCAAAGGCAACCGTGATCGATTGGTGCCGTTATCAGAGAACACCTTGCAGGTATTGCGCCGTTTCTGGCTCACCCATCGCAACCCAAGCTTGCTCTTTCCTAATCGACACGGCGGTCTTGCCAAATCGCACTTGGCACGCACCCCGCTGGATCGTGGTGGTATCCAGACCACCTTGGGTCAAGTGACCCGTGACTGTGGCTTAAAAAAAGAATTACACCACACAGCCTGCGCCACAGCTATGCCACCCACCTGATAGAAGCTGGCATCGATTTACTCGAAATTCAGCAGATACTCGGACACCAGTCCATCCTCACCACCATCCGCTACACCCACCTCACCGAACAACGCCATCAGAGCGCACACACTCGCCTTAATCAATTAATGGAGAAATTCCACATTCATTGGGGCAAAGTCAAATGATCAGACTGGCGCACATCGTAGCAACCTACGCAGCTAAACTGCTTGCACAACACGGTCATCACCTATTGCCCAGCCAGCAAGCTGCCTTAACCGCCTTTCAAACCTGCCGTAGCCAGATGAGCCCGAGGATGCAACTTGCCTGTGATGATTGTCAAACACCCAGCTACCTGCCACATTCCTGCGGTCATCGGCATTGCCCGCATTGCCAGGCGCACGAATCACAGCGCTGGATAGACCAGCAATTACACAAATCCATCCCCGCCAACTACTTCATGCTCACCTTCACCGTGCCCGCCCAGTTGCGCACACTGGCCTGGCAACATCAGCGCGTCATGTATGACTTGATCACACGCTGCGCGTGGGAAACAGTCAACACCTTCAGCCAAAACGACAACAAGCTGCGCGGCAGCGCAGGGGCGGTGACTGTACTGCATACCCATAACCGCCGACTGGACTATCACCCCCATGTGCATCTCGTCATGCCCGCTGTCGCCTTTAACCCCAAACAGCGACGCATGCGTCATAAACACGGCAACTACCTGTTTAACCACAAAGCCCTGGCCAAAGTATTTCGTGCCAAATTACTGGCAGGCATCAGACAAGCAGGACTCACCCTGCCAAACGATTACCCGACCGATTGGGTGGTGGATTGCAAAGCCGTCGGCACTGGACAGCACGCTCTGATCTACCTTGGGCGCTATCTGTATCGGGGGGTGATACAGGAGAAAGACATCCTCTCCGACCGGCATGGTCAGGTCACCTTCCGTTACCGGAACAGCCAAACCAAACAAATGGAAACCCGTACCTTGAGTGGTGTAGCCTTCCTGCGACTGATACTGCAACACATTCTGCCCAAAGGCTACCGCCGCGCCCGCAACTTTGGCTACCTGCATCCCAATAGCAAACTACTCACCCAGCTACAGCTGACCCACCTATGGCGACGGAACAATCCGCCGCCAGCGCAACCCAGACCAGCGATACGTTGCCAATGTTGCGGTGGGGTGATGAAGATAGTGCGCACACGTATCAAAGCGATACCGCTAGCCACATCAGCCCCATCTATAAAACGGGAACACAGAGCAGATGACACAGGGTGGGAGACCATGCGCTAAACCAGCCCACACCGCCCACCTGCCAGACTAGGCAGGTATGGCCGTGCTCGCCCTGAAGAAGGCTGAAATTGGGTTAACATGCCCGAAAAGCCGACTAAAAACGGTGAGTTGAATAGAATAAGTTGCTGCAATGGCAACGTGAAGGTCGTGAAATGGCGGGTGGGATGCGTAACGCGTCCAGTTATGCCAGCATAGTCAAAAAGATATTTCCATAAGCGCTCAAGCAACACCCGCCCCAGCCATGCCGGGCTTGTCCAACAAACGGTTCAGATTGTGGCTCGCTTCGCGATCACAATCTAACCTTATTCGTTGTGCATCGTGAGGATAGTCTGGGGTAATGCCTAAAATTCGATCAAGTGTAGTCGAGCTGGTCCAGTGGCCGGTTTTTAAGTCGATAGTATAGTTGCCGAGATTCGCTATTTCTTGTGCTTCAGTAAGTGTCACCATGCTTTTTTCCTGGTTATGCCAGGCGCTGGTGATGAGTCGTGCAAATGCTAATGTTGCTAAAATAAACGCAGCCACCAGTCCAGCAAGTGTCCATGCCTGTTTGTGCCATACTTCCAATGCGGCTTCTCTTGATATCCCGACATTAACGTAATAGCCATATTTTGCGCTACGTCGATAGGATTGCGTGCGGCTGATAGCATCAATACTTGTTCCCCCGCTAATGTAGGTGCCTAGCTGTGGATTTGCCCTAAGCGCATCAGCAAAAGGCTGGGCAATTTTTTTATTACCGGGAATAACAGGTTTGTTTAGGTTAAACACATGGCGTGCAATAACCCCGAGTTGTGCATCGCGCAGCGTCGCGACATCGCCCGTATTTAATGTGGTCTTAGTCAGCATTTCATCCAGTTTGTCGACATAAATACTGGCAGTTACGGTTCCGTCAAATGAACCATCTGGCTTGTTGATACGTCTGGCAAATAACCATACCCATTTATTGTTTGTTCTTAAAAACAATGGGCTGCTGATATATAAGCCCGCATTAGCGTTGTTCTTTAACGTTTTAAAATGCTCACGGTCAGAAACATTGACGTGGGGGTTAAGAATGTCCTGCCCATATACGATATTGCCATGCTCATCGGTCACGCGTATGAAAGCGATACTGGGTAGGCGCGACTTTTGGCGTACCAGATATTGTTCAATTGATTGTGAACTCATATCTCCGCTATGTATTTGCCCGCTTAGTTCATCGGCTGTAGTAAGTAGCGCAATGTCTATGGTATCAATCAGGCCGTCGTAGGTTTGTTCCATAGACTTAGCCATATTTTCTGTGGTGATGGCAGTCCGCTCATCGGTCATTTGACGCATTTTTATTAACGCAAACAGCACGATAAATACCATAATAATGATGGCCAGCGTCATGCCGCTGTAGAGCAGCATGCGATTGCGTTGAAATGATGAAGAAGATGATCTATTTTTCATTTTTTATTAGATTCCATCATTCAAAAATATGGACGATATTAGTATTTTTTGTTCAGTGCGTTGTGTTGAAGATATTACATTGAAATTGTGAAGCTGTTGCAGAAACCTTTATTCAAACAGTGTTTATCGTAGAAGGCAAAAATTTGATCAACTGGAATTATGCGATGAAGCGTATCGTAAGCCGTTGCCAGTTTCAGTTATGCTGAACTGGCAACGGACTCGTGCTTGCCTATTTCATGGTAGGCATGACGAATTCTGCGGCTAACCGGGTGCCGGCTGGCCAACGTGTGGTCAAGGTTTTGAGACGGGTGTAGAAGCGCACGCCTTCCGGACCGTAGACGTGATGGTCGCCGAACAGTGAGCGTTTCCAGCCGCCAAAGCTGTGGAATGCAATCGGCACTGGTAGTGGGATGTTGATGCCGACCATGCCGACCTGTACCCGACGTCCAAATTCGCGTGCAGTATCGCCGTCACGCGTGAAGATGGCAACGCCATTGCCGAATTCATGGTCGTTGATTAGCTTCAGTGCAGTTTCGAAATCATTGACGTGCATAACTGATAACACCGGTCCGAATATCTCTTCCTGATAAATTTTCATATCGGTGGTGACATTGTCGAACAGGCAAGGACCCATGAAGAACCCGTCTTCGTGCCCTGCCAGCTTGAAGTCGCGGCCATCGATGACCAGTGTGGCGCCTTCGGCGACGCCGGAATCGACGTAATCTCTGACCTTGGCAAAGTGCTGTGGGGTGACCAGCGGGCCCATATCGGCTTCTTCGTCCAAGCCCTGGTTAATACGTATGCTGCGGGTTTTTTCTGCCAGTTTTGCCACCAGTGCCGGGCCGACGCCGCCTACCGCAACGGCGACGGTGATTGCCATGCAGCGTTCGCCTGCCGAACCAAAGCCAGCGCCTATGAGTGCATCAGCAACCTGATCAAGGTCGGCATCAGGCATGACTACCAGATGGTTTTTGGCACCACCCAGCGCCTGTACGCGTTTGCCACGTGCAGTGCCGGTGGTGTAGATGTATTCGGCAATTGGCGTTGAGCCGACGAAGCTCACGGCTTGTACGCGCTTGTCTTCCAGTAGTGTATCGACGGCAAGCTTGTCGCCTTGTACTACATTGAATACCCCTGCTGGCAGACCAGCCTGCGCCAGCAGTTCGGCCAGCATCAGGCTGGCGCTGGGGTCACGCTCTGATGGTTTGAGTACGAAAGTATTGCCTGTGGCGAGCGCCATCGGGATCATCCACAGCGGTACCATGATCGGAAAGTTGAACGGGGTGATGCCTGCAACCACGCCCAGTGGCTGGCGCATGCTGTGCGTGTCGATGCCGGTACCGACCTGATCGCTGAACTCGCCCTTGAGCAAATGTGGAATACCACAGGCGAATTCAACGACTTCGATGCCACGAATGATTTCACCACGGGCATCATTGATGGTCTTGCCGTGTTCCAGTGTAATCGCGCGTGCCAGCTCATCACTGTTTTGTTCCAGCAATTCTTTGAATTTGAACATGACGCGAGCGCGCTTCAGTGGCGGTGTAGCCGACCATGCAGGGAAAGCTTCTTCTGCCGCGGTGATGGCGAGACGGACTTCGTCTGCGGTGGCAAAGCTCACCTGCGCTTGTATCTTGCCGGTTGCCGGGTTGTAAATGTCGCCCATGCGCTCGCCGCTACCTGCGACGTTGCGACCATCTATATAGTGGCCGACGATCTGCTGTGTTGCTTGTTGCGTGGTCATGCTGTTTGCTCCAGAGTGGCTTGCTGTTGATGAATTTCCTGTTGGTGTGCGGCCCATAGCTGCTCGTTTTTGAGGTAGCGGGTTGGATCCATCCCTTGCTCGCCTTCGGCGGCAAGTTCGGTAAGGGCTTCAGCGATGCAGCTGAAAATACGGTCGATTTCGTGTTTCTCGATGGTGAGCGGCGGCGAAATAGCGATGACGTCACCGGTATAACGCACCAGGACTCCCATTTCATAGCACTTGAGATAAGTGGCAAATGCGCGCGCACCTGGTCTGCCCGGGGTTGGCTCCAGTTCGATACCAGCCACCAGACCCATGTTGCGTATGTCTTTGACGTAGGGGATGCCCTTCAGGCTGTGCGCGGCTAGTTCAAAGTGTCCGCTGAGGCCGGCGGAGCGTTCCACTAGTTTGTCATTGGTGAATATGTCGAGTGTGGCAATAGCTGCGGCACAGGCGACGGGGTGCCCGCTGTAGGTATAGCCGTGCGGCAACTCTATGGCATTAGCCGGGCTGTTGCTCATGAACGCGTCGTGGATTTCGCGCTTAACCGCGACAGCACCCATGGGCACGGCACCGTTGGTCAGTGCTTTGGCGCAGGTGATGATGTCCGGTACGACGCCAAAGTAATCCGAGGCGAATGTGGTGCCGAGACGACCAAATCCGGTAATGACTTCGTCGAAAATTAGCAGGATGCCATATTTGTCGCAGATCTCGCGCAGGCGCTTGAGGTAGCCTACTGGCGGTAATACTACGCCTGCCGAACCTTGCATGGGCTCAACAATCAGCGCGGCGATAGTGGCCGGGTCGTGCAGGGTGGTGATGCGCTGTTCGAATTCGTTGGCGAGGGCGATGCCGCCATCCTGCGGCAAGCCGCGGGTAAAGGCGTTGCGTGCGATATCCAGCGGGTGACGAATATGGTCGACGCCTGCCAGACCATTACCGAATGATTTGCTGTTACCGGCGATACCGCCAACTGAAAGCCCACCGAAGTTGACGCCGTGATAGCCGCGCTCGCGTCCGATCAGCTTGTTGCGCAACGGATTGCCGGTGACGCGGTGATACGCCAGTGCGATTTTCAGCGCGGTATCGGCAGACTCGGAGCCTGAGCCGGTAAAGAAGATACGGTCGAGACCTTGCGGCATGAATTGCGCCAGGCGTTCCGCAGCTTCGAACGCCAGCGGGTGGCTGTTCTGAAAAGCAGGAGCGTAATCCAGTGTGCGCAACTGCTGCGCTACGGCACTGGCAATTTCCTCGCGGCCATGGCCGGCGGCAACGCACCACAGGCCGGCGGTGCCGTCGAGCAGCGTGCGGTCGTCTATGGTGGTGTAGTAGTTGCCCTTTGCTGCCTTGAACAGACGAGGCATGCTTTTGAACTGGCGGTTGGCAGTAAACGGCAGCCAGTAGTGATCGAGATTCGGCAGGTGTGACACGGTAGCTCCTAGATGAACAATGTAGCCAGTGTCGGGGTGTTCAATACTTACTGTCAAGACTGTATCTGAGTTAATTTAAGTGACTGATTTAATTGGGTTGTGCTATCTTAGTGTTATTGTATGTTTAACAGTTTTAACACTTGGGGGTGAATGTGGATCAGGAAGTGGGTTTTCGTTTGCGCATGGTCAGATTGCGTCGTCAGTTATCACAGCGTGCTTTAGCCAAACAGGCGGGGGTCGCTCATGCGACTATTTCACTGATAGAGTCGGGGCGTACTTCACCCTCGGTGAGTGCGCTCAAACGCATACTGGCAGGCATACCGATGACGCTGGCGGAATTCTTCTCAGACGAATTGCCGCCTGTGGAAAGCAATGTGTTTTATCGTGCCAGCGAGCTGACCGAGATTAGCGGGGGCGACGGTATTTCTTACCGTCAAATCGGTTCAGCACGGGCGGGGCATGTGTTACAGATACTGTATGAGCGTTATGAAGCGGGTGCAGATACGGGGTTGGTGATGCTGCGACATGAAGGTGAAGAGGGTGGCATTATTTTGTCGGGTCAGCTGGAAGTCACAGTGGGTGAATCAACCCGCGTATTGAGTGTGGGTGATGCCTATTATTTCAACAGCCGCCAGCCCCATCGTTTTCGTAATGTGGGTGCGGAGGTTTGTACATTGGTGAGTTCAGGTAGTCCTCCATCATTCTAGGAATGTTTATGTCTTATATAAGACATCATAGACTTCTGTTAAAAATGTACGCTATACTTCGTCCACGATGATGAATGAACAATTAACTCCTAACTTCATGCCGCTGTATGAGCAGATCAAGCGGCTGATCACACGCAGCCTGTCCGATGGAGAGTGGCAGCCGGGTGCAATGATCCCTAGCGAAATGGCGTTGGCGCGCCGGTATCAGGTGAGTCAGGGCACGGTGCGCAAAGCCATTAATGAGCTGGTTGCGGAAAATATGCTGATGCGGCGTCAGGGTAAAGGCACTTTTGTGGCTACCCATGCCGATGATGGCACGACCTACCGCTTTTTGCATTTGCGTAATCTGGCGGGAGAGCAGGAATATCCGCAGAGTCGTTTTGTTAATTTTGGTCGTGGTAAGGCTGATGCGCAGATTGCCAGACGTCTGGATATTCGTAGCGGCAGCGCGCTGGTGCAGATGCAGCGGGTGCTGACCTTGTCTGGCGAGGCAGTGGTATATGACGATATTCGTTTGCCAGCGACCCTGCTCAAGGGTATTTCCAGCGTGATGGTCGAAGAGCACGTCAATGCCTACAAGGGTACGCTGTATTCGTTGTATGAAACCCAATATCAGATACGGATTATCTCGGCACAGGAACGTATACGCGCGGCACTGGCTGATGCGCAGGTTGCAGCGCTACTGGGTGTTGATGTGGGTGCGCCGCTGTTATGCATAGAACGGGTGGCGTTTACCTACAAGAATCAGCCGGTGGAATGGCGTATGAGTTATGTGAATACTGAACATCATTATTATTTTGATGAGCTCAATTAGGAAAACTATGGCTACCCGTCGTCCTGTTTATTTAAATCTGCTGAAAATCAGGCTGCCGTTGCCGGGCATAGTCTCCATCATGCACCGTGCCAGCGGCGCGCTGCTGTTCCTGCTGTTGCCGCTGTTGTTATATGTATTGCAGCAGTCGCTGAGTTCGGCGCAAGGTTTTGCCGAGGTGCAGTCCTGGTTTCAATCGCCGCTGGCAAAACTGGCACTGATAATAGTGATCTGGGCTTATTTACATCATTTTTGCATGGGTCTGCGTTATCTGGCGCTGGATCTGGATATCGGCGTCAAGCTGCCGCAGGCGCGTTTCAGTGCCAAACTGGTGCTGGTAGTTAGCATCGCGCTTACCCTGCTGATCGGAGTAAAAATATGGTAGACCGGATAGTCAGTGGTGCGCATTACGGCCTGAAAGACTGGCTGGCGCAACGCGTCACCGCAGTAGTGATGGCGCTGTATAGCTTGTTCATGGTGGGTTATTTGCTGTTGCAGCCGGTGCTTGATTACGCTGCGTGGCACACGCTGTTCCATAGTCAGCCGGTGCGACTGGTTAGCCTGCTGTTCGTGTTAAGTCTGTTGCTACATGCCTGGGTGGGGATGCGCGATATTTTTATGGATTATGTCCATCCCACGCTGATTCGTCTGGCGTTGCACGTGGCGGTGATACTGGCGCTGGTGGTTTACGCCGCCTGGGCGGTGCAAATTTTGTGGAGCGGATTATGACGATTGCCAAGCGTACATTTGATGCAGTGATTATCGGCGGTGGCGGTGCCGGATTGCGCGCCGCTTTGCAGCTGGCCGAGGCCGATATCAAAGTGGCAGTGGTGTCCAAGGTGTTTCCCACCCGTTCGCATACCGTGTCGGCACAGGGCGGTATCGCCGCCAGCCTCGGCAATGTGAGTGCGGATAACTGGCACTGGCACATGTACGACACGGTTAAGGGTTCGGATTATCTTGGCGATCAGGATGCGATTGAATTTATGTGCCGCCATGCCAATGAAGCGGTGATCGAGTTGGAGCACTACGGCATGCCATTTGATCGGCTGGATAACGGCAAAATCTATCAGCGTCCGTTCGGCGGCATGACTCAGGAATACGGCGGTGCACCTGCGGTGCGAACCTGTGCGGTGGCTGACCGTACTGGTCACGCCATGCTGCATACCTTGTATCAGCGCAATATCGCGGCACGCACGCATTTCTTTGAGGAATATTTTGCCGTCGATCTGGTGATGGACGAGCAGGGCTATGCGCAGGGTGTAGTAGCGATAGGTATAGAGTCTGGTGAGCCGATTTTCATCGAAGCGCGTGCGACCATACTGGCGACGGGTGGCGCGGGGAGGATTTTCTCGGCGACCACCAATGCGCTCATCAATACTGGTGATGGGCTGGGTATGGCGCTGCGCGCGGGCATCCCACTGGAAGATATGGAGTTCTGGCAATTTCATCCCACAGGCATTCATGGCGCGGGCGTGCTGGTGACCGAAGGTGTGCGCGGTGAAGGTGGTTATCTGGTTAACAAAAATGGCGAGCGTTTCATGGAACGTTATGCGCCCAATGCCAAGGATCTGGCCAGTCGTGACGTGGTGTCGCGGGCGATGGCGGTAGAGATATTCGAGGGGCGTGGTTGTGGTGAAAATGGTGATCATGTGCTGCTCAAACTCGATCATCTCGGTGCTGATGTAATACAGCAGCGTTTGCCAGGGATTAGCGATCTGGCGAAGAAATTTGCGCATGTTGACCCTGCCAAGGATCCGATTCCGGTAGTGCCGACTGTGCATTACATGATGGGGGGCATTCCGACTAATTTGCAGGGGCAAGTAGTGATACCGATAGGCACGGGGCCAGAGGAAGTGGTGCCTGGGCTATACGCGATAGGTGAGTGTGCCTGTGTCTCGGTGCATGGCGCTAATCGTCTGGGCAGTAATTCACTGCTCGATCTGATCGTATTTGGTCGCGCTGCTGGTAATGATGTGATTGAGTATTGTCGTGAGAATCCTATCGCGCGGCCTGTTGCGGATGAGGCACTGGATAAAATCATGGCACGACTGACGCGCTGGGATCAAAAAAGTGACGGTATCACCGTGGCGCAATTGCGCGAGGAAATGTGCAAGACCATGCAGTTACACTGTGGTGTGTTCCGCAATGAAGAGGTGTTGCAGGACGGGGTGAAGAAAATGCAGGCGATAGCGGCCAAACTCTCAGAAGTGGTGTTACGCGATCACAGTAAGGTCTTCAACACTGGGCGCATAGAAGCATTGGAGCTGGAAAATCTGATGGCAGTCGCGCTGGCAACCATGGTGTCTGCTGCTGCACGCAAGGAAAGTCGCGGTGCCCATGCTCGTGATGATTACCCAGAGCGTGACGACAGCGGCTGGATGAAGCACACACTTTATCTTGCAGAAGGTCATCGCCTTGATTACAAACCAGTCCGGCAGAAACCGCTGACTGTTGCCGCATTTCAGCCCAAGCCTCGCGTTTATTAGGAACTATCATGCGCTTTTCTATCTATCGCTATAACCCTGAAACCGACAGCAAGCCTTATATGCAGGACTTTGAGCTGGACATCGCGCCAGAAGGCAAAATGCTGCTGGATGCTATTTTGATGATCAAGGAACAGGACGAAACTCTAAGCGTGCGTCGTTCCTGCCGTGAAGGTGTGTGCGGTTCGGATGGTATGAATATCAATGGCCGTAATGGCCTCGCCTGTGTGACACCACTAAGTAGCTTGAAACAGCCTATAGAATTGCGGCCGCTGACCGGATTGCCAGTGATACGCGATCTGATAGTGGATATGAGTCAGTTCATGGATCACTACAAGTCGGTTAAGCCCTACCTGATCAATACCGACCCTGAGCCGGAAATTGAACGTCTGCAATCACCTGAAGACAGGGCTAAACTGGATGGTTTGTATGAGTGTATCCTGTGCGGCTGTTGCACTACGTCTTGCCCTTCATTCTGGTGGAATCCAAATAAATTTGTCGGTCCGGCAGGACTGTTACAGGCTTATCGCTTTATTGCAGACAGCCGTGATAAGGCGGTGAACGAACGTCTGGATGATCTGGAAGACCCTTACCGTTTGTTCCGCTGTCACAGCATTATGAACTGCGTCGATGTCTGTCCTAAGGAACTCAACCCGACTCAGGCGATAGGCAAGATCAAGACTATGCTGGTGAAACGGACGGTGTAGTGATGAACGACGTCGACATTACGGGTCGACTGCGCTGGCGTTGCCGACGTGGCATGCTGGAGCTGGATCTGGTGCTCGCGCATTTTCTGCAGCAACATTGTGCCAGACTGACGGCGCAACAACTGGCCGAGTTTGATGCGCTGCTCGATCTGCCTGATCAGGATTTGTGGTCGTTGGTGCGAGAAAAACATGTTACTGGCTCCGAAGTGGTGGCGTTGTTGCGCGCCAGTCAAGGTGGATTTTGATGGTGCATGAGGTTATGGTCTGCATACAACAGCAGGCATCTGCGCGTGGACTAGTGCTGGATGCGTCACAACAGATAGCCGTAGCCGAGTTGCAACGTTTGCATGATGATCTGCTGCAATCTACTCCATTGCGACATTTGTTGCGCAGTATGTTTAAACCTCATCCTATGCGTGGTGTTTATTTATGGGGTGGAGTAGGCCGCGGTAAAAGTTTTATCATGGATGCGTTCTTTGCCTGCGTGCCGCTAAAGCAAAAACAACGCATGCATTTCCACCATTTTATGCATGATATACATAATCGCCTTGCTGCCATGAAAGGTCAGCCTGACCCGCTGGCTCGCTTGTCACGTGAATTCTCCCAAAGTATGCGCCTGTTGTGTCTGGACGAATTTCATATCAGTGACATAGCTGATGCCATGCTGATGCGGGGGCTGCTGCAGGGATTGCTTGATCACGGTGTAGCCGTGGTAGTCACCAGCAATACCGAGCCAGATGCCTTGTATCGCAATGGTCTGCAGCGCAGTCAGTTCGTGCCGTGCATAGATTTGATCAAGGCGCAGATGGCGGTGCTGCAGCTTGATGGCGGGGCAGATTATCGGCGCAATGCGCTGGAACAGGCGGGTGTCTATCACACACCATTGAACGCAACAGCAGAACAGGCGCTGGACGCTATTTTTCATGCGCAGGCAGGCAATATGGGTCAACGTGACATCAGTTTGCAAGTTGATGGACGTACCATAGTGGCGAGCTATCAGGGTGATGGTGTGGCAGGATTTACGTTTGCTGAATTGTGTGGTGGACCACGCAGTAAGGCGGACTATATCGAGCTTGCAGCGCGTTTCCATACCTTGCTGCTGTCGGGCGTGCCGCAGTTTGGTGAACATACCCAGGCAGAAGCGCGACGTTTTTTATGGCTGGTTGATGAGCTGTATGATCGCCGAGTTAAGCTGATACTTTCCGCTGCTGTCCCGCTGGCACAGCTTGCGCCTAGCGGTTTGTTTGATGGCGAATTTGAGCGTGCCTTAAGCCGCTTGGCAGAAATGCAGTCGCATGAGTATCTGATGCAGTCCCATCGAGCTAATTTCTAAGAGCCAGTAAGTGCTGATGAAGATGCTTAGGGATTAAGGCGCTATCTTGATTTCGTTGCGGCTGTTGAGGCTGACTGATACTACGCCAGCTAATACGAGTAACGATCCAGCAATTTGTATCAGAGAGACGTTTTCATTAAGGAAAACGTGAGCCAGGTAAATGGTAAAAACAGGTCCGATCGAGCCTATCAGCGATGCTTCTCCTGAGCCGATGCGGCTGATGCCTGCAGTCAACAGGAATACGGGTAACACGGTGGAAAATATGGCCATCATGATGGTTAGCTGATAGACCGGCAGCGGCTGGATAAGTGCGGCAAGTGGGTGGGTGATAGTAAACTGGCTCAAACTGATGATGCTGGCAATGATCATGGTATAGGCAGTGAAGCGTATCGTGCCCATGCGCGCAATGGTATGCCCAGCACCTACCAGATAAATGGCGTAGAACAGTGTACTGGCAAAAACCAAAGATGTGCCTAATGCAATGCCGCTCTGGCTGATACTGACATCATGCACAAACACCATGGCAATGCCAACATAACTCAGCATCATCGCGGCTATTACAGGAGGCTTAATGGCGCGTCTGTGGAGTAGTGCGGCAAGTATTACCGTCATTGTGGGATATAGGAACTGGATCAGGCGTTCCAGTCCCGCAGAAATGGAATGCAGGCCGAGAAAATCCAGATAATTAAATAAATAATATCCCAGTCCCAGCGCCACTAAGATCAACCACTCGCGTTTAGCAAGCGCATCCTTGTGCTTAGTCCAGGCCCATACTGCGATGCCTAAGAAAAATGGCAGTGAAAATGCCATGCGCAACGTCAGTAGTGTTAATGCATCTATATGGTATGCATAGGCCAGTTTGACCAGTATGGATTTTACCGAAAAACCGATGGCGGCTAGCAGTGAGTAAGTAATACCGAGGGCAATGTTCTGTTTGTGCGCGGGGGAGTGGGTAATGGATAACATATCTGGAATTCAATTTACCATATTTTAGCCCCGCCAGGACTAAAATATGGGTGGCGCAATATGGCTGATTATGTCGAGCCTACTTCGCCTCACGCAGTTCGTTCAGTATGCTCAATATATCCGCTTCCCAGTGATCAAATATAGGTTTCAGTTTTGGGTCTGGAAAGAATTGCTCCAGCATTTTAGGATGGCTGGCAACTAAGATGGCCTGATCGCCTTCTGCAAATATGGTGATATTGAGTGGCAGAAAAGGTATGAGTTCTGGGTGGCTGGCTGTGACTGCCTTCACTTCGTCGAGTTTGCCAAAGTATACGACTCTGTACATGTCGCTTTTGAAATCGCGTTTAGCCAGATTTTCATTGACCTCTTGCAGTCGGGTTATTTTATAACCCCTTGCGGCAATTGCGCTTTGCAGCAATGTCATTGCTTCTGGAAACTGGTTGTCGGTACGTGCCATCAGCAAGCCTTCAGCCATGGCCGGCAAACTCAAGCTCAATAACAGCGTAGCTAATCCCAGATGTCGCATTAATTTTTTCATAATGTGGCCTCCTCAATAATAGCGGTATAACTTTGCGTCATCTGGTCGCACAGCGGATTTAGTTCGGCATTGTTAAACAAACCACTGAGTACTTTTGGATTGACTGACATGACTTTGACTTTGCCATCTTGCTCGAAAATAGTGATGCGGCAGGGAAGGAACATACCTACTCGTGGATCTATGGCCA
The DNA here is from genome assembly GCF_009937995.1 of Sulfuriferula nivalis. Taxonomy (NCBI): domain Bacteria; kingdom Pseudomonadati; phylum Pseudomonadota; class Betaproteobacteria; order Nitrosomonadales; family Sulfuricellaceae; genus Sulfuriferula; species Sulfuriferula nivalis. The sequence goes on from NZ_AP021881.1 coordinate 369,250, forward strand.
AGACCTGATTCAGCAAGCTGATATTGCAGAAATAGACGATAACTTGTTTAGGATTTTCATTCTCAGGCGAGGTAAAACCATACTCCAGCGTTTGCACTCTGCCGTAGAAGAAATTGTTATTGCTGACCGCCTGTTTGACGTTTTCTACTGTCGTTTTTAAATCATAAGGCGAATCGCGCACGATGACTGGGCTTTCTACCGTCAGTACTTTTGCGCTGTCAGGTAATGGCTGCTTTTGTAAACTGCGAACGTAGCTGACCAGGTCATTTATGTCCTTTTCTTTCAGCCCGCGCTTCAAGAAAGACACCATCGGTGTGCCATCTCTGCCATTCATCAATGTAGCCTTGATCATCGCATCGCTGGCCGACGCGAGGAAGCCGGGGTTATGCAGTGCGGGTGCCATGATAGGCAATTCCCGAGGTCGTGAGAATGTGACGCCTGTTCCCTTGCCGCCTTCCGCGTTCACACCATGACAGGCTACACAATAGTTTTCAAATAGCTGGCTGCCATGAACAGGGTCGCCCTTAATTGTGGCGGACGAATAAATGATGGGCGGTTGCTTGTTCCATGCGCGGACATAATGAACAATCGCTTCAATTTCGTCTGGACGTAACTGGGTAAATGCGGGCATGACCCGACCAGGTCGTCCGAGACGTATGGTTTGACGAACATAATCATCACTGATGCTGGCCTGAAATGAGGGTAGTGCTAATGGAATGCCTATCCCGCCAGTCCCTGTTTCACCATGACAGACTGCACAATTTTGCTGATAGAGTTGCGCGCCAGTTGCACCAGCCAGTGCTTGCCCTAGCCCCAGCCACATTAATCCAATCACACTCAAGTAACGCAATAGCATCTTGGTCATCTCCAAATAAGTTAATGCAGACTGCCATATAGCGACAATGATATACCGCAAGTTTAATTAATACCACAGTATCTTTTTATCTTTGTTTTTGACCGGATGATGGGTGAGTAACGTGGATAATATTGGGTTGTCCATGAATGTAATGTCTAGATGAATGGTTGGAAAAATCCATATGGTTTATGTCAGTTTTGTTTGTCAGATTTGCGACAATATTACCCAAGTTATTCACTTCATGTCGTACTTACTACAACGTGTATAGCCCCTGATTTTATATTTAATTATATGATTTAAATAGATAATATTTGTTGGCATGTTTTTGGCTTAGAGGTTGATCGTAAAGATGTTCTTTCGGCAACTTTAGATCAGGGGCGATTCATGCAAGCAAATACGGAACATATCGGGATTGATACGGGCAAGCCACTAGAACAGTTGCTTGAGAAGATTGCCGACCACAAAGGATGTGGTACTTCCAGCGATGGCGGCAAGGCGAGTTGCGGTTCGTCGGACGGTCCGGCGGACATGGCACCTGAAGTGTGGGAAAAGGTAAAAAACCATCCCTGCTACAGCGAAGAAGCGCATCACCATTACGCGCGTATGCACGTAGCGGTCGCGCCGGCCTGCAACATCCATTGTAACTATTGCAACCGCAAATACGACTGCGCCAACGAGTCACGTCCCGGTGTGGTCAGCGAGAAGCTGACGCCGGAACAGGCATCGAAAAAAGTGCTGGCCGTGGCTTCTGCGATACCACAAATGACAGTGCTCGGCATCGCCGGCCCTGGTGATCCCTTAGCTAACCCAGCCAAGACGTTCAAGACTTTCGAGCTGATTGCCAAGACTGCACCGGACATCAAGCTATGCCTGTCCACCAACGGATTGACGCTGCCTGATCACGTCGACACCATTAAAGCTTTCAATGTAGATCACGTGACCATCACCATCAATATGGTTGATCCTGAAGTCGGTCAGCATATTTATCCGTGGATTTTCTACAAGAACAAGCGCTACACCGGTATTGAAGCCGCACGCATACTGACCGAACGTCAGTTGTTAGGTCTGGAAATGCTGACTGCTGCAGGCGTATTGGCGAAGATCAATTCGGTGATGATCCCTGGCATCAATGACAAGCATCTTGTTGAGGTGAATCGGGCAGTTAAATCACGTGGTGCTTTCCTGCACAACATCATGCCGCTGATTTCAGCGCCTGAGCACGGTACCGTATTCGGTCTGAACGGTCAGCGTGGCCCCAGCGCACAGGAACTGAAAGCGTTGCAGGATGCCTGCGAAGGCGAGATGAACATGATGCGCCATTGCCGTCAGTGTCGTGCTGATGCGGTCGGTCTGCTGGGCGAAGATCGTAGTGCTGAATTCACCACCGAAAAAATCGACGAGATGAGTGAAGTGGTTTACGACGCAGAAACGCGCAAGGCTTATCAGGAACTGGTGGAATCCGAGCGTCTGGAAAAGGTTGCCGCCAAGGAAGCTGCGCTGGCAGAAATGTCCGACGACGAAGTGTCCGATATCAAGATATTGATCGCTGTCGCCACCAAGGGACAAGGTCGGGTCAACGAGCACTTCGGTCACGCTACCGAGTTCCAGATTTATGAAATGAGCTCGGCCGGTTCCAAGTTTGTCGGTCACCGTCGTGTGGATTTGTATTGCCAGGGTGGTTTTGGCGAAGAAGAAACATTGCCCTCCGTGGTTCGCGCCATCAACGATTGTCATGCGGTGTTTGTCGCCAAAATTGGCGGCTGCCCACGCGATGAGTTGAAAGCGGCAGGTATCGATCCGGTCGATCGTTTTGCGCACGAGTTCATCGAAGAGTCTGCGATTACCTACTTCAAGGAATACTTGGCCAAAGTACGCAGTCACGAGGTTGTGCATGAAATGCGTGGCGATGCAGACATCCGTCAGGGTGCCTACATCTCTGCAGCATAGTTGTTGAATTTAATTTAAGGAAAAATCATGGCTTACAAAATTATCGCTTCCCAATGCACCGGTTGCTCCGCGTGCGAACCAGAGTGCCCTAACGTCGCTATCCGCGAAAAGAACGGCGTGTTCATTATCGATCCGAAAAAATGTACCGAATGCCTCGGTCATTTCGATGAACCGCAGTGCGTCGCAGTGTGCCCGGTTGATCTGACTTGCGTGATCGACAACGCTTTTCCACGTTATGTCGCACCTGTTTAATTCAATTTAATGAGGAGTAGCCACAATGAATATCACTATCACACCTAAGGCCGAAAAATTTATGCGTCGTATCGTACGCTTTGGCGGCGGTCCCGCAGATTCAGGGTTTCGGCTGACAGTTACTGCTGGTGGTTGTTCTGGTCTGGCTTCAGAGTTTTCGGCTGAAGCGATGCCTAAAGATGGCGATGCAACATTTGATTGGAACGGTCTTAAGGTGTTTTTGCCGGCAGAAAGCCGCTTATTGCTGGATGGTGTGACCATCGATTTTATTGATACTGCATTGGAATCGGGTTTAAGTTTTATTAATCCAAATGCAGCATCGTGCGGTTGCAGCTCGGCAGAATCATCGAGTAAGCCAACCCAGACCACCATCAGTATTGCTGATATCAAGCGTGCCTGAGTAAGCATCATGTCACCTCCCGCATTTAGTCAGCATCCCGATACACCGCCACTGCCGATGAGTGGTGATGATGTTGCGCTGGGGGGATTTGATGAATGGCTTGATAGTGCCTGCCTTGGTGGCGATCTGCCACCAGCAGTGGCAGCTGATTTGCAAAGTGCGGCAGACAATTATCGTTTTGATGAGGTGGCGGAAAGTTATCTTGTGCAGGCTTATGCTCGTGCACCTGATCATCCCGCCGTACATATTGCACTTTATCGTTTTTACTTTTACAAAAATCGTCTGAGTGAGGCACTGGTTGTAGCACAACGTTGCCTGACCAAGACGGCAGTTGATCTTGGCTTGCCAACTGACTGGCAAAAAGTGGCACCAGATCACGTGGTATTTGCGGGGCATGCAGAAAGTTATGCACCTGCACCACGCTTTTATCTGTTCACGCTAAAAGGTTGTGCTTATCTGAACATGCGTTTGGGAAATCTGGATCAGGGCAGAGCACTAGTCGCCAAATTGCAAACCCTGGATCCGACCAATAAATTGGGCGGGGCCGTCTTGCAAGGCATACTTGACAGAGTGGGGAAGAATGATGATGACGATTGACGCTGTTGAAGCTTTTGAAGCGCTCGACTGGCAGGCACAGCCTATAGATTGCGCGACGTGTGCTCATCAAACACTACTTGCATCAGGGCAGTGTGAATCACAACATGCTTGCGTGTTTGATCGCTATGCGCTGCGCATAGATAGATTTTTCCGCTGGAATCCGGCCTTGGCCAAAGATTATCTCAAACATCCGTATTTTGAGGTGCGCGCCATTGCCGCGAAATATGTCGAAGTGTTTTATTTACCGCAGTTGGTGGCCGACGAGGACGAAACCGTGCGCTGGAGTGCGGCACAGAGACTGACATTGTCACAGTTGCGGCTGTTACGGACTGATCCTGATCGCGAAGTGCGGATACGTGTAGCGACTCGTTTGCCTGAAACTGAATTGAAATCGATGTTGCACGACGCCGATTATTACGTGCGCACTATCGTGGCGAGACGCTTACCCATTGGTTTGCTGCCTTTGATGATACATGACGCTGATCGTGAAGTGCGTTCGGAAGTGGCTAAACGTATCGCCCTGAGCAGCTTGCGCCTGATGGCGGATGACCCGGAAGTTCAGGTGCGACTTGTGGTTGCAAGACGGTTGCCCGCAGCGCAACTGAGTTTATATATTCACGATGCAGATTGGCGTGTGCGTTACGAAGTAGCGCAGCGTATCGATGAGAAACAGCTTTACGGATTGCAGGCAGATGACGACGAAGTCGTACGTGAAATTGTGCAGACCCGTCAACGTCTTTCGGCACTTATGTCTTCGGTCAGTTTATCTCAGTGTGGAGTGCAGCTATGAAAATCAGTCGTGATGACAGCATCGTAGAATTAAGTGGTCCGCCAGATTTTAACTATGGGCAAAAGGTTAAAAGCCTGAAAACTGTGCGCAATGACGGCACTTTTCAGGGTAAGGAAATCGGCGATATTCTGGTTAACAAAGGTGATATCGGCTATGTCACCAGCATCGGCACATTTTTGCAGCAGTTTTATATTTATGCAGTCGAATTTGTTGAACACGGTTACCGGGTCGGTATGCGTGGCAAAGAGCTGGATGCGGTTGAAGAAATGAAACCATATGATCAGGAAGTTCAGTTTTAAGGGAGTAAATCATGATAGAGCCCAGAGTAGCAAAATTTCAGTGGGGTCAGCGCGTCGTCGCCGGGATAGATCTGATTAATGATGGTTCCTATCCTGAGTGTGAAGAAAATGCTTTGCTTGTTGCACAGGGCAGCATTGGTGAAGTGGTGCAAATTGGTCATCACGTAGATACAGATACGCCTGTCTATCTGGTTGAATTTGGTACCGATGCGAAGAGTGGTTATGTGGTTGGATGTATGGAAGAAGAAATTTCCCCAGTCTAATCGAGTATGGGAGGTCATCATGAGTAATGGACTAGCAACAAGACAGACGATGACCCAAGCAAATTATCCTATGCCATATTTGGCCTGCCCGCATCCGAATGAATTTGATTTGCGTCGTATCGCACGGTTACTGGCACAGCGCGTGCGCTATCGTTATGTTGAACCTGAAGTTCAAGCCATAGCAGGTGGTTATCAGATAGTCAGCCCATGTTGTTCGCGCAACATTGATGCCAGCGGTGGCACGATAGACATTGCCAGGCTGGAATATGTAGTTCAGGAAAGTCTGTGGCGGCTATATTACAAGGATCACCAGCGCAATATGTGGCAGTTACATCTGGAAGCACCGAAGCTGAAAATGCTGATTACGCAACTGAATGAGGATCCCTTGCGGATATTCTGGCAATGAGCGCCTCAGATACCATTTATGTCGACAACAATGCGACCACACCGCTGGCGCCAGAAGTCCTGTCAGCGATGACTGCGTGTCTGACTGATTGTTATGGCAACCCATCCAGCCTGCATCATGTTGGCGCCATGGCGAAACAGATAGTGATGGATGCGCGTAGCAAAGTGGCAAATTTGCTGGGGGCTACACCGGCAGAGATCGTATTTACCAGTAGTGCTACTGAGAGTAATCACTTGGCAATACTGGGTGCGTTGGGGCGCGATCGGTCGCGGCAGCATGTGGTGACGACAGTGGTGGAACACCCGTCTACACGACTGCTGTTATCGAGGTTGATAAGTGAGGGCGTTACGGTCACTGAAATCGCTGTTGATGGCCATGGTATTCCCGATCTGGCGGCGCTGGAGGCCGCGATCACACCGCATACTGCGTTGGTCAGCATGATGTGGGCGAATAACGAAACTGGTGCAGTGCTGCCAGTGGCCGAAGCTGCGGCAATAGCTGCAGCGCATGGCGTACTGTTTCACACCGATGCAGTGCAGGCGGTTGGCCGCGTGCCTGTGGATATGCGCCAAGTGTCAGCAGATTTGCTGTCATTGTCGGGTCACAAATTACATGCAGCCAAGGGCATCGGTGTGCTTTTTATGCGTAAGGGTTGCAAGTTGCCGTCGCTGTTATACGGGCATCAGGAACGTGGCCGGCGTGGCGGAACCGAAAATGTCGCGGCGATAGCAGGGTTGGGTGTAGCTGCGGAACTGGCGCTGAAAAATCTGGAAACGGACAGTGCTTATGTAGCTGCGTTGCGCCACAGGTTGGAGCGGGGGCTGTTACAGCAATTGCCTTTTGCCAGCGTCAATAGCGGTGGTACACAGCGCCTGGCCAATACCAGCAATATCCGTTTCGGCGAGATTGATGCTGAAATTACATTGGACCGGCTGGATAAGGCAGGAATATGTGCATCCAGCGGGTCAGCGTGTACTGCGGGGGGGACAGAACCGTCACATGTGTTGTTGTCCATGGGGCTGTCCAGAACTGAGGCACTGGCTGCTGTGCGGTTTTCTCTGAGTCGTTACAACACTGTACTTGAGGTGGATCGCATCCTCAAGGTATTACCGGACATCGTGCGACCACTGGCTGGCATGGTCGCATGCTGAAATCAAACCTAGAAACGGCAGTTGACCGCTACTTTGTTGGGCTAACATTATGATGCTTGAAGCTTACTTTGGTTATTTACTTGTCACCCACATGGTGACTACGCTACACGTTGAATTGCACCTCCCTCACGGCGCATGGCGGCGTTGCTTCGCACCTGAATGGAATAGCCATTCAGGTTTGTCGCGCCTTGCCCTGCACCGTGATGAACGTACACTTCAAAGTGTCCAACTACCGTTTCTAGGTTAAACCAACCTTACTGGAATATATACCATGAAAATCATGATCCGCAAAAATGCAGCTGGTGAACTATCTGCCTACGTCCCTAAAAAAGATCTGGAAGAGCCGATTTCTACCATGGAAAAACCGGAAATGTGGGGCGGCATGATTACCTTGGCAAATGGTTGGCAACTGGAGTTGCCCGCCATGGCAGCAGACACACGTTTGCCGATTACAGTTGATGCCCGCAAAGTGAGTGATTGATATGACTATTACTCATGATCAGGTGAGTAGCCTCACCAGTCTGTTAGTGGCATTGCCCAGGGGAGAAAACCCAGTTGCTGCGGTTCGTTCCAGTTTCCCGGAAATGTCAGTGTCGCGTTGCTCTGCTGATGATATGCGTGATGAAACACCGTTTCGTCGCGTGGGTGATTATGACGTGTTTCTGGTTGATACCAGCAATCATTGTTGGCGCATTATTGATGAGCCCGCTACTGCAACCGGCGTAATACTCGCCATGCATAGCTGATAGGAGAATGGTGATGGAAGAAGAATGGATAGCACTGACTGATCCTGATATCAGTACACATGAACTGGCTGCAGTGACTAAAGTGCTGAAGTCGTCACGTTTGTCTGCAGGGCCGGTAGTTGAACAGTTTGAAGACGCTTTTGCAGAAAGTCTGGGGCGCTGTTATGGCATAGCCGTAGCGAGTGGAACGATAGGCTTGATGGTGAGTTTACGTGCGTTGGGTATAGGTGCAGGTGATGAGGTGATCGCCAGTGCGTACTCGTGGCATCAAATTGCCCATGCCATCGTACTGGTTGGCGCAACACCCGTATTTGCCGATATTGATTACTGGTCGGGCACGCTGTCTGCAGAAAAAGCTGCGGCTAAAATTACGCCAAAAACACGTGCGATAGTCGTCGGTAATACCAACGGCCATCCCGCTGCATGGGAACCGTTTCGTGCACTTGCCAATGAGCATGGTCTTAAGCTTATTGAAGATAGTACTGAGGCCATAGGCTCACGTTATAAAGGCAAAGTAGTGGGCACGTTCGGTGATTTGGCGATATTTGATTTTTCTCAGCCATCAGCATTGTGTTGTGGCGAAGGCGCGATGATCGTTACTGATGACCATGATCTCGCCAGTGAGTTGCGCTACCACCGCAGTCGTGGTCTGGACGAACGATTCTCTATCGCCATCGCCAGTCGTGTGCCATATCAGGCTGCTATGAGTGATATGACGGCGGCATTAGGTCTGGCACAACTCGACCGGCTGGACGAAATTCTGGCGCGGCGCAAACGGGTTGAAGGTTACTACGAGGAACACATACTCGCGTTTGAAGGGATCAAGCCTTCCTATGTCGCACCTGATGTCGATGAAGTGCACTGGATGAGCTTTGTTGTTCATCTCGGTACGCGCTTCACGCGCAGCGGACGCAACCAGATAGTTGATGATCTCGCGACCGAACAGGTTGAAGTATTGGCTTACTGCAATCCGCTGCATTTGCAGTATTTTTACGGCACGCTGGGACATAAAAAAGGGGATTTGTTTGTCACCGAGAAAGTGGCTGATCGTTCGCTGGCTTTACCGTTCCATGCGCATTTAGATAGCGATACGGTACATTTTATTGTTACTACCACCAAGGATTCGTCAATTAACGTAGGTGCCGGAGCGGCAATTTACTGAGATTGTTTAACAGTAACCGAGGATTTAGATATGACTACGCAAACAACACTCCCTCCACAAATAATCAGCGGTTTGGCTAGTGGACACGTTATTCCCTATTTCGGACCGGGGGTGCTGGATCTGATTCCTGGTGGTTCGCCTGTACCCGCAGCACCAGAGGCGCTGGCCGCGATCCTTACAGCCAAAGTGACTGTGCCGCATAAGATACGTAACCGCCTGACTGCTGCTGCGCAATTTATTGAAAATTTCAAGCACCGCAAAACATTGACTACCTACATGCGTGAAGCATTTGCACCACAGGTTACACCGTCATCGCTGCATACTTACTTTGCATCCTTACCCAATCTTCCGCTGTGGGTCGATGCATGGTATGACGATGCAACGCAAAATGCGCTGGCAGGGCGAAATGACTGGGGGCAAGTGCAAGGTCTGTCTCAATCAGAACACTTCGGCACCTGGACCGGCTATTACGATGCGGCTGGTCAGGCTGTTACTGAAGCTGATGCTGCTGGCTGGAATATGATGCTTTATAAACCCATAGGTAGCTCGCGCCCAGCCGGTAATTTCCTGATTTCTGATACTGATTACGTTGAAGTGCTCACCGAAATCGATATTCAGACACCGATACCAGCCAAAGTGCAGGAATTGCGTACTGGCCGACACTTTTTGTTTTTGGGCTGCCGCTTCAATGACCAGTTGCAGCGCACCTTTGCACGTCAGGTGATGAAACGTTCCTCAGATCACCACTGGGCAGTATTGCCAGGCGAGCTTACTCGTAACGAATTACGCTTTCTCGAAGAGCAAAATATCCAGCACATCGATATGCCGCTGGAGCAATTTGTCGCGTTATTAACGGACAAAGCGCTGGAAGTGCATTCTTAAATCAACTTAAAACAGGAGTTTCAAACATGCCCATGCTTACCATTAAACCCAGCGGTAAAACTGTAGAAGCCGAAGCAGGAATGAGTCTGCTTGCTGCCATACTTGCAGCTGGTGAATCTATTGCACATAAATGTGAAAGTAAGGCGGAGTGTGGTTCCTGCCACATTTACGTTACTGAAGGTCGCAAAACCTTGTCAAAAATCCAGCGTTTGGAAAACGAAAAACTCGACTCTATCGTCGGTGTAAGTTCCAATTCGCGTCTGGCTTGCCAGGCATTGCTTGGTACTGAAAATGTGACTGTGGAATTGCTCAGTTTCGTTTGAGTGCGTGGTTTCCCATTTTTGCTGTAACAGCGGGATTGGTTCAGGCTATTCCCGTTGTATAACTAATTAAAAGTGTGACTTCATGAAACTCTACATGACACCTGGTTCCTGTTCGACAGGGATACACGTATTGCTAGAGGAGATAGACTTATGTTTCGAGGTCTATCTTGTTAACTTGATGGCCGGGGATCAATATCAGGCTGATTATGTCAGGATCAACCCAAAATCTACCATTCCTACTCTGGTGCGTGATGATGGCTCATCGATAACTGAATTTCAGGCTATCGCGTGGTGGCTGGCACGTAGCTATCCACGAGCCAGATTGTTACCTGGTGATGTGGAGGGTGAAGTTCGGGTGATGGAGATAATGGATTATGTCGTCGGAACTATCCACGGTCAGGGATACACGCGTATTTTTACAGCCAGCAATTACACGACCAATGTAGCCGAACATGATGCAATTAAGGCGCGAGGACACGAGATCGTTGAGCAGTGCTTCGCTGTGATCGATACGCTGCTGGCAGGCAAGCAATATGTTGCAGGCAGTTTCTCAATTGCTGATGCGGCGTTGTTTTATGTTGAGTTCTGGGCTGACAAGATCAACATTACGTTGCCGCCGAATTGCCTCGCACATTACCAGCTTATGCGGACGCGCCCAGCAGTGCAGCGCGTGTTGCATGAAGAAGGATATCGATGATACGGTGTTGTTCTAACCACCTGCTTCAAATTTAACGAACAACTATTTGAATGTCGATGTCGCGGCTCAACCAGCCAACTGTGATCAGGTGAAAAGCGGCATAATCGGCTTCATCCCATATCAAACACAAATGTGCTTCCTGCTCGGTCAGTAATTCGTTGCCACGAAATAGCTTGTCGTTAGCCTTGGCACAAGCAACTGGGTCCACACCATAACGGTCGAATACGGCACTGGCTGCGGCTATACCGCTGCTGATGCTTTCGGGTGTGGCAATCCATGCATCCTGACCTTCGATGCGGATAGCAGGTTGCGTTGCTGGTTTTGTTTGAGCAGCTTCAATTTCTAGGGTTGCGTGCATTGTAGTCTCCTTTTGTTTACATGCGGATGCATGTAAACGCAGCAGCATAAACCATGCCATTTGCTTCGATCTCGTCTAACCCTCGCCAATCAAGGATTCCAGCGTTAGTGCTCATCTCGTAAATACCGGAATCGATATCACACTACGACAATTTGATGTGATGGTTGTCTGTTTTGTCGTAAATCTGACAGCGTGAAATGTCTGTGGTACTGATGAGTGCAAACGAGCCAAAGGCAGCCAGATACCGTGTAGACGTCAATAATCATGTGAATGACAGAACGGGGAACGATATTTGCTAGATTAGCCATATAGTGTATTTCTGGGGGTCATGATGCTGGACACGGCGATAATAGGTGGTGGATTAAGCGGGTTGGCATTAGCGCGGCAACTGCAACAACAGGGTAGCAAATTTGCCTTGTTTGAAGCGCGTGAACGGCTGGGTGGTCGTATCTTGAGTATCCCGGTTGATGGCATGTCACTGGATCTCGGTCCTGCCTGGTTCTGGCCTAAGACCCAGCCACGCATGACGCGTCTGGTGGTGGCGCTTGGACTGGAAGCTTATGCACAATATGATCAGGGCACAGTGTTGAATTTGACTGACCCGGACAAAGCACCTGTGCCATATCCGACAGAAGGTGTGCATGATGGCGCTCAGCGTCTGGTAGGCGGTATGGCCAGCATGGTACAGGCGCTTGCTGCCAGATTGCCTGAAGCATCGATACATTTAGGCCATGTGCTTATTTCAGTTACTCAGTGTAATAACCATGTTGAATTGCAGTTTCGCTGTGGCGATAGTATTGAGCTTGTGCTGGCTCGACGGGTAGTGATGACCGTGCCACCACGATTGCTGGAAGAGCATGTGCGTTTCGAGCCGCCGCTGGATGAATCGTTGCGCCAGAGCATGCGTGCGACCTATACCTGGATGGCGGATCAGGCCAAAGTTGTGACCACATATTCACAGCCATTCTGGCGCAAGGCAGGGTTGGCCGGTAATGCTTTTGTTGAGCATGAACAGGCGATGCTGTACGAAACCTTCGATGCCTGCGATGCCAGCGGAGATCATGCTGCATTGGGTGGTTTCATGGCATTGTCCCCAGCATTGCGCACTTCGTTTCAGGTGGGCATGCCGATACTGATTTCCAGCCAGCTGGTGCAGTTGTTCGGCATGGAGGCAGACGACGGTACTCAATATGTACAAGACTGGGCTACCGAGGTTTATACCAGTAGCACGCTGGATCAGTCGCCACCTACCCGGCATCCGGCTTATGACGATCCGACACTGCGCCGTTCGGTATGGCAATCCAAGCTGTACTTTGGTGGTGCTGAAACCGCGGGTTACGCAGCCGGATACATGGAAGGCGCACTCGAAGCCAGTGAACGTGTGGCGTATTTGTTAGCTGCTGATGTCGGCGTTGCGCGGGCATTGTCGGTCGTATGATAGCCAATAATTTTATCGGCGTGCTGGTCGTGGTCGGCGCGGTGAATACCTTGCGTGCCGACTTGCCCCATCTTACCTATTCAGGAGAAATGTATGATCTACGTAGTCGAGTTTCCGCAGCAAGGCAAACCCCATGCGTGGTTTGCATTCGAGAAAGAGGATCTGCTGCACAAGATATATGTAACTGATACCCGTAAGGAGTGGGAAATATTCGATGTGGTGACTGCACGCGAATTGCTTGAGCTTCTGGGAAAAGTCGCAGATACGACCGATGCGCGTGATGAGTTTCCAGCGATTTGCAGTCTTGGTGACGAGCATGGCTGGGACGCGCCGCTGTACCGGGCGGATTATTTGCTGGGCGACGGCGTATTTCAGACCGAAGCTGTTAGCGAAACCGATGCCTGTGTTGCCGCGCTGGCACGACGTACGCAATCGTACAAAATCTACTGGTCCGATTCGCAAGCCACCGCTGCGCTGGAAAGTGATCCAGTTATCATCGACGATTACTGGGCCAAGGACGCATTGCGCGGGCAACTGGTCGCACTGGAAATACTGGAAGGCATAGAGTAATGAAGCTGCAGATAGAACGGCCCTATGTAGAAGCACTGGTCGACGCATTCCCCGGGCTGGCGTCGTTAAAGGACCAGCTCAAGTTTGGCGACAAGGTCGAAGTACGCTACAGCCAGTTATCGGCACCAGAACGCAGCTTGCTCGGTGAGCTGTATCAGGCCGCAGGGCCGGAGATGCAGGTACGCGCCGCGCAATTCGCTACCTTGCAGCAGGCCATGAACGACGACGGCGTGCGCTTCAAGGCCGACGAGCTGGAAATGGTGGTGCCGGCCATAGCCGATTATTTGATGACTAACGCCATACGCGGCTGGCTGTTTACCGCCAATGCGGCGAGCAAACCGCTGCCTTATGTTGTTACCCGCCTCGACTATACCCCGGCATCGAACGACGAAACCGGCAAGGTAATGGTCGAGCTGAAAGCCAATGCCAAGGGCACTATTACCATGGCGACGTTTCGTATCGGCGCAGGTGATATCGACGGCAAAACCATGGGCGAAATCTTTGCCGCCAAAGGCTATCTGAAGGAAACTACCGCGCTGATCAATGCTTACGACGATACGGTGACGCGTTACTTCGACTGGCGCGCGCAATATGGCGCGCAGTTTTCCGGGCAAGGCACCGGCTTTTATACCGAAGACCCGAATTCGTCGCATCGCAATACCGACTGGTCGCGCAAGGATGTGGTGGTGCTGTCGAGCAGCGGCGGCACCGCTCGGCTAGTCAATGACGAGAGCATACTGACTTCGCGTACCTTAACGCTGGAGGTCACTGGCGACATACTCGGGTCGTATCTGACTAAGGCTGCCAAGAGCAACAAATACGATGCCGAAGACGAGGCCAAGGAATCACAGGCAGCTATCCCCAAGGGTCTGTTTTGCCAGCTGCCAGTGCATGCCTACATACTCATGTTTCACCTGGAACTGCACCATTATCTGTGGGTACATGTGGACGACATGACGCCTTACCAGTATCAGCCCGCGCTGAAGCAGAAGCTGATCCTGCCGCAGGAACAGACCGACCTCATCGATATACTGACCGCCGAAATGGATGTGCTGATGGACGATATCGTCGCCGGCAAATCGGGCGGTACCACGGTGCTGTGTGCCGGACCAGCAGGTGTTGGCAAGACGCTGACTGCCGAAGTCTATTCCGAAATCATCCAGCGCCCGTTGTATCGCGTGCACTCGGGTCAGCTCGGGCTCAACGTCGCCTCCATGGAAACAGCGCTCAAGGAAGTGCTGACCCGCGCCCAGCGCTGGGGAGCGGTGATGCTGATTGACGAGGCCGATGTTTATATCAAGCGCCGCGACGATAACATGACCATGAATGCCGTGGTTGGTGTGTTCCTGCGCGTGCTGGAATATTTCAACGGCCTGCTGTTTCTCACCACCAACCGCGTCGACGACATCGACGAAGCTATCGTCTCGCGCTGCATTGCACTGATCAAGTTTCATCCGCCGCAAAGTGATGCGCGGCGCAAGATCTGGCAGGTGATGACCGAACAGTTCGAGCTGGAAGTGGATGCGGTACTGATTGACCAGCTGGTCGACATGTTTCCCACTGCTACTGGTCGTGATATCAAAGGGCTGGCCAAGCTCACGGCCAAATTCTGCCATCACAAACAGTTGGCACCGAGTGCGGAAGCATTTATGCGCTGCTCAGTATTCCGTGGCATGGATTTCGGTCAGGCGGCGGCATGATTCCGGTAGCTTCAGCGGCTGCGACCTCGCGTTTTTACGTCGCGGAAATGATCACCCATAATTTCATTTTTAAGGGTGTTGGGCGACAGAAGGAAGAAGCTCGGGCAGTGCTGCTCGAAGCGTGGACGGCGCACCGTACTGCGCTGCTGGCACAATATCCGGAGCGCACTGATAGCATTCCAGCAGCCGATAAAATGGAGGACCATTTTCGCATTTATTATCTGGAATTTGACATGGATGCAGGCTATCGTGGCAATGACAGGCTGGTGTAAGCTGCTTTCGAAATCATTATTTAAAAGGTTGAATTAGATGAATTACGCTTTTGCCCCTGCTCCCATTGTCAGCATACCGGCGATGTCCAGCAACCCGTTTCCAGTACGGCGTATCTATTGCGTCGGTCAGAATTATGCTGCGCACGTGCAGGAGATGGGCGGCGACGCAACACGTGAAGCACCGTTCTTTTTCACCAAACCGGTACAGGCCATCCTGCCCAATAATTCGGTGATGCCTTATCCGCCAGGCACCAGCGACCTGCAACACGAAGTTGAACTGGTGGTTGCCATGGCTATCGGCGGCCGCAATATTGCGCTGGAAAAAGCCAACGACTATATTTTCGGCTATGCCGTCGGCCTCGACATGACCAAGCGTGATGTGCAACGTGCCGCACGTGAGCAAGGGCGGCCGTGGGATATGAGCAAAGGCTTTGATCACTCGGCACCGTGCTCCGCGATTACGCCAGAGTTCTACACCGGCGTGATTGCCAGAGGCAAAATCGAACTGAAAGTAAACGGCGAGATCCGTCAGAGCAGTGATGTCGGCGACATGATCTGGAAGATACCCGAGATCATTAGCTACCTGTCACAGCAGGTCGAGCTCTGCCCCGGCGATCTGATTTTCACCGGCACTCCAGCAGGCGTTGGCCCCGTGGTTACGGGTGATGTTATTGAAGCTACTGTCGCCGGGCTGGAACCACTGATTATTACCATAGGCTAGGCAAAGGATAAATCATGAACGTCGCACAGTTGATAGCAGCGTTGCAGACCATGCCGCAGCAGGCGGTGGTGCTGTTTGAAGGCGATGGCGGTTACTCGCTGGTCGCCGGCATGAATCTGGAAAAGAACACCAATGGCTTGCCGGATGAAGTGATACTTTTTCCGGATATGAACGAGTAGTTTTACCTTTGAAAGGATCAACATGCTGACAGCGAACGAAATAAAAGGCTACATCACCAGCGGCCTGCCTTGTGATCACGTTGAAGTGCTGGGTGACGACGGCCAGCACTTCGAAGCGGTCATCGTCAGCCCACAATTTATCGGCAAGAGCAAAGTGCAGCAGCACCAGCTGGTTTACAAGGCGTTAGGCGACCGCATGCAGGCAGAAATCCACGCGCTGGCCATACGTACTTTCACGCCCGAAGTCTGGGCGCAATCAACTACCCATTAATTCAGGAGCAGTAAAATGAGCATACAGGAAAAGATACACACCCAGGTCACCACCAGCCCCATCGTGTTGTACATGAAAGGCACGCCGCAGTTCCCACAGTGTGGTTTCTCCGGCGCGACGATACAGATATTGCAGGCGTGTGGGTTGAAAGATTATGTCACCGTCAATGTGCTCGCCGATCCTGAAGTCCGCGACGGTATCAAGGCATATGCCAACTGGCCGACTATTCCGCAACTGTACATCAACGGCGAATTTATCGGCGGCGCTGACATCGTGCGCGAGATGTTCCAGCAGGGAGAGTTGCAGAAGTTGATAGCAGCAGCGCAGGGTTGATGTTTCAGGGATCCGGATATGTTGAATGCATCATTGTTATCCATCATCGAAGAAGCCTGCACGGCGGTGTTAATCCTGACTGAAGGTCTGGAAGAGGAGGAGTTTCTCCACTCCAGACTGACTCGAGCGGAGGTTATTCGGCAAGTCAGAATAATTACCGACATTGCCGGTAAATTGCCTCAACAGACCATCACCACCTTGGCTGAAGTGGATTGGGATGGATGGGCAGCCACGGCCAGACAATTGGCCGAGTCAGGTGCGGCGGCAGATGTGGCATTATGGTTTGTGGTCAGGTCGCTTATCCCAGCGACGATCATGTGGTTGCGGGTGTATCGTAAAAATCAGCCGGAGTTGTTTGAGTATGTGCCTGTGATTTAGTGTGGAAGTTAGTTTGTGACAATGCTCAAGTCAAATCAAGTCAGCTGCAGCGCGTAGTATCGATGCTGTTAAGGGTAATTGATTGCGCTCAAAAGTGGCAATCAGCTCATTTGCAGTTTTTGGTGGATTGCGTAGCCGGGCACGCATGGCTTTGATCGCTGCCAGAGCCTCAATTTCACGCAGTTCCAGTTGATTGGCAATAAAGTCATCTGGATGCTGGGCTTCTATATTAAATGGGCTCAACACTTCCGCCGGGAAATCTTTAAGATTAAACGTGACGATTGCATCCGCGTGTCCGATGATTGTGGCACCCAATACATGGGTATCTCCCGGATCGGGTAATGTTAGCGTGCTCGCAATAGTTTCGTAATTCTCGACCATGCAATCCAGTACGCTGCTATTCATTGCCCGGCAGGTGCGCTCAATATCATCGGACTTTAAATCCGGGCGATTGGCTAGTAAATTTCTGACCCATTCGTTTTGTATGTCACTTGTCCAGCGCGCATGATATAGCCCAGACCGGGCAAGGCTTAATAGCAAATCGCGCAATGGCGCTGGATACAATACACATGCATCGAGAATGGCAGTGTAACGTGCCGACCCGGACATCAGTAACCCATATCCAGAGCTTGCGCCTGGTCAGCCAATGTTTGCAATGCGTCGTCTGCTTCGCGCAGCATTGAATTTTGATACTCGATTAACTTGTCGAACGCAATGCGGCGATGACGGCCAACGCGGATATATTCGATTTTGTTTGCTTCGAGTTGTTTGACCACGAAGGGGCGCGAGACATTCAGGATGTTTGCTGCCTCTTGCGTACTGAGTAACAGTTTTTGCGGGATCAGTGAAAAGGGTTGGCGTTGTGCCATTTTCCCCAGGATTTCCGCGAACAGGCGAAGTGCTTGTGGTGGCACTTCAAGCGTAGGCGGATTGCCGCTTTGATCGTTATCATCAACCAGAATGATTTTGTGCGCACGTGAATGATCCAGAGCGGCCATGATGCAACGCTGGGCAATCTTGGCGAGTTCGGCGTCGTGCTCATTGAGTGCTGATTCATTTAGTGTAGATGTGGACATGGCATTTACCTCTGTTTTTGACGTTAATTAGTCAACCTTAATTGTTGATAATTATAGACCATAAACGAAATAAAGTAATTATTCGAAATAAACGAAACCGCTTTGTTTGAGTGGTGATAATGACTTATCTGTGGTTGTTATTTTTGGTATGGTAGTTCGAGATTTGTTCGAACTGAATTTAGACTATAATTAGTCTTGTTATGGTTATTTTCAGGAGTGTTGTAATGAAATTCTCTACTCAGGTTAAACCCGTCAGCTATTTAAAAAGTCATGCAGCGGAAATCATCAAGGATATCACCGAGAGCCGTGAACCTATGCTTATTACACAAAATGGTGAAGCGAAGCTAGTTGTCATGGATGTGCGCTCATACGAAGAGCATGAAGAAACGCTAGCTCTTTTGAAGATACTCGCTCTTGGCAACCGTGAAATCGAACAAGGTCATTACAGGTCAGCAAAGGATGTGTTTGCCGAGCTGGATAAGGCGGATAATCAATGAGCTTGAAGGTCGTATTCCTTCATTCGGCAGAGCTAGACCTCAAGGAACTGAGGGGCTACATCATCAAACATTTTGGTGAAGACACATGGCAAGACAGTTACAGCAAGATCAAGGCATCGATTGTAGTCATTCAGACTTATCCGCTGGGTGGACATATACCCGAAGAGTTTGAGAGTTTGAACCTAACGCAATACCGCCAAGTCATGTCAGGTATGAATAGAATCATCTATGAAGTTCGGCAAGACACTGTTTACATACATCTCGTTTGTGATAGTCGGAAAGATATGAAGTCGTTGCTAATGAGGCGGATTTTAAGGGAGGTCTGATTCGGTAGGTCAATTAAAGTAAATGATTTGGCATCTTTTCTGTAAGCGTCCAGCCCATCCACCTGTCATTGCCCGCCAAACTCATGCAATCTAGCTGCTTTTTTATGAAAGGCACGCTAGATGGCTACTCGACACACGCCTGATTTTTGGCAAACGCACCTTACCGCTTGGCAACAAACCAAACTGACCGTCACAGCTTATTGCACCCAGCACGGCTTATGTGCCAAGACCTTTTATCGCTGGCGCAGCCAGCTGACAACAGCGCCCAATCTCACGCGCCAGCCACCGCTAACCCTCATCCCCGTCAGTGTTCAACCTGCGCCTGTCACGGGCACGCTCCAGCTCCACAGCCCCACTGGCTGGCGGGTAGAGCTTCCCATTGCTAGCACGCCCTGGCTAATTGACTTGTTGCGGCAACTGCCATGATATCTGCCCATCCCATCAGCCCCATCGCCACCCAGGTCTGGCTAGTCATCGAACCCGTGGACATGCGCATCGGCATAGATGGCCTTTCCCAGCGCATCCAGCACCGCCTGGGTCGCAGTCCCTGCGACGGCGCCGCCTACGCCTTCCGTAATCGTCGCCAAACGCGGGTCAAGCTCCTGGTCTGGGATGGCACAGGGGTCTGGTTGTGCCAACGCCGACTGCATCGTGGTCACTTCACCTGGCCAGACATCGCTGCCATCACCCATCCTTTAACCCCCACACAGTGGGACTGGCTGATCACAGGTATCGACTGGCAAAGACTCAGTGCCCCAGCCCCTGCCCACTGGCAGGTGTAGCCACTCATGATTCAGTAAAAACATGCCTGAAACCCGCATTATTGCTGGTTTCAGGCGGGGTGAAATGGTATAATTCAAGCATGGATTCAGCCCAACAACTTGCCCAATTTATCCCCGATCCCGCCTTGGCGGCGTATGTGGATAAGCTGTTGGCGCAGGTTAAACAGGATGCTGAACTCATTCAACAAAACACAGTATTACTCCAGCAAAACACCGCACAAATCCTCACGCTGACTAAGCAAATCCAGCACGCCGAACTCAAGAACCAGGCTTTGGTACTGGAACTTGCCTATTACCGCCGCATCCGCTTCGCCAACAAGAGCGAGCAGCTCTCGCCTGAGCAGCGTGCGTTGTTTGATGAGTGCTGGGCAGCCGACATCACGGCCATTGAAGCCCAAATCGGGCAGCCAGATACACCTAATACCGAAGATGCGACAACCGCTATCCCCAAGCCTGCGCGTCCACGCGCAGGTCGTCAGCCACTGCCTGACCATCTGCCCCGCATCATTCATCGCCATGAGCCTGCATCTTGCCAGTGCGGTGCGTGTGGTGGTGCGTTAATCAAAATCGGTGAAGACATCAGCGAACAACTGGATGTCGAACCTGCCCAGTTCACCGTGCATCAACACATCCGTCCACAGTATGCTTGTCGCCACTGCGAAACCGTTGCTGCCGCCCCCATTCCAGCTGCCGTCATCGACGGCGGCGTGGCGACATCAGGTTTGCTGGCGTGGGTGATGATCAGTAAATTCGTTGATCATTTACCGCTCTACCGTATAGAACACATTGCCCAGCGCAGCCAGGTGACCCTGGCGCGTTCCACCTTGGCGGAGTGGGTCGGACGTGTGGGGGTAGCGTTGCAACCGTTGGTCGACAGGCTCACTGAATTACTGCTGGCACGCAGTGTATTGCATGCGGATGAAACGCCAGTGCCACAATTAGACCCCGGGGCGGGCAAAACCAAGAAAGCTTATCTGTGGGCTTACCGCACGGGTGATTTGGCATCCCCTTCATCCGCACCGCCTATCGTGGTGTTTGACTATCAGCCAGGGCGACAGGGATTGCATGCGCGGCACTTTCTGGCAGGTTGGCAAGGACACTTGATGGTTGACGATTACGCTGGTTATAAAGCGTTATTTACCCAAGGCATCACTGAGCTGGCATGCTTCGCACATGCACGTCGGAAGTTCTTTGATTTGCATGCGGCCAACCAAAGTCCAATTGCAGCGGCTGCGCTGCAGCGTATCGCGGCACTCTATGCCATTGAGCAGGCTGCGGACAAGCTGGATGCGGCAGGTCGTTTGCAGTTGCGCCAGACTCAGGCAAAACCGTTATTGGGCGAACTGCATGACTGGTTAATCCAGACTCGCGTCAAAGTGGCCGATGGCAGCGGCACAGCCCGCGCGTTGGATTACAGCATCAAGCGTTGGCCAGCACTGATACGCTATGCGGACAGCGGCATCTTGCCTATTGATAACAACCCAGTCGAAAATGCGATACGACCCATTGCCATCGGCAAAAAGAATTGGCTGTTCGCAGGCTCAGAACGTGCAGGCAAACGCGCTGCAGCGATTCAGAGTTTGTTGGCTACCGCCAAGCTCAATGGCTTGGAACCCTATGCATGGCTCAAAGATACGTTGGAAAAATTACCGGTCTGGCGGTAATCCCCCCAGCAAATAAGTGCATTTAAAAGTAGAATTTTCTTAATTAGGATTTGAGGATTTTTTACATGAAGACTACCCGATTTAGTGACAACCAGATTATGCAGATATTGAAGCTGGCGGAGGCAGGCACGCCAGTGCCTACACTATGCCGAGAGCACGGCATGAGTTCAGCGACATTTTACAAATGGCGCGCCAAATTTGGCGGCATGGATGCCTCCATGATGGCCAGGCTCAAAGAGCTGGAAGACGAGAACCGTCGGCTTAAAAAGATGTATGCTGAAGAACGCCTCAAAGCCGAAATCGTTTCAGAGGCGCTTGCAAAAAAGTGGTGAAGCCATCTCTGCGCCGCGAGATGGCTGTGTTGGTAGTGCAAACTAGGCAAATCAGCATCAGTACTGCCTGCGCTGCCTTTAATATCAGCGAAACCTGCTATCGCTATCAGGCTAAGCTGTCGTCAGAGAATGCCCTCATCGCCGACTGGCTGATACGTTTGACCACCAACCAACGCAACTGGGGGTTTGGCTTGTGTTATTTTTACCTGCGTAATACCAAACAGTTTCGTTGGAACCACAAGCGGGTTTACAGAATATATCGCGAGCTGGAATTGAACCTACGCATCAAACCCAGACGTCGTCTGGTACGGGAGAAACCAGAGGCGCTTGCCGTACCAACACAAATCAACGAAGTCTGGTCAATGGACTTCATGCACGACCAGTTAGCGGATGGCCGCTGTATCAGGCTATTCAACGTCATTGATGACTTTAATCGTGAAGGTTTGTGTATTGATGTGGATTTCTCGCTGCCGTCAGAACGTGTGATTCGGTCACTGGAACAAATCATCGAATGGCGTGGCGTACCCAAGGTGATTCGATGTGACAACGGCCCTGAGTACATCAGCAATATGACTAAGGAATGGGCTGAACAGCGGGGTATCAAACTTGACTTCATTCAGCCAGGCAACCCCCAGCAGAATGCTTATATCGAGCGCTATAACCGCACAGTGCGCTATGACTGGTTGGCGCATTACTTGTTCGATACCGTCGAGGAAGTGCAAAACTTTGCGACAGCTTGGTTATGGACTTACAATAACGAACGACCAAACACGGCGATTGGCGGTATCCCGCCTAAACACAAACTCGCTATGGCCGCTTAACCTCTACTTTTAACTGCGGTTATTAATGGGGGGATTACCTGGCCTAATAGCCAGATTGATGAATTGCTGCCGTTTAAAAATGAACTACCATAAGTAGTGAAGGGATTGGAGTGGCTGGGCTGGACGCTTACTCTTTTCTTATATTCTAGGGTTTATTGTAATGTTAGAACTGACCTTTATTATTTGGATTGAAGTTAATCGTTTTGTTCATTATTTTTCAATGTTCGCGGAACATGAACATGGCGTATACCTTAGTTAAGTGTAAAGCTTGTAGTTAGTAGCCTTAAAACCACCCCTCGGTCTTACGTGACTACGATTTGCTACATAGCTGGATCAGACTTCACATTTCCTGTGATTTGTGTGAATGTTAGAACAGACCCCGTTATCTCATCCCAATCAAAGGGAGGGATGTGCTCTTGAAGAATTTCAGGGACAACCTTGGGCATAGAGGAAGGGCTAAAACTTCAATAACCAGCACGCATTAGCGCGACGCGCGAAGGCGCCTTGTTAATTGATTTGTTAGGAGGCATTTAGCCACCCCTGTTCCACAGCGTGCTCGACCTTTGAAATAAACCATTTGTAGATCTCTGGGTTCTCCTGCTCTATAAATTGGTGCATTTTCAATACTTGGCATTTTTTAATTCCGTTATCCTGCCATGCGCGGCCTTCGCTGGAAATGTTATGGAGAAAAGGTAGTAGGCGGTCTATAACCTTAAGCAGCTTCGCTTCCTTGCTCGTGCCAACCTCTTGCTCTTCCCAGAGATCAACTAAGTTCCCAATTGAGTTTCCCGAATGTGAAGCTATTTTCTCTATACTTTTGCGCTCTTCCACATGGGCAGTATTTCTATTTTCGCTATAGAGAAATGTGTCTCCGGCATCTATTTCACCCAGATCATGAACCAAGGCAAGTTGGATAAGTTTCAACATGTCAAAATCGTCTTTCAACAGCTCGGCGAAAGCCCAGCATGCCATTGCCAAATGCCAAGAGTGCTCAGCTGAGTTTTCAACTCTTTCTCCGCCATTAATGTAAGTCCGACGATTAATAGATTTTAAACCATCTAACTGAAGCAAAAAGTCTGATATGGGTGAAATTCTGTCGGTCATACCTGCCCTCCTAACGGTGGATGTAACGGGCGCCGGAGCGCAGTGGATGGAGCTTTTCAATATTTTCATTGGCTATATTGCAATTCAACATTGTAACTAAACAGAGAGCATGACCTCTCGAATATTTTTTGCAATGGCATTAAGCTCTGATCGACTGGCGGCTTGCATTGTGCCTTCAAACTCCGCACGGCAGGTTATGTCCTCCGGACTATATATGGGCGTGATATGCCAATGTGCATGCGGGACAACGATACTAGCAGTCACCATCCCAATCTTTGGGGGTTGGAATATTTTCTTCAAACTAAGTGCGATCGAATTTGCAATTGGGATTAGGCGGCTAATCTCATCCTGCGGGGCAACAAAAATGTCTTCATAGTGGGCCTTGGGCATCAATAGTACATGCCCTGGATTTACAGGCTCTAAAGTCATAAAGCCGATGGACAGGTCATCCTCATAGATGATCGACGACTCATATCTTTTGTTAATAATTTCGCAGAAAATGCAAATGGTCATGCTTTTCCTTCTAACGTAGAGTTGAGCGGGCTGCGCGGCTGTTTGAGCAGCTTCGCTCGAACGCCGGGTTGAACGAAGCCGCTATCGCGGAGAAATATTCCCGAACCATCAAATTACGCAGCATAATTTCGTCTCCCCCAGCAATGGAATTTTGATTACTGTACCACGAGGAGACGACATTGACAGCCCCCACACCCATCCCCGCGCACTTCGAGCACAATCACCAGCGACTGCTGAATTGCCTCAAGCTCAGAGGCATGCAGCCTAAAACCATCGCCTTGTATTCACACGGCGTACGGCGCGCAGCGGTGTATTTTAATGACCAGATAGACGCGCTCACCAAGCCACAATTAACCGACTATTTTGTTCGCATCCTGGATACCCATTCATGGAGTACGCTCAAACATGATCTGTATGGACTGAAGTTCTATTATGCCCATGTACTCAGCCAACCCTGGCCAGGTGCGGATCTGGTTAAACCACCCAAGTCATATAGCCTGCCCGACATCATTACCGTCGCCCAGGCACAACAAATCTTCATGGCCACCCGCGTATTGAGCTACCGCGTATTCTTCTTCACCCTCTACAGCCTGGGCTTACGATTAGGCGAAGGCTTACGCTTGCAGGTAGGGGATATCGATGCGGATCGGATGCGGGTGCAAGTACGCAACGCCAAAGGCAACCGTGATCGATTGGTGCCGTTATCAGAGAACACCTTGCAGGTATTGCGCCGTTTCTGGCTCACCCATCGCAACCCAAGCTTGCTCTTTCCTAATCGACACGGCGGTCTTGCCAAATCGCACTTGGCACGCACCCCGCTGGATCGTGGTGGTATCCAGACCACCTTGGGTCAAGTGACCCGTGACTGTGGCTTAAAAAAAGAATTACACCACACAGCCTGCGCCACAGCTATGCCACCCACCTGATAGAAGCTGGCATCGATTTACTCGAAATTCAGCAGATACTCGGACACCAGTCCATCCTCACCACCATCCGCTACACCCACCTCACCGAACAACGCCATCAGAGCGCACACACTCGCCTTAATCAATTAATGGAGAAATTCCACATTCATTGGGGCAAAGTCAAATGATCAGACTGGCGCACATCGTAGCAACCTACGCAGCTAAACTGCTTGCACAACACGGTCATCACCTATTGCCCAGCCAGCAAGCTGCCTTAACCGCCTTTCAAACCTGCCGTAGCCAGATGAGCCCGAGGATGCAACTTGCCTGTGATGATTGTCAAACACCCAGCTACCTGCCACATTCCTGCGGTCATCGGCATTGCCCGCATTGCCAGGCGCACGAATCACAGCGCTGGATAGACCAGCAATTACACAAATCCATCCCCGCCAACTACTTCATGCTCACCTTCACCGTGCCCGCCCAGTTGCGCACACTGGCCTGGCAACATCAGCGCGTCATGTATGACTTGATCACACGCTGCGCGTGGGAAACAGTCAACACCTTCAGCCAAAACGACAACAAGCTGCGCGGCAGCGCAGGGGCGGTGACTGTACTGCATACCCATAACCGCCGACTGGACTATCACCCCCATGTGCATCTCGTCATGCCCGCTGTCGCCTTTAACCCCAAACAGCGACGCATGCGTCATAAACACGGCAACTACCTGTTTAACCACAAAGCCCTGGCCAAAGTATTTCGTGCCAAATTACTGGCAGGCATCAGACAAGCAGGACTCACCCTGCCAAACGATTACCCGACCGATTGGGTGGTGGATTGCAAAGCCGTCGGCACTGGACAGCACGCTCTGATCTACCTTGGGCGCTATCTGTATCGGGGGGTGATACAGGAGAAAGACATCCTCTCCGACCGGCATGGTCAGGTCACCTTCCGTTACCGGAACAGCCAAACCAAACAAATGGAAACCCGTACCTTGAGTGGTGTAGCCTTCCTGCGACTGATACTGCAACACATTCTGCCCAAAGGCTACCGCCGCGCCCGCAACTTTGGCTACCTGCATCCCAATAGCAAACTACTCACCCAGCTACAGCTGACCCACCTATGGCGACGGAACAATCCGCCGCCAGCGCAACCCAGACCAGCGATACGTTGCCAATGTTGCGGTGGGGTGATGAAGATAGTGCGCACACGTATCAAAGCGATACCGCTAGCCACATCAGCCCCATCTATAAAACGGGAACACAGAGCAGATGACACAGGGTGGGAGACCATGCGCTAAACCAGCCCACACCGCCCACCTGCCAGACTAGGCAGGTATGGCCGTGCTCGCCCTGAAGAAGGCTGAAATTGGGTTAACATGCCCGAAAAGCCGACTAAAAACGGTGAGTTGAATAGAATAAGTTGCTGCAATGGCAACGTGAAGGTCGTGAAATGGCGGGTGGGATGCGTAACGCGTCCAGTTATGCCAGCATAGTCAAAAAGATATTTCCATAAGCGCTCAAGCAACACCCGCCCCAGCCATGCCGGGCTTGTCCAACAAACGGTTCAGATTGTGGCTCGCTTCGCGATCACAATCTAACCTTATTCGTTGGGCCGTTTTAATATTTTTCACAATTAGCTGTGGCATAGCCATCTTTCCATTCGCAACTCGGGCAAAGCTCCGCTTCCTCACCGTATTCACATGAAGAAAATATATATGGCTCTTTGCACCATTTACACTCCAGTACTTCTTCGCTATGCCCGCACACAAGACATTTTTCTGCATCAACATCAAATGTTTCGTTGTGGCATGAGGTACATTTAATTACATATATTTCTTCTAATTCGATTTTCTTTTGAGCTTTGCAAAGCAAATCATTATAAAACTCTGTGTACTGACGAAAAACCCACCACTTTTCATCTTTCAAATGGGAATCCTTCCAATCCAGATTTAGGTGTTCGCCAGCAAAGCTAAATATGAATGAAAGCACCTGACCTACGAGTGCTTTAGCTTCTTGTTCAGTTATTGAAAACTCGTAATGCTCGATTTCGTTTCTTTTTTCTCTCGCAGTATTTATGGCGCTTATTTCATCTTTAGAAAATTGAATATTGCAGATACTCTGAAGCCGTTTAAATGCTTTCTCGGCTCCGACTGTGAATGTAATATTTGATGGGTATTTGTCAATATTATCGAAAACGAAAGCGGGATGTGTTTGGCGAAGCTTTTCTTTGAACAACAACTCAACCACATGAGCGAAGTCGACAATTATCCGTTTCCAGTCACCGGCACCATTCTGATTAATTGGCCCCATGTGTTGGATGGCATGCTCCAATGAATCGTTTGCATTTTCGATCAAATTGAATCTATGCATATGCAAGCCCAACAGTTATTAGACAGACCCAATGGTCAGTACTATTGTTAATAATAAGGAGTGCTGTTTTATTGCAATCTGTTTATTCATAGTGACTCCATTAATTTTGATGTCCACACATGAAGCAATCATACTTCAAATCGATGTCAATCATATGATTGGTAGGAGATAAGGAAAATTCAGTAATCTGGGTAACTGCTGTTGAGTATATGAAGGCTTTTGATAAGTTGGTTATGACCAATATTTTGCATATGGTTCAAACAACTTAGTGTGAATTTTGTATGAATTCTTAATTGCAAATGTATTTTAAGCCCGCCGCAACATCATCAAACACTCCAAATTCCCCACCACATCCAGTGCCGTAAAATCATCCAGCGATTTAAGCTTGGTATCTGCCCCAGCTTGTAGCAGTTGCTCTACCACAGCGGTTTTGCTGGCAGAGGAGGCGTACATCAGGCAGGTGCTGCCGTTGTCGTTCTGGTTGTTCAAGTTGATACCACTATTGATTAACAGCTCTATGACTTGCGGGTCGCCGTTGAAGCATGCCAGCCACAGCGCGTTATTGCCGTCGTTGTTGGTGGCGTTGAGTTCTACGCCGCTTTGAATTAACTCGGCGGCGATGGCGAGATCGCCTAGTCGGGCGGCTTGCATCAGCGGGGTGGTGTTGTTGTGGATGGTTACATTGAGATTGTCTGCCGGAAAGCCTTGTGCTGTCAGCCAGGCAGTGAGTGTGGGCGATAGGGTCATGGCCGGGTCTTTCAGGTGCGGGGATAGGGCGGCAGGCTGGCGATGCGATGGTCGGTTAGCGGGTAGCCTACGGTAAAGTGGTACATCGATTGGAATGTGGTGTCTTGTAGCCCGAGCAGGTCGTGGCAGGTGTCGTCGAAGTAACAGCCGATACCGGTGCCGCGCAGGGTGGCGGCTTCGGCTTGCAGGTATAGCACTTGTCCTAGCAGTCCGGCTTCCCAGTATAGTTGGCGGTAGCGCCAGGAAGCGTCTTGCAGCGTTGCGTCGAATTCGGCGAGCATGGCCAGCGTGAAGGTGCTGTCGGTGGCGATGGCCTGATGGCAGCTGATGGCTTTCAGTGCTTTGCCCAGATTGGCAACCTCTAGCAGGTATAACGGGAGTTGTTCGGGGCAGCCTGCGGGTTTTTGCCAGAGAAAATCGGCACGCATCGTGGCCTGCATTTGCGCTTGAGCCTTGGTGCTGCGTGGCAGCGCGTAGATGCCGGGTGCGAGGCCGTCGATGCGGTGGACGAACAATACCGGATGCACGCGCGGTGTTTCGTTCCATACATCCCAGGGCGTGCCGGAGTCGGGTAGCAGCGCTGCCAGCATGGTGTAAAAACTGTCGACATCCTGCACGTAGCGGGGTTCGAAGTGCTGGGCACTGCGGCGCTGACGGATCAGGGTAGCTGCTGTTATGGTACAGGACGATTTCGCAGCGGACATGGTCGGACGATATGTTGATGGTAGCGTTACCGATTTGCGGCTGGCTGCGGCTACTTCGGCTATGACCGGCCAGCGGTACATGGGGTGATGGTCGAGTATGTTGGCCTGTCCGCACCAGTTGTTTCGCGTTGCTGCCAGCAGCCAGTCTATGGTTGCTTCCGTATCTGGTGCCGCGGTGATTTCCAGCAGCAGCTCAGCTTCTTCGCGCTCGGCGTGGGTAAAGTCGGCATCTCTATCTAGCCCCAGCCATTGCGTGAGTTGGTGGTGGCTGACGGTATCCGCAATACGCACATGCCAGCCCAGTGTAGCAGCGGCATAGCGCAGTGCGCCGATGGCGTGGCCGGTATCGAGCTGACAGTAGCGGAAAGCACGTTCGCCATATTTCCATGCTTCACGCCAGGTGATCGACGATATGCCGACTAGCAGGCCGGGTTGATTAACAGGTGCGGCGGCGATGTGGCAGCGCTGTTCCAGCGTGTGGTCGCGGCTCAGGTAGTGATAAACGCCGTCATCCAGATCGGGGATGTCGCGGCTGATGATATAGGCTTCGGTCGGGTGCAGGTTGCCGCTGGATGGGTTGCAGCGCACGGCCCAGCGATCTGGACCGTATTCTTTCCATGCGGACAAACCGAATGCCAGCTCCAGCATGGCGGCGACGTGATCCAGTGTGAATGGCTGTGGGGCAATAGCGCCGGGTATATGCAATGCGGCGAAGCTGGCGGTTAACTGGTCTGCGACCAGTGGCAGCATGACACGCGGTGCGCCGCTGAATTCACGGAATGGGTTAGGTTGCGCGCTCCAGTCCAGAGTTTCCGGGCCGGCGGCATAGCGTTCCAGACGGTGTTTGGTACGTTGGTGATAGGCGATGACTTGCACCAGCTGTGGCGAAACCGCACCCGATGCAGGCTGGGTGCGGTTGTTTTCGTCAGGGGTAAGCGTCATGCCTGATGCACGGTGATCAGACCGGGCGATTTTCGCGGATTTTGATTGGGCCCATAATCTTGAGACCTTCTTCAAAGCTGATTTCTTTCCATTTGGCGGAGAAGTTTGCAGCTTTATCAGCGATAGCATCCAGCTTGGCGCCAGTATCGAGTTTTTTCAAGTCGCTCTTCTCTATGCGGAACAAGTCCAATAATTCATTGTATACCGTTGCTTCATCCAAAGGCATAACCCAGAAAGTCGTGCCCGCATAAGGAATCTGGTATTTCTCGGAGATGTCGAGGTTGGCGGCAAAGAAGAAGTATTTACCAGTGGGCGATAATTTGTCGCCGACCTGTTCGCATAGCAGCTTTAAATGTTCTAGTGATGGGGCGAAACCAGCGAGGAACGAAATCGTGCTATCTCCGGCAGTAGCCACCATCATGACCTGGTCGAGCTTGATTTCGGGCGGGCGTTTTTCGTCGGCCATGGATTCCTGGAATGCCAGTGCAATTTCACCGCGGAAGCCAAAACGGCCAGGTTTGGTGGTTGCGCCTTTGAATACCGGGCTGAGTAACAGACCGGCTGCGTCCAGCTCGGCAAATGGGGTTTCGGTGATGAGGGTCATGGGATACTCCTTGGGGTTGTGCAGAACATCTGCGGTTTAATTAAAATTAAAATCGATTGTTAACTTCGTACTACCGGGATGCCGATAGGAACTGCGCGTCCCAATGCGGAATCAACCTTACGTCGTACAGTTTCTATCCTGAGTGGCGTCAGCAGTGTGCCATTAGCACCTTGTTCAAGTGCCAACTTAACCGTACTGTCGTCGGCACTGTCACAAACCAGCAATATCCGTACATCATTCATGGCTGCCTTGATCAGACTGATAAGGGACGCGCCTTCATTACGTACCATCCCTATACCCAATAACACCAGATGGGGTGGCCATGCCTTGGATTTGTCTATAGCGGCAGCGATGTTGGAAAAAACATGGGTTTCGTTTTCATCAGCCAGCATGAATTGCAGACCCATGCTATTGATATCATCGTTTTCCACTACAAATACGCGCTTGTTTTCTATTGAGCGCTGACTATCTACTCCGATTTGCATACAGCCTCCCTGGTTACATTTAGCAGGCACGTCAGTCGTGCGAGTGCTACATATGCAAGCTTCGTTCCAGTTATTGAAACTATCCGATAGTCAACTCTGTACACCTTTATACATAAGGCGTGCAGCGCTACCGACAAAAAAATTGTAGCGTTCGTCGCATGCAGGTGGCGTTGTATTGTTTGCTACAGAGGCAGGCTGTTTTGTGAGTTTTGTAACAGATGATTATTTGCTGTAAAAACACCAATTTTAAAAATTAATATAAATATAATCATGTAGTTACGTGTTTATTTTTGGACTGGCACGGCAGTTGCTAATGCTGGACTGCACCTAAAATGTTTTGCCGAACGAGTGACTTGAAGACTAAGAATTATTAAGAGTATTCGGAGGGCGTCATGTCGGTCGCATGGTTATCTGGCAATTACCAGGTTTTCAATTTGAACTGAACTTGTTATTTTTTAAGGAGCTACAAAATGGCTGCATTAAGACAAATCGCGTTTTATGGTAAAGGTGGTATTGGTAAGTCTACGACTTCACAAAATACCCTAGCCGCACTTTCTGATCTGGGTCAAAAGATCCTTATCGTTGGCTGTGATCCTAAGGCTGACTCAACCCGTCTGATTCTGCACGCTAAGTGTCAGGACACTATTCTTTCATTGGCTGCTGATGCTGGCTCCGTGGAAGACCTGGAACTGGAAGATGTAATGAAGGTTGGTTTCAAAGACATTCGTTGCGTTGAATCTGGTGGTCCTGAGCCTGGTGTTGGTTGTGCTGGTCGCGGTGTTATCACCTCGATCAACTTCCTCGAAGAAGAAGGCGCTTACGACGGTATTGACTACGTTTCTTACGACGTGCTGGGTGACGTGGTATGTGGCGGCTTCGCTATGCCGATTCGTGAAAACAAAGCGCAAGAAATCTACATCGTTATGTCTGGCGAAATGATGGCTATGTACGCTGCCAACAACATTTCTAAAGGTATTTTGAAGTATGCCAACTCGGGTGGTGTGCGTTTAGGTGGCTTGATTTGTAACGAACGTCAAACCGACAAAGAGTTGGAATTAGCTGAAGCATTGGCCGGCATGCTCGGTACCAAGCTGATTCACTTTGTGCCACGCGACAACATCGTTCAACACGCTGAATTGCGTCGTATGACTGTGATCGAGTACGCACCTGACTCTAAACAAGCTAACGAATATCGTCAGCTTGCCGACAAAATCCATGCAAATGCAGGTAACGGGACTATCCCAACACCTATCACTATGGATCAATTAGAAGACTTGTTGATGGAGCATGGTCTCATGCCAACCATTGATGAATCTTTGGTCGGTAAAGGTGCTGAAGCAGCTGTAGCGTAATCACCGAATTTGGGTCTGTTAAATAGGTTTAGCAGACCCAGACGGGTAGCAACACCGGGAGATCTCTGTAAATGGCTGCAGGTTTGCAGTCTGGACTGGGAGCCATTTGCAGAGCGCTTTCGGAAGTATGGAATCTCAATCACGTTTTTTGATTTTTTAATGTTAGGAGGGCAAAAATGAGCCTCACAGTGGAAGAAACCAAAGTACGCAACAAAGAGCTGATTGACGAAGTTCTCAAGGTTTATCCTGAGAAAAGCGCTAAACGGCGTGCCAAACACCTCAGCGTTCATGAGGAAGGCAAGTCTGATTGCGACGTCAAATCAAATATCAAATCACTACCAGGTGTGATGACCATCCGTGGTTGCGCCTACGCTGGTTCCAAAGGCGTGGTATGGGGTCCGATCAAGGACATGATCCATATCAGTCACGGTCCAGTTGGTTGCGGTCAGTATTCATGGGCTTCACGCCGTAACTACTACATCGGCACAACCGGGATCGATTCTTTCGGCACCATGCAATTCACTTCCGATTTCCAGGAAAAAGACATTGTGTTCGGTGGCGACAAGAAGCTGGAAAAGATCATGGACGAAATCGAAGTCCTGTTCCCGCTCAATAAAGGTATCACCGTACAGTCAGAATGCCCTATCGGTCTGATTGGTGACGATATCGAAGCGGTATCCAAGAAAAAATCCAAGGAATATGGCGGCAAGACTATTGTGCCAGTTCGTTGTGAAGGTTTCCGCGGTGTATCGCAATCACTGGGTCACCATATCGCCAACGACGCAGTTCGTGACTGGGTGTTTGAAAAAGCTGATCCAGAAAAGAACAAGTTTGAAGCTACACCTTATGACGTAGCCATCATTGGTGACTACAACATCGGTGGTGACGCATGGTCTTCACGCATCCTGCTGGAAGAAATGGGCTTGCGCGTAATCGCTCAATGGTCTGGCGACGGCACCATTGCTGAGTTGGAAAACACACCTAAAGCTAAATTGAACGTGCTGCACTGCTACCGTTCGATGAACTACATCTCTCGCTACATGGAAGAGAAGTACAACATACCTTGGGTTGAGTACAACTTCTTCGGTCCGTCGAAAATCGAAGCCAGCTTGCGCGAAATCGCCAGCCACTTCGACGACAAGATCAAGGAAGGCGCAGAACGTGTTATCGCTAAGTACAAAGCGCTGACCGATGCTGTGATCGCCAAGTACAAACCACGCCTGGAAGGCAAAACCGTGATGCTGTTCGTGGGCGGTTTACGTCCTCGGCACGTGATCGGCGCGTATGAAGACTTGGGCATGAACGTGGTAGGTACTGGTTATGAATTCGGTCACAACGACGATTATCAACGTACCACACACTATGTCAAAGACGGCACGCTGATTTACGACGACGTCACTGGCTACGAGTTCGAGAAGTTCGTCGAAAAGATCCAGCCTGACCTGGTTGGTTCCGGCATCAAGGAAAAGTATGTATTCCAGAAGATGGGCGTACCTTTCCGCCAGATGCACTCGTGGGATTACTCCGGTCCTTATCACGGCTACGACGGCTTTGCCATCTTCGCCCGCGACATGGATATGGCGATCAATAGTCCTGTGTGGGCGCTGACCAAGGCGCCTTGGAAAAAGTAACGCAGCAAATGTAGGGTGGGTTGAGCAACGCAAACCCACCACCGAATCGGCGGGTTACGGCGCGATCAACGCCTAACCCACCCTACAGCTTAAGGAGATTTGAAATGAGTCAAAACGCTGAAAAAGTTATCGACCACGAAATGCTGTTCCGCGAGCCGGAATATGTGGAAATGTTCAAGAACAAGAAGGAAAACTTCGAGTTCGGATTCCCCGTGTCGAAAATGGAAGAAGTCCGTGACTGGACTAAAACCAAAGAATATCAGGATCTGAACTTCGCCCGCGAAGGATTGACGGTCAATCCTGCTAAAGCTTGCCAACCACTGGGCGCCGTGTTCGCTGCCGTCGGCTTTGCCAAGACCCTGCCTTTCGTGCACGGTTCGCAAGGTTGCGTGGCTTACTACCGTTCACACTTTTCCCGCCACTTTAAAGAGCCTACCTCTTGCGTATCGTCTTCGATGACTGAAGATGCTGCAGTGTTTGGTGGTCTGAACAACATGGTGGACGGTTTGCAGAATGCTTACAACATGTACAAGCCAGATATGATCGCGGTCAGCACCACATGTATGGCTGAAGTGATCGGTGACGATCTGGGTTCATTTATCCGCACTTCCAAGCAAAAAGGTAGCGTGGCTGAAGATTACGATGTGCCTTACGCACATACTCCAGCTTTCGTCGGCAGCCATATAACTGGTTACGACAATGCCCTAAAAGGCGTGCTGACTCACTTCTGGGATGGCAAGGAACGCACTCCAAATGAATCTATTAACTTCATAGGCGGCTTCGACGGTAATGTGGTTGGTGACATGCCTGAAATTCGTCGCATCTTCGACCTGTTCGGTGCTGACTATACCGTGGTGTGTGATCCTTCTGATGTGTGGAATACCCCTACTGATGGTGAGTTCCGCATGTACGACGGCGGTACCACCAAGGATGAAGTCAAGAATGCATTGAATGCTAAAGCGACCTTGTCATTCCAGGGCTTCTCTACTGAAAAGACCATGAAGTACATCCATGAAAAAGGTCAGGAAACCGTGTCCTTGTACCACCCTATGGGTGTAGCTGGCACTGACAAGTTGTTGATGGAAATCTCCCGTCTGACTGGTAAGCCTATCCCTGAAGCACTGGAAAAAGAACGTGGTCGTCTGATGGATGCCATCGCTGACTCCAGTGCACACATCCATGGCAAGAAATTCGCGCTGTACGGCGATCCTGATCTGATGCTGGGCATGACCGCATTCCTGCTGGAGTTGGGTGCTGAGCCAGTCCATGTGTTGTCTACCAATGGTGATAAAGACTGGGCTGAAAAAGTACAAGCTTTGTTTGATGCTTCACCGTTCGGTGCAGGCTGCCATGTCTATCCGAAGAAGGATCTCTGGCACATGCGTTCGTTACTGTTCACAGAGCCAGTTGACTTGCTGATTGGTAACACCTACGGCAAATATCTGGAACGTGATTGCGGCGTACCGCTGATCCGCATGGGTTTCCCGATTTTCGACCGCCACCATCATCATCGTTTCCCGATCTGGGGCTACGAAGGTTCGATGCGCGTCATGGTTGCGATACTGGATGAAATTTTCGAAGCGCTTGATGCTAATACCATCGACACAGCGAAAACTGACTACAGCTACGACATTATCCGTTAATCGGCTTTGGGCGGCAGGCCAGGCTTGCTGCCCATAGATTGCCAAAAGGAAAAGCAAAATGGCCACAATTACTTTTAGTTCTCCCCTGATGGAAAAAGACCTTACGGTTTACGCCGTAGCTGGGGAAACTGCACACAGCGTGCTCAAGCTTGCCAAGAAAAACAAGATACCTTTGCCATTTGAATGTGAAGACGGCGAATGTGGTTCTTGCGTGATCAAGGTGACTTCACTGGAAGATAAGCCACGCATGAGTCAGGCGCTGACTGAAAAAGAGCGTCATACACTGGTAGCAGAAGGTTTGATTACCAAGCAGGAATTGAAGGATGCAGAAGTGGCAGATATGCCGCCTGCTTATCGACTGGCTTGCCAGTTTATCCCTCGCGATGAAGATATTCTGGTGCGCTTTAGCGGCGAACCAGGTGTTGGCATCAGCTAGCAGCAAAGTTACAAGGGGTGAAAGCTATGGGAAACGTAAGCTTTATAGGCATGAAATTGCCGGATCGGGTAAGGGTAGATGTGCACCGTGAAGCGGGGCGTAACTTACTTGATGTAGCAATGGAACATAGCATTCCACTTCCTTGTGATTGTATGCGTGGCAATTGCGGCGCATGTGCCGTTAAGGTGGCGTCATTATGTGGCAAAACTAACATGATCCGGCTCAGCGACAAGGAACGTTATCTGTTGCTGACTGCTGGCAAGATTTCCCAGATGCAGTATGACGCAGCATCATTACCAGACCATCCACCGTTGTGGCGACTGGCCTGTGAGTATCAGGTAGCAGACGAAAAAATCATGGTGGCTTTTTAGTAACCTAGTTGGGATGGGATAGAAAATGTCGGCTAAACTTGCGGTGAAAGTACAGGAAGTCCTCAACGAACCCGGTTGCGATGCTAACCAGGGCAAGTCCGAGAAGGAGCGCAAGAAAGGCTGTACCAAGCAGCTGGTGCCAGGTGCAGCAGCGGGTGGCTGCGCATTCGATGGTGCCAAGATTGCCCTGCAACCGCTGACCGACGTAGCCCATCTGGTGCATGGCCCCATTGCCTGCGAAGGCAATTCCTGGGATAACCGCAGCGCCAATTCATCCGGCTCCACGCTCTACCGTACCGGTTTCACCACCGACATTGGCGAACTTGACGTCATCTACGGCGGTGAGAAACGCCTGTATCGCTCTATCAAAGAAATCATCGAAAAATACGATCCGCCTGCTATATTCGTCTACCAGACTTGCGTTACTGCGCTGATCGGCGACGACATCGAGGCAGTATGCAAGGCGGCAGCACAGAAATTTGGCAAGCCGGTTATTCCTGTGGATGCACCCGGTTTCGTCGGTAATAAAAACCTCGGCAACAAACTCGGCGGCGAAGCGCTGCTGGATTATGTCATCGGCACTGCTGAGCCAGAGTACACCACACCTTACGACATTAATATCATCGGCGAATATAACCTGTCCGGCGAGCTGTGGCAGATCAAGCCGCTGTTGGACGAGCTCGGCATCCGCTTGCTGGCTTGTATCAGCGGCGATGCCAAATACAAGGAAGTCGCTTATTCGCATCGCGCCAAGGCAGCGATGATGGTGTGTTCAAAAGCGATGATCAACATCGCGCGCAAGATGGAAGAGCGTTACAACATTCCTTACTTCGAAGGTTCATTCTATGGCGTGTCCGACATGTCGGATTCACTGCGTCAGATTTCCGGCCTGCTGGTGCGCCAGGGTGCGCCAGCTGAATTGCTGGATCGCACCGAAGCGCTGATCAAGCGCGAGGAAGCGCGCGCCTGGGAACGCATGAAATCCTACACGCCGCGTCTGCAGGACAAGCGTGTGCTATTGATTACCGGCGGTGTGAAGTCCTGGTCAGTAGTGGCTGCCTTGCAGGAAGTCGGTATGGACGTGGTCGGTACCAGTACCAAAAAATCCACGGTTGAAGATAAGGAAAAGATCAAGGGCATGATGGCCGACGACGCGCATGCAGTCGACGATATGACGCCCCGTGAGCTGTACAAATTGCTCAAGGACTCACGTGCCGACATTATGCTGTCGGGTGGCCGTTCGCAGTTCCTCGCGCTCAAGGCAAAGATGCCCTGGCTGGACATCAATCAGGAACGTCATTACGCCTACGCTGGTTACGAAGGTATGGTCGAGCTGGTCAAGCAGATTGACAAGTCGTTGTATAACCCGGTCTGGCAGCAAGTGCGCATTCCCGCGCCTTGGGAGGTGTGACATGGCTAACGTCGTCGAATCGAAAAAATCCTGCACAGTTAATCCGCTCAAAATGAGCCAACCGCTGGGCGCCAGCTACGCCTACATGGGTATGAATAACTGCATGCCGATGATGCACGGCTCACAAGGCTGTACTGCATTTGGTCTGGTGCTGATGGTGCGCCATTTCCGTGAAGCCATACCGTTGCAAACCACGGCGATGAATGAAGCCACGACCATATTGGGCGGCATGGACAATATCGAAAAAGCCATCGTCAATATCAAAACGCGTGCTAAACCGGACCTGATAGGCATCTGCTCGACCGGGCTGACCGAAACCAAGGGTGAAGACGTGGCGGGTGATCTTAAACTTATTCGTGCCAAACACCCCGAGTTGGGCGCGACCGAAGTGGTGTACGTATCGACACCAGATTATGTCGGCGCATTTCAGGATGGCTGGGCTAAAGCCGTGCAAGCCATGATAGTGGCGCTGGCCGTGCCTGCAACCGAGCGCAACGACAAGCAGATCAATGTGCTGGCAGGCTGTCATCTGACACCGGGCGATATCGAAGAACTGCGCGAAATTATCGAATCCTTTGGCCTCAGTGCGATCGTCATGCCTGATCTGTCCGGTTCGCTGGATGGCCATATCCCTGAAGAATTTAGCCCAAGCACGCTGGGCGGTACCACGCTGGCAGAAGTACGCAGCATGGGTGCATCAGCGTTCACCATTGCCATAGGTGAGCAAATGCGCGCCAGTGCCGAGGCGCTGGAATCCATCACGGGTGTCGGCTTCGAGTTGTTTGACCGGCTGACCGGGCTGGAACCTAATGATCGTTTGCTGAAAACGCTGTCACGCATATCCGGGCTGCCGATACCGATGAAATTCCGCCGTCAGCGCAGCCAATTACTCGATGCCATGCTGGACGGGCATTTCTATTTCGGTGGCAAGAAAGTTGCCATCGGTGCCGAGCCTGATTTGCTATGGGCGACTGCCAGCTGGCTGGCTGAAATGGGTTGCGAACTGACTGTGCTGGTGACTACCACCAAATCACCAATACTGAGCCAATTGCCTGTTGAGGAAGTGCTGATCGGTGATCTGGAAGATCTGGAACTGCGTGCCAAAGGCTGCGACATGCTGATTACCCATTCACATGGACGTCAGGCAGCCGAGCGGCTGGATATTCCTTTTTTCCGCATGGGCATCCCGATGTTCGACCGTCTTGGCGGCGCACACAGGTTATCAATAGGCTATCGCGGCACGCGTGGACTGGTGTTCGAGCTGAGCAATATGTTCCTGGCGGCAAAACGTGAAAATCATCCGGACAGCTGGCCATTACCTGCTGCAGAACCGGCGAAGGCGGTGGTTCCCGTAGCTGGCAGTGCTGAACCCGTTGCTGAACTGGTTCATTGATTCATTAATATTGAAAAGGAGTCATCCATGAAAGTCGCATT
Source organism: Sulfuriferula nivalis (assembly GCF_009937995.1). Classification (NCBI taxonomy): domain Bacteria; kingdom Pseudomonadati; phylum Pseudomonadota; class Betaproteobacteria; order Nitrosomonadales; family Sulfuricellaceae; genus Sulfuriferula; species Sulfuriferula nivalis. Next base: position 408,393 of record NZ_AP021881.1, read on the forward strand.
TGCTACACAAGACATGCAGCGCGTCGACGCCCACTTTGGCTGGGCAAAGAATATAGCGGTCTACGATGTCAGAGCCGATGGTTATGATTTTGTTGAATCGTTTACTTTTGAGGGTGACCTGAAAGAAGACGGTGACGAAGACAAACTGGCGCCGAAGCTGGCTGCGATTATGGATTGTGCCATTCTTTATGTCGCCGCTATTGGTGGCTCGGGTGCGGCGCGCGTGGTCGCCAGCAAGATACATCCGATCAAAGTGCCACAACCAGAAGCCATTATGGACATACTGGAAAAGTTACAAGAAGTTGTAAAAGGGACGCCGCCACCATGGCTGCGTAAAGCACTGCTCAAGGATCAGGAGCGGGTAATGGATTTTGAAGACGAGGTGGAAAATGACTGAAGCCGCAATGATAGAAGCTGTAGTGTCACCGATGAGTTCGGGTTTTGTGCAGGAGCTTGTGAAGCAATGGCGGGCACAGGATACCAATGGTGTATGGGAAGGAAAGTCCGATGAAACATTATTGGCACCTTACATTATTACCAAAGAACAGCGTCGGGAGATGCCTATTATTGGTGATCCTGATCCGGAGACTTTATGGCGTCTGGAGCTGTTTTATAACGCGGTCGGACTGTCTATAGAACGTCGTAGCGGCGTTATGGTTTCTCCCATGATGAAAATGTCGCATGAGGGTTTTGGTCGTCTGGTGTTGATGGCAGGCCGCTTGATAGTCGTCAACAAACAGTTGCGTGACGTGCATAGATTCGGCTTCGTGAGCATGGAAAGTCTGGCAGAAGAAGGCGAGAAATTTGTGACTTCTGGCCTGGACATGATTAATCAGTTCCCTGCTGTGGCGAAATACGGTTAGGAGCTCGACATGGAAGACCTCGACACGATCAAAGCTAAGGTTAAAAAACTTAACCAGCAGGCGACTGCGCTGAAAATGGATTTGCACGACCTGTCGGAAGACTTGCCAACCGGGTGGGAGCGCATCATGGAAGTCGCGCAAAAGGCGTATGACGCCCATGCAGCGCTGATTGAAGCTCGTAAAGCGTTAAGTGCAGCTGGTGGCTGATTTTAAGGAGAAATGTCATGGCCTCTTTTAGTATTACCTTGCCTAGTGGTGAGATTTGGACACCGAATTTTGTTGCTGAACTCAACCAGGAGAAATGTATAGGTTGCGGTCGTTGCTTCAAGGTTTGTTCGCGTGATGTGCTGCAACTGGTGGGCATTAACGAGGATGGTGAAGTGATAGCACTGGCGTCAGATGAAGACGACGATGATGACGAGGAATACGAAAAAAAGGTCATGACCATAGCCCATCAGGAAAACTGTATCGGCTGCGAGGCGTGTTCCAAGATTTGCCCGAAAAAATGTTATACCCACAGCCCGTTACCGGCTGAGTGAATTTCAGGAGAAAAGCATGAATACGAACATACAGGCAGTGAGTTATGACTGGTTGATGGCGCATGCCAGAAGTCCCGAAGATGGCATGACCATGGCGTTTGCCGGGGTGATACAGTCCGCAGGCAAGGGCGAGATTCAGCCCCCGAATCTTGGCATGGGCTTGTCGGTGAATAAATTTATCGAATTGCTGGATCAATATTTCCCCGGTGCAAGTCCTGAAATGTGTGATGTCAGCGATAAAGCTGAGAGTGCGGATTGTCTGCCTTTTCGTATGGATGAATTTCAGGATCTGGTGGAGCTGTTGCTGGAGCATCGTAGCAATGACAGTGAGCAAACTGAATGGCTAGCGTACGCTTTTGCCAGTGGCTGTATGGGTAAGGATCATCTATATGCAGATATGGGATTGCCGGGACGGCCAGCTGTATCTGCATTGCTGGAATTTCATTTTACTGCGCTGTTTCTGAAGAACGAGGGCAGGAAAATGAAATGGAAAAAATTCCTCTATAAACAATTATGTGATCGAGCTGAAATTAAGGCTTGCCCAGCGCCTAGTTGCAGTGTGTGCGACGAGTATCGTAATTGTTTTGGGACTGAGGATAGCGCTGTGAAGGTGCAGCCAGATGTTGTGGTTACAGTTGCTTAGTGTTGATTAACAACCAGCGATGAAGCGCGAGTCTGCATGATTAAACGGCAGGTTGTATATGACCAGCACCCAAACACGGCTACCTGGATCATGTCCCGTACCAGTCAATATGCAATTCAGGCGCTGACCTTTATGGCGATACAGCCATTTGGGACTTTGGTGACTGTGTATGATATTGCGAGTCAGCTTAATGTGCCGGCGGCATATCTTGCAAAGATTATGCAGTCTTTGAACAAGGCGAAGTTTTTATCAACGCAACGCGGTCGTCATGGTGGAATTTACCTGCATGCAGGTGCAGAAACGGTGGGGTTGCTGGAGATACTTGCTTATACCGAGCGTGGCTCGCTAGTGCATGATTGTTTACTGGGGCTGAAAACTTGCAGTGATGAAACAGCTTGCCCGATACATAGTACATGGCAACCGATCAAGCAAGCTATTATAGATTTGCTGGAGGAATGTACTTTGCAGCGGTTGGCAGAGGATGTACGGAGTGGTCGTTATCGGCTGGCAGATTTGCCGCAGGAGTTAATTGCGTCAAGGTTGTCACTTGGGACAGTTTGATTTGCAGCATGTATGTTTAAAGCTTAAATATTGTTGCAGTCGTTATGTAGTTAAAAGTAATATCGCTTATGAGTCAGCAATGCATGGTGATAGCAGGAGATTTTGGCGGCAGGGTGTTTGAGTGTGTGGATTCGATGTGGAGGCAATATGCAATCTAACTTGAAAGTCGATTTTTCAGCGGATATGGGGATCAATGCGATATCGATCATCCCAACGCGTTTTGAATATTTTGAGGAACCTTCTGCGTATGCAGAAAAAGTACTGGGTTACGATCAGAGTGGGCGTTGCTGTTATTACCAGCATGCCTACACGATTACGCGTGATGTGCTGGATGACGACGATAACTTTTACGAGGAAGCGACCTATCACGAAATGTTGACGGCCTGGTTGCTGGATAGTGGGCAATGGCTGAGTCGCACGACTAGTCGTAATGATACGGTGCAGAGCTGTAATTCAGTTATGTCGCCACGTTATGAATTGATACAGAGTAGACCGAGATAATCCACACATGAAAGGAAGCAGATGACTGAATTAAGTAGTCCTGTAATGCGACTGATCGCTGATGAAGGCGGGCGGCAGCGTGGTAAGGGACGTATAGAATTGCTCGAGAAGATTGGTGAGGTGGGTTCAATCTCGGGCGCTGCCAAAGCGTTGGGGCTAAGTTATAAAGCAGCCTGGGAAGCGGTAGAGGGTATGAATAATTTGTCCGATGAACCTCTGATCATCAGGGTCGCTGGCGGTAAAAACGGCGGTGGCTCGGTACTGACTGCCTTTGGCTTGCAGGCTTTATCTGCCTTCAGGCGACTGGAGGGCGAGTATCAGCAGTTTCTAAGCGCTTTGCGAGAGCGTGAGGATTTTGACAAGTTTTTCCACCTAATGAGGAAAATGGATATGAAAACCAGTGCGCGTAATGAATTTCTGGGGCGGGTCAAGACTGTGAATAAGGGGTCGGTCAATGCAGAAGTCATACTCGACATCGGTGGTGGCAACGAATTGGTTGCCATCATTACGCAAGAGAGCGTGGACAATCTGGAACTGGCTGTCGGCAAGGAGGCTTATGCGCTGATCAAGGCACCGTGGGTGATTATCATGGCCGAAGACAGCAATCTTAAAACCAGCGCACGCAACAAATTATGTGGTGTGGTGAGTCGTTGCCAGGAAGGTGCTATTAACGGCGAAGTCGTGATCGCACTTGATGCCGGCAAGAGTGTGGCTGCCATCATTACCAACGAAAGCATCAAATCCATGGGGCTCAAGGAAGGCGTACGCGCCTGCGCCCTGATCAAGGCTTCGCACATTATTCTGGCTGTCATGGCCTGATATCTTTTATTAAGGAGAAAATCATGAAACGTAAATTAACTGGATTATTCACACTGCCTTTACTGCTAGTCGGTATGGGGGTCAGTAGCGTCTATGCAGATGAGGTGCAAGTGGCGGTTGCTGCGAATTTCACTGCACCGATGAAGGTGATAGCAGCAGACTTTGAGAAAGATACTGGTCACAAAGCGTCATTGTCCTTTGGCGCTACCGGCAAATTCTACGCACAGATCAAGAATGGCGCGCCGTTCGATATCCTGCTGGCTGCGGATGATGAAACCCCGGCTAAGTTGGAAAAAGAGGATCTCGGCGTTGCCGGCAGCCGTTTTACCTATGCCATAGGCAAACTGGTGTTGTGGTCGGCCAAGCCTGACTTTGTCGATGACAAGGGAGAAGTGCTGAAAAAAGGCAGCTTTGAACATATCGCGCTGGGCAATCCCAAGCTGGCACCTTACGGTGTTGCAGCAGTTGAAACCATGACTAAGTTAGGTCTGATGAGCACGTTGGAACCGAAATTCGTACAGGGCGAAAATATCGCCCAAACCTTCCAGTTTGTAAGCACGGGAAATGCCGAGCTGGGTTTTGTCGCACTGTCGCAGGTGTATGAGAACGGCAAGCTGAAAAGTGGTTCTGGCTGGATAGTGCCTGCCAATATGCATAATGCCATACGTCAGGATGCGATATTGCTGAGTAAGGGAAAAGGAAATCCTGCTGCCGAAGCGTTGCTTAAATTTCTCAAGTCTGACAAGGCTAAGGCAGTCATTAAGGCCTATGGTTACGATTTATAAGTGTGGGTAGTTGTATATTTTGAAGGAACGAATCATGAATGGAAGATATGCTGTAGTGGTAATGTTATTACTCACATTTTGCGGGTCTGCTAACGCCGATGAGCAGGATACCAGACAAAAAATAAGCATGCCTGAAGCGGTAAAAACCGACATGCTGAGTCGTATGCGTGATCATTTACTGGCTTTGCATGAAATTCAGGTGGCGATAGCGCATGGCGAGCTGGATAAAGCCAGCGATATCGCTGAGACACGTATAGGCGTAAGTTCTATGCAGCCACAAATGCAACAGGGCACTGCAGCTTACATGCCGCAGGCCATGCGTATGATGGGTATGGAGATGCATAAATCGGCCAGTCGCTTCGCCAGAACAGCGACGGAAGGTGATACGATACGGGCCTTGGACAGCTTGTCGACAGTGACTGAGCAGTGCGTCGCCTGCCATGCTGCCTATAAGCTTAATTAAGCATATGCAATTTTTAAACGGAGTGGTAGATACCAGTGGAATCTGATTTTAGTGCTATCTGGCTAACCTTCAGGCTGGCGACGGTAACTACGCTGTTGCTGCTACTGATAGGTACGCCTATCGCATGGTGGCTGGCGCGGACACGATCATGGGTGAAAGGTCCGGTAGGTGCGATAGTCGCCCTGCCTATCGTGCTGCCGCCATCGGTGATAGGTTTCTACTTGCTGTTGGTGATGGGTCCTAATGGGCCTGTTGGTCAATTCACTCAGGCGCTAGGTCTGGGCTTGCTGCCATTCACGTTCTGGGGATTGGTCGTTGGTTCCGTTTTTTACTCCATGCCATTCGTGGTGCAGCCGATACAAAATGCCTTTGAGGCCATAGGTGAACGCCCGCTGGAAGTGGCAGCGACGCTACGCGCATCGCCGCTTGATACTTTCTGGAGTGTGGTATTGCCGTTGGCCAGGCCAGGTTTCCTGACGGCGACCGTACTCGGTTTCGCCCATACCGTTGGGGAATTCGGTGTGGTGCTGATGATAGGCGGCAATATTCCAGATAAAACACGAGTGGTGTCGGTGCAGATATATGATCATGTCGAAGCGCTGGAATACACTGAAGCCCATTGGCTGGCAGCGATCATGGTGGCGTTCTCGTTCCTGGTATTGCTGCTGCTGTATCTGTTTAACCCCACGGGCAGGCGCAAATGACGGCTACTATTTCAGCATCTGTACGCGCGCGATTCCGGCTGGATTATCCGGGATTTGCACTCGACGTTGATCTTGATTTGCCGGGTAAGGGAGTAACTGCGTTGTTCGGACATTCTGGTTCCGGCAAAACCACATTGTTACGTGCAATTGCCGGGCTGGAACGCGTGCCGGGTGGCTATCTGGCAGTGAATGGCAACGTCTGGCAGGATGATGCACGCGGTGTTTTTCTGCCCACGCACTTGCGCCCACTGGGCTACGTGTTTCAGGAAGCCAGCCTGTTTGCACATCTGAATATCCGTCGTAATCTGGAATATGGCCTGAAACGCGTGGCCGAGCAGCACAGGAAAGTATCGCTGGCGCATGCGATAGAGTTGCTGGGTATCGGACATCTGCTGGAACGCATGCCTGACGCCTTGTCCGGTGGCGAACGTCAACGTGTCGGCATTGCCCGCGCACTGGCGGTGAGCCCGCAACTGTTGTTAATGGATGAGCCGCTGGCTGCACTGGATCTGAAACTCAAAGGCGAAATACTGCCTTATCTGGAAAGACTGCACGACGAGCTGGATATTCCCGTGCTCTATGTCAGCCATTCACCAGATGAAGTCGCGAGATTGGCAGATCATCTGGTTTTGATGGAAAAGGGAAAAGTACTTGCCAGCGGCGGATTGACAGAATCATTGGCAAGGCTTGATTTGCCATTAAGTCAGCATGAAGATGCGGGCGTAGTGCTCGCGGGCACAATTACGGCGTGTGATACGCAATGGCATTTGAATTGTGTGAGTTTCGCTGGCGGCCAGTTATGGGTACGTGACAACGGCGCATCATTGCAGCAGAAGTTGCGCCTGCGCATCCTGGCGCGAGATGTTAGCCTGACCCTGACGCCACATACTGACAGCAGCATATTAAATGTCGTATCTGCCACAGTGATCGAACTGGGTGATGACCACCATCCAGCGCTCACACTGGTACGGCTGGACGCAGGCGGCACGCCATTACTGGCACGCCTCACCCGGCGTTCAGCGGCGTCACTTGATCTGTATCCGGGCCGAGCGGTGTGGGCACAAATCAAGTCAGTGGCACTTATTCAATAGAGCTGCCAGCAATAGTTCGATATGAACTCATCATTCGAGGGTGGGTTTAACTAGTAGCGGGATGTATTAATTTTGGATGAGCTTTATATCTGGAAAGCCGGCTTCATTCGGTCGATTTCAGCTGCGGATAATCCCTCGCTCTTGGCTACTTGTGCCCATCCAGATATGGCATCGACGACTTCCTTCAGGATGTCTAGTGCCTCGCTATTTGTCAGACGGTAGAACTCGGCAGTGGACATGGCTATCGCGATGTCTGGCTCGGGGTTGGTATCATCCAGCGCGAGTGCGTGATGTGCCTTGTTCAGATTTGGATTCATGTCGAATGCATCCGAAAGCCGCCATCCGTCCGTAATTCTGATAAATCCATGGTTGCGCAGGTGATCATCCCGATTGCTGACTAGCACGTTAAAAAGAACGCGCCGAAATAACTGAGTCAGGTCAGTTTGAATAGAACCGCTTGCGCCATGTTTGCTGATGAATTCGGCCATATCCAGATAGCTAGAAAATTCGCCGTCTTTTTTCTCAAGCAGCGTCATGGCTGACGCATACATACGCCGAGAGGTGCCTGTTCGGTCAAATCGCTTTACACAAAAGGTGTGATATTTGGAAGCGAGCTGGGTCGCACGCGAGGGAGGCACACAGATTTTGGCTTTTTCAGCTAGACGATGTGTTACGAGTTCCCAAGCGCCAACGTCGTAAATATCGTTTTTTGCTGGAAATTTCGCGATCCAGAGGCTGTTATCAGCCTCTTCGAAGTTAGCTTTCGGTCGAGCACCGCCAAGCGATGAACCGGGGGCAATCAGCAAGGAAAGCCATTTCTCATACTCGGGAAGTTCCTCAACGCCATCTTCCTCCAAACGGTTACAGATTGATGCTAGCTCGTTAAGATCGGTCACCGTTGGGGTAGGTAGCTCGCTGTTGTCCAGGAATGGACCATCTGGGCGGCGAAAGCGCAGGGCACCCTGACGAGTGTGGTCATTCACCCCGAGCAGAAAATCCATTTCCTGAAGCGTTCTGCGGTCGCGCCCCTCTTTTTTTGCCTGGATAGCTTCGCGTCGCTCCATGAGTACACGTCCCCAGCGATCAGGAGCCGAGTCCAGAAATATCCCAAAGGTAAATGAATCTCCGACTGGGTGTTGCTCCCCGGCGTATAACGCAAGTCTGGGATCCAGCATAAACGGTTGCTGGGCTATCCAGTCTGCAGTGTATTCGAAAGAAGGTGGCAGAGCAGTGCGACCCTTGTCACGATAAAGTGTGCCGACCGAGCCAGAATAACCAAGTTCGTTGGCTTCGAGTAAAACTTCGAAAGCGTCCCGATTATTTTTCGCCATCAGTGTTCTCTTTGCGTAGCCCCTGCAGTAATTGGGAAATAGCTTCCTGATTACGTTCTTTTGAGCTTTTGCTGTATGGTGCAGACGTGTTTTTAAGACGAATCTGTTCGTCAGTGCTCTTTTTGGCATTCCTGCGCTGCGGCAACGCTCGATCTTGCAGTTTGCGGCCAATAACATCGTCCTTAGCCACTTGATCGATATCTTGATCCAAGCCTAATATCCGCAAGGCTTTCATATAAGTACCAATGGCGATATTTGGATCCCCTTTTTCCAAACGATTCAGCGTATCGCGGGATACACCCAGCCGCTCGGCAAAAAGCACGGTCGTCAATTCACGGCGCAGCCGGGCATCACGCAGCCGCTCGCCAAGGGCAGTCAGTTGCTTCGTAATAGATGGAAATGGGGGGTGAAAAGTTCTAGCCATGTCCGTTACTTTATGCAATATATTAGTTTTTGTAAATAGTATCGGACATAAATATCTGTCATGGCTACCATCCGATGCGTTAAGAATGGATTAATGTCCGATACTATGGGCGTTTAATTGGTTTTTGTATGATTTATTGGGCACAATAATTTGTTCTGATGCCCGTTACGGACAAATTACTGACTATAGTTGTTATAGATGTAGCTGTTTGGATTTCGGTTCGCATCATCGGATACGGAAAAACTGGGGGAAGTTTTCATACTTAATTTTAATTATATTAAAATTAATGACTTATATTTAGTAACCAAATAATAATATATTTCTTATTGTAATAATACTAGACCCCCTGTTCCAAAAACATGGCCTGACCGCTCTGCCTCAAATATCAGCCAGATATCTGAGTGAGTTCGAGATAACTAACTTGAATATTGGCTTCTTGAAAGAACAGCTGACGCACCAATTCAAAACATGTAATAGATAGCTGAACTAAAAATTTCGAGTATGACTTCGAAAATTCGCTAAAAATTACAAATCATCTTCATTAATAATTACCGAACCATCAGCACCCCAGTTTACTTTGGTAATACCTGGGCTTTCTTCCTCAAGTCTACGCAACGCCAGTTCCTGCTTGGTTAGCTGTCCCTGTTGCAAACGCACCGTGTCTGCCAAACGCTGGTTCTCCATCATCAATTTTCTAAATGCCAATGCCTGCGAAATAGCAGATTTCAAATCAAAATCATTCCATGGCTTACTAATAAAACGAAATATTTCTGCTTCATTAATTGCACTCATCAGTCCAGCCAAATCCGCATATCCACTCAATATCATACGAGCAGCATTAGGCTGAAAGTTTCTAAACGCTTTTAAAAACTCAACTCCACTCATCTCCGGCATTCGATAATCAGAAATCACCAGATCAAAAGCTACTATCTCAGCTCTTCGCAACGCCTCTACTGGAGTATCAAAAATTTCAACCTCCACACTTTCTGTTCTACCATTTATCTCAATACCGCTCACAAGTACGCGACGCAAAGCATTTAATATATTTTTCTCATCATCCACGAGCATAATACGATTCACTTCAACCCCCTTTTTTAGCGTAAATCCAAATAGTGAATAATTGATTTTCTAGTCGCTCAAAGTTCTTGATTTGAGCAATTAACTGCGCATCCAGCACATAGTCTTTGGATAACAATAAATTTCCACCACCCATCATGTCCCTCGATAATTTCATACCAGATTGAAGCTGCCCAGAATTCAACATCATTTCAGGTTTAGGATCAGGCAAATCAGTTGCAATCTGTGCCATCTTACCCAAAAATGCATCAACCACAGCTGGATCATACCGATTACTTCGACCTTCCTGAATATAGGCTATGGCTTCTTGTTGACTTAAATGTTTATTTAAAATTGTACCAAGTTGCACTGAGTCGTAATCATTTGCAACCGCCAGAATACGTGCACCCAATGGTATGGCCAAGCCTGCCAATTTATCTGGATAACCTTGCCCATCAAATCGTTCATGATGTCCACGTATAAATTTTGCCGCACCATGTAGTTGCTCAAGCGCCATCAAAGCAGCCTCACCTTTTGCAGGATGTTTAACCACCTCAGTACGCTCTTCACTAGTCAAACTAGAAAATGACTTTTCAATCAACCGATCCGACAAACCAATTTTACCCACATCATGCAACAATGCAGCCAGAAAGATATCCTGAACTTCCGCATCCGTCATACCCATGCGCTGTGCTATTGCCCTAGCCATGTCCGCAACACGACGTGAATGCCCAGCCATTCGACCTTCGCGCATTTCTATCAGATTTGAAAACACACGAATGGAGGTAATAAAGCTCTTTTTAAGCTTGTCATGTGACACTTCCAGAAAGCCCATTGTCTGACGAACTTCTTCAGTACGTGCTTTTACTCGCTCTTCCAATGTGGCATTCAGGTTTTTTAATTCTTCATTCTGTGCCCGGATCAAAGCTTCCAAGCGATTTTTTTCACGTTCCAACAACTTAGTATCCAGCGCCTGCTTGACCGTCAGGATAATATCGTTATCCTCCCATGGTTTTGAGATATAGCGATAAATACGCCCTTTATTGATCGCATCTATTGTCGCGCCAATTTCCGCATAACCAGTTAATAATATACGAACAGTATCAGGCCAGTTTTCTCTTGTTTTCTCAAGAAACTGGGCACCATTCATCTCTGGCATACGCATATCAGAAACCACTAGATCCACTGACTCATGTGCCATAACTTCCAACCCTGCAGCCCCACTTTCAGCGGTAAATATACGATATCCAAATGGTCGAAATAGTCTTTTTAATGCAGAAAGTATATTTGCTTCATCATCCACAAACAGGATAGTTATCACATCATCCTGCTGGCTTTGGCCTGCTGCAATTAATTGCGACTCACTCATTTTTCCATCCATTTTTCAATATCCAGACCAACATGAATTCATTATTGATTTATCGGCAAACATATTCTAAATGTTGTCCCTTTCCCCACCTCGCTTTGCACTTCAATTTTCCCATGGTGTTTCTGAATGATGCCATATGCCATAGACAACCCCAGCCCAGTTCCTTTACCAATTGGCTTAGTGGTGAAAAATGGATCAAATATACGTTTCAAATTTTCTGGTGCAATTCCCTTGCCTGTATCAACGACTTCCACCCATACTTCTTCACCTTCTTGTCCTGTACGTATCGTAATCGTGCCCCTATCTTCAATAGCATGCGCGGCATTAACAAACAAATTCATGAAGACCTGATTAAGCTGGGATGACAGGCATTTAATTTCTGGAATACCACCATAATTTTTTACAACTTCCGCCTTGTATTTAATCTCGTTATTAACAATATTTAAAGTAGTATCAATACCTTTCTGTAAATCAGCATATTCCCACTCCTCAACCACATCAACATGAGAAAAATCCTTCAAATCCTGAACGATTTTCTTGACCCGTGTAATACCATCTTTTGATTCCCCCATCAGGGCTGGAAGATCCTCCTTTAGAAAGGATAAATCCAATTTCTGTTTGGTAATCTGTAACCGAGCCAGCACATCTCCGTCGACAATAGCACTTTCGGCCAATTCATAGTCATGAACAATTTCAAACAAATTTTCCAGATATTTTTCCAATGTTCCCAAATTAGAATAAACGAATCCAATAGGATTGTTAATTTCATGGGCGACGCCAGCAGCAAGCTGACCTACTGAAGCCATTTTTTCCGACTGCATTAATTGACTTTGTGTTGCATTCAATTGCTCTACCAAAACCTGCAATTTCAATCGTTCAGCATGCAAAGAACGATTGCTGTGTTCCAGCGCCCTTAACAAATCCAGTCTTTCCAGCACACGGGTAACATCTGGCATTAATTGTTCAAACATTGTTATGTCATCTCGACTAAAACAATCTGCTTCGACTCGACCTAACAAAACAAATACGCCTACAGTATTGCCACCTATCTGAACGGGTGATAAAAGCATAGGTTGTTCCATAATTTCAGGTACACCACCAATCATTCCATTTTGTGAAATCACACCATTTTCAGCAAATGTTAGACGTATCCTATCCCGGAAACTAGCAGTACTCTTCAACTCAGCTAGTACCGCAGCATTTACATTCGGACTGACTAAACCTTTTGGAGCTCCAGTATTATCCAATGAGACATAAATTCCATTTTTTGAACCTGTTGCTTCTTGCAGATCACCCAACACCTCTTCAAAAAAACGCTTTATATCACTCGATGTTTTTACAAGTTTATCCGCCTGACTTAACCGTTCCTGAACATCTGCCATCACAACCATACGTATACTACCTGCCGCTAAGCTATTTGCTTCACGGTTGCTCATTTCATATTTTATGTACAGACGTTCAAGTAAACTATTAAAGCTACTAATCAGTGAATTAAACTCTTCATTACTCTCTGAAGGGGATGGAATAAACTGTTTAAAATCGGTAATCGCATTAATTTCCATTATCAATGAATGGACACATGGAATATTTTGCATAAAAACTCAACCCCTATTAAGCAACAGATTTGTTTACACTAAGCATCCCAGATTAAACACTCTCAAAATTCCTCCATCGAAAAAATCGACAAATTCGTTAACTAAATGATGCTTAATAATTATTATCAGCTTTCCTCATGTTTGATTGGTAACCACACAGTGAAAACAGATCCTTTACCAACCTCACTCTTCACTTCAATTCTCCCGTGATGTTTTTGGATAATGCCGTAAGATAGCGACAGTCCCAAACCTGTTCCTTTACCCACAGGTTTAGTAGTGAAGAATGGATCAAATATCCGATTCATATTTTCAGGAGTAATGCCGTGACCACTATCCGAGATCTCAACCCATACTTCATTTCCCTGCATTCCGGTATGAATAGAGATTTCACCCCGTTCTTCAATGGCATGAGCTGCATTCACAAGCAAATTCATAAACACTTGATTTAATTGTGAAGATAAGCACTCAACATCAGGGATGTCGCCGTACTCCTTAATAACTTTTGCTTTATATTTAATCTCATTGTTGACGATATTCAGCGTACTCTCAATTCCCACTCTCAAGTCTGCGAAATGCCACTCATCTGTAGCATCCACATGAGAAAAATCTTTTAGATTCTGCACTATCTGCTTAACTCGTGTGATTCCCTCTTTAGATTCACTCATTAACTCACGCAAGTCGGCTTTCAAAAAAGCCAGATCCAATTGGTTTCTTTTTGATTGCAGTTGTTCACGTACATCGTCATCTAAAATTGCACTTTCGGCATGCTCATAAGCATCCACCATATCGAACAAGTCCAATATGTATTTTTCTAGCGAACTTAAATTGGAATAAACATAACCAATAGGGTTATTAATTTCATGCGCAACCCCTGCCGCCAATTGACCAATCGAAGCCATTTTTTCTGATTGTAACAACTGATTCTGCGCTGCTTCCAATTTTGTATTTATTTGCTGCATTTCTTCTAGACGAAGATTGCGATCGAGGTGTAACTGCATGTTGGCCAATGCCAAACTCACCATATTCAATAGTGCTATACCTTGTTCCAGGTCGGCATATGTATATGGCACTTGTCCGCCAAGTCGATTCACACTGATTGCGCCAATGACTCTATTTTCAATTTTTAAAGGCCAGCAAATCGCGGAGCTAACTGATTTAAAAACCAAATCGTGGACATCTCTAACCCGTTCAAATCTGATATCGTTAGTTGCATCACCATTGAGCAATAATGCTTTACCATTTTGCGCAACCCAACCTAACACACCAGTTCCCATTTTTACCGAACTACCGACTACTTCTTCTGGCAAATCTATACCGGCAACTATCGAAAGTTCCGTCCCATCAGCATTACACAAAGCCAAAGAACCACTCTTCCCTTCAAATCCACCCACTACCTGAACGATAATCTGTTGATAAATACTTGCTGTTTCTGCTCGCATAGTCACATCTTGCCCAAGACGATACAAATCGTAGATCCAGGATAATTTTGACATGCGATCAAAAGTCATACATTTACCTTCAAGTTATATCGCCAGCAATAAATCAACACTTGCATCAACCTGCGCAGCATCAGGCAAACATGGTTCAATTTGTTCCCAATGGATTTCAAACTGATTCCGTGAAAATTGTGGTAGCTGCTCAACCAAACCTTCGCCACGCAAACCATTTTCAATTAGCACTGCAACATGAACAATTGCTGTAACCAATTCAAATGGAATCTGATCAGGCGTACGCCAATAACGAATCACATGCACGATTTCGGAAGGAAAATTCCAGCGTTTGACTACCTCAGCCCCCACCATAGCATGGTCGAAACCCAGCAGTAACTGTTCAATTTCAAGCAAGGATTGACCTGATTGCGCATGCTGTTCCAGAATTTTGTCAAATTGTTCATGTATACAAATATCCATCATTAATTGCCCGATATCGTAAAACATGCCACTAGTGAACGCCATTTCCTGATCATACTTCATGCACTTTGCCAGCGCTTTAGCATATATAGCCACCCGAAAACTACGCTTCCAATGTGCATAGTTATCAAAGTATCCTTCGCCGGCAGAAGGGAAAGCCCTCAAAAATGCAGCTGACAACACTAATGATCGGACGTTATTAAAACCCATTATCACCACTGCATCCTGCATAGAAACTATTTTCTTGGGTAGTGCATAAAAGGCGGAATTTACAACACGCAAGACTTTTGCAGTCAATCCTTGATCTTGGGCAATTTTTCCTCCTAAATACCTTGCATCCAAATCAGGATTATTAAAACTTGAAATAACCTCCTGAATCACCAAAGGCATAACTGGCAATTGATGTAATTTATCCAGAACTACTTGCATATCAGTAGCTGCCATATCCCACCTTCAATAATTTCAAAGCCATCATAAGTCACCACCTGTAGCTAGCACATCGGAATCAGCGACAAGTATTACCCCCTTAACATGAGACGTTGCTGACATTGAATAACACCAATAGTTAAATACATCTCCACTAACAAGCTTCATTTGCTCCTTATTTGGTTGTTCATTCAACGCGTGCCCCTTTAGTCCTGTCAGCAATACCTCAGGTAACACCTCTCTGGCCATCTCACCTAACAAAGGACATTTGCCCTGCATTCCAAATAATTTATGCGCTCTTTGGTTAGCGACTGCTATTAAACCATCATCACCCACACCGACCACGGCCACTGGCAAGGAATCCAAAATATCCTGTGAAATTTGAAGTGCATGAAAATTACGTAGAATCTCACGAGTTGCATCCGCAACCCTTTGTTCAAGATCATAATTAATGTCGGATAATGCTTCGTTAGCTGCCTGGAGCTGTTGAGTCAATCGCACATTTTCTAATTTCAGCTCATACCGTTTAAACGCTTCCTCCACATTTTCTCGCAGCAAATCATCTTCCCAAGGCTTAGTCAGAAATTTATATATAGCCCCACGGTTAATTGCATCTGTCACCGAATTTAGATCGGTATAACCACTTAACACGATACGCACCGTTTCTGGATACAATTCCTTCACCTTACTCAAGAACTCTACCCCAGTCATTTCAGGCATACGTTGATCGGATATAATTACGCCCACCTGATTCTGGGACAATAACTCCAATCCCTCCTTACCACCTTTTGCGCGCAAAATTTTATAACCATCTCGGTGCAACAAACGCACTATAGCTGCTGCTATATTTTCCTCATCATCAACCAGCAACAATACTCGTTCCATCACATACACCTCTTTTTCAAAAGATACTCGCCACCTTGCTGCAACAAACGAGTAACTTCATCAGCAGGTACTGGTTTACTAAATAAATATCCCTGCATTTCATCACAATTCATTGCTCTCAAACATTCCATCTGCTCAACCGTCTCAACACCTTCAGCAATCACTCTTAGTTTAAGACCATGACCTAGCGCAATAATCGCAGTGACTATAGCCACATCATTCTGATCAATTGTTAAATTACGTACAAATGACTGATCAATTTTTAACGTATCAATCGGAAAACGTTTCAGATAGCTTAGAGAAGAATAACCAGTACCAAAATCATCAATTGAGATTGTCATACCCACATCATGAAGCATTTGCAATACCGAAATAGTTCCTTCTACATCCTTCATTACCAAGCTTTCAGTCAGCTCAACTTCCAGACAACCTGAGGCACAATCCAACCCAACTTCGTTCATTATGGAAACTATCATCTCACCTAATCCAGCTTGCCTAAACTGCACAGCCGATAAATTAACAGCCACCCGTAAAATGGATGAGTTTGTGTTTTGCCACTCCTTGATTTGTGCTGCTACAGTACGAAATATCCACTCTCCGACGGGAATAATAAGTCCAGTTTCTTCCAACAGAGGGATAAACTCAGATGGCGGAATCAGTCCTCTTTGGGGATGCTGCCAACGTAACAGAGCCTCCACCCCAAAAATTTGTCCACTTTCGAGATATATCTGCGGTTGATAATGAAGTATGAACTCGTTACGTTCCAATGCGCGGCGTAGATTACTTTCAAACATAAGCCGCTGAAGCGCACTGGCGTTCATTTGTTCTGCATAGAACTGAAAATTGTTCCTGCCTTCACTCTTGGCATGATACATAGCTGTTTCAGCATTTTTGAGCAAAATGGTAGTATCCATCCCATCAACAGGGTAAATGCTAATGCCAATACTAAAAGAGATAAAAACCTCATTACCTTCTATGAGAAATGGCATAGAAAGTAGATTTAAAAATGCTTGTGCTTTGTCGCTGACTTCATAAATCGCTGAAAAATCGCTCATCATGAAACAAAACTCATCTCCACCTGCACGTGCAACAGCATCTTCCTTACGAATGCTGCCTTGCAGCCTTTCGGCCACTACCTCAAGTAACTTATCACCAACTGGATGTCCTAATGATTCATTTATTTTTTTAAATAAATCAAGATCTAACATCATGATCGCTACCGACTTCCCACTACGTTCAGCATAAGCTAGTGCGCGTTGTAATCGCTCAACAAATAAGGAGCGGTTTGGCAGATGTGTTATGCCATCGTAATGCATAATTCGGTCAATACGTCGATCTTTCTCATCAATCTTCATCACCAATTCATGGTTAATCAGCGCTAACTGTTTATTAGCTTCATCAATTTCATAAGCTAATTGAGTTCGCTTTTTTGACAACTCAAACTGTAAAAAAGCCGAGTACACATCTGCACGTAATGTCTCGTCATCCCATGGCTTAGTCAGATACTTATAAATTGCACCTTGATTGATTGCAGCTTTGATTGAAGTTAAGTCAGCATACCCACTCAAAATCATACGAACTGTTTCAGGATAAGCATCTCGAGCTTTTTCCAACAATGTTACACCGGTCATTTCAGGCATACGTTGATCAGTCAGAATTACACCAACACTATGCGTTGCTAAAACCTCTAATGCGGCTTTACCACTATTGGCTGTCAACACTCGATAACCATCTTGACGTAATAAACGCACCAATGATGCAATAACATTATCTTCATCATCTACCAACAATAGCGTTCTATCCATGATTATCCTTTTAATTTGAGACAGCACATCAGAACCGCAAACACAACGAGTTTATGTTGATATAACATTCAAGCGATAATTTACTAAACTGACCAACACAACATATAACGTTTGTTAATTCACCAGCTTGAATCAATTTGAAATTTTTATGAAAATAGCTTACGTTTATACTGAGTTGACATAACAGCATCAGGTTTAATTTAATAGATCACACAGACATAACTTCTGCTGCTAAAGTTATGAATACTCGCATTAAACACACAACTTTATTGAAATTTTTATCTCTCTCATTAGAGCAACCATAGTCGCTTTATTATATTTTTTCTGACAGCGTAAATTGTAATGCTATTAGCAAACTACTTACAACTCAAAAATCAATGCCATAGTAGATGATAAACCAAGCCCCTCAACAATTCCAATAGAGATAGTTATCAATCAAAAATTCTCATTGGAATATATTCAAGGTAAATGCGTGTTATATATTGATCAGATAAAATCAACATCCTGCTTATTTTATGCAAAGAAAAGCAAAGCAATCGGTCTAATCACGTAGACTTATATTCATTGTATATATCATTTCAGAAATATTTCACGATTTAGGTTGCAAATAAACCACTGTTAAAAACTAAACAGGCACAGGTGATCAGTTTTAGGAGTGCGTCAACAGTCCTGAATTATTAAAGTAGGCATTCGTTTGCATGGTTTTTAAGTTCTTCTGACCGACTCCTTTGGCCGAGGAGGCGGTAGTAATATCGTTCAGACTGTATCCCCATTCAGGGTGGGGAATGCTCAGTCTTACCTTTACAGTTGTCGGCGCGTCAGGAAGCAATAGCATCAGTTTCAATGCATCAGTGATTGATTGCTAGATCACCTCACCAGCCAGATCGCGTATGACTGAGCTGCCTACTGTATCACTGGGATCCAGTTCTCGTAGTTTGTCGAGCAGCGCCAGGCTTTCAGCGCGTCGTCCCAGACGCAGGCGGATGAAAGCCAGTGCTTTGATGGTAAACAGGTAGAAGTGTTGCGGTTCTTCGGTTGGGCTCCAGTTTGTGCTCTGTATCGATAACTGGGACCAGTCTGGAGAAAAACCGCCCTTCTGTGCGGCAGTTGCCAACCCCATCAGGGCTACTTTTTCTGCATCTGCCAGACGGAATTTATAGAAATAGAATTTGTACAGGGCGAAGTAAACTGGCAGGCAGGTGGGGCTGATAGCCTGGGCACTCCATAGTATCGCTTCGGCGCGGCTGGTTTGCTGATATGCGGCTGCAGCATCCTGTAGTAATTGTGCGATGACAGGGCTTGCTTCGCCACCGAACAGATCAACCGGGTCGCCGATAGTATTCATGGATTTCATTACCAGCTTCCTGCAGGAACACGTAAACGTTCAACAGGTACATCATTAATAAGGTGTGAATCGAGAATCTCCATAACATCTTCTTTGGTGACATGGCCATAGAGTATGCCTTCTGGATAGACCAGTACGTTTGCACCTTGATCGCAGGGGCCGAGGCAGCCGGAATAAGTCACCGCGATACGGTCATAGGCATTGCGCTTTTGCAGTTCTTGCCAGAATGTCTGCAATACGTCGTTACAGCCTTTTTGTGCACATGAGCCGCGTGGATGACCAGCAGGGCGAGATTGTGAACAGACAAATACGTGTTTGACTGGCTTGGACATGGTGTTTCCCCTTTAAGAAGTAAAGTTGTGTATTCAGTAACCTGGTTTTATCGTCACATCACCGAGCACCAGCGTCTGGCAGGCAAGGCGCATATTGGCCTTGGCCTTTTTTTCAGCGAGCGTGGCGAGTTCTATGGGGGAGGGGATAGACAGATTCTCCATGCCCGTAACGATTTCAGTTAAGCAAGTGCCACAATCACTTTCGCGGCAGCCGTAAACAATGCCTGCGCCGACCTTTTCCGAGACTTCTATGATGCGGGTGCCTGCTGGTACCGTGACTGATACGCCGATGTCGGCGAAGGTAAGTATTGCTTTGGCCATGACGGTTCTCCTCGAATATGTGGGTGGTTATATAGGCGCCACGGTAGCGTCACCGAACACTTGTGTCTGGCAGGCAAGACGGCATGTTTTTCCTGCAAAATTTTCACGACGCATCATAGACTGAAGTGACTCAAGATCACCTGCGCTACGCCAGCCATCCAGCACTTCCTGAAAGTGTGCGAATAAGGTGGCTTCCTCCAGGGAGGAGGGCGTGGAGAGATTTTCTGCACCGTCAAGCACAGTAAATAAACAGCTGCCACAATCCCCTTCACGGCAGTTGTAAGCGATGTAAGAGCCTACTTTTTCTGATATTTCGATGATGCGTGTGCCAACGGGTACTGTGACAGTGACATTGACATCTGCAAATTTTATTTTCGCCTTAGCCATGATTATTTCCCGATATTGAGTTTATAAATTGGATGTTATCCACATTGTTTGTCGCTACAGTTGAGACATATCTATTTCCCGTGCGCGTGGTTTGCCCATGAGAAAAGCACCAATATCCCGACCATAATCCCGACAGTCTTCCAGTTCGACATCGCTCGGAATAAGCTTGATACGCAAGCCGCCAGCGGGTACGCGCATTTTTAGACCTCTTAGCCTGTCCTCGACCATACGCACCGCTTCGCCTGACCAGCCATAGGAACCAAATGCGCCTGCAACTTTGCCTTTTACGTTGATTTTGGCGAAGGAAGACAGCAGATCCCATACTGGCTTTACTGCATCACCATTGATGGTGGGCGAACCGACTAAAATAGCATCTGCATCTTCGACCAAGTCAACAAAGGGTTCGACTTCTCCACCTTCCAGGTCATACAGGGAAATACGAAAGCCGCCGATTTCCAGCGCGCCATCACGTATTGCTTCTGCCATGTGCATGGTGTTGCCATAGGAGCTGATGTAGAAAATAAGCATGGTTTTGACGTCATGGTCGATTTCCAGATGCAGTTGAGGTGTGGACAGTTCACGGTAGCGTTCAACGTAATGACGTGGATGGTCGCGCAGGATAGGGCCGTGCGTGGGTGCAATAAGGTTGATCTGTAACGGTTCGATCAGCTCCAGTGCACTCAGCACATACTGCTTGAATGGCCGCATGATATGCGAGTAATAGTATTCGAAGGAGAAGCGGAAGTCGCCCACGCTGTCGTTGAACAGCTGTTCGTCACAATAGTGGCAGCCGAACACGTCACCGGAGAACAGTACGCCTTCTTCTTCCAGATAAGTGCATTGCGTATCCGGCCAGTGCAGGTAAGGCGTATTTAAAAAACGTAAAGTGCGGTCGCCAAGACTGACGCGATCGTTGGTGGTGACCGGCGTATAGGCGATGTTGCTGTTGTTAAGCAGCGCCTTGAGCATGAGCTGAGCGGCATCTGAAATGTACAGTGTTGCCTGCGGTGCACGACGCATCAGTTCCGGTAACGCGCCAGAGTGATCCGGCTCCAGATGATTGAGTACGATGACCTTGATTTCGCTATAGTCTGCAACCGCTTCCAGCCGGGTAAAAAACTGGTCGGCTGTTTCAGCCTTGACGGTGTCGATGACCGCGACGCCTTCGGAGCCGCGTACCAGATAGGCATTGTAGGTGGTACCGTTCGGCGTCTTGAGAATAACGTCGAAAGTACGCATCTTCGGGTCGAATGCGCCTATCCAGTGGACCCTGTCGGTCACTGCCATCGGCTCAGCCGTAGCTTCATGCCTGGACATGATATTAGCCGAATTTAAACAGCACGCCGTAGCCGCCGCGCGGATATTCCCAGGCCACGTTGCGATGATCGTTGCAGATGATGCGACAGGTGCCGCATTCCAGACAACCGTCGGTAATCAGTACGACGCGGCCGTTACCTTCCAGTGTGTAGCAGCCAGCTGGGCAACATACAGTGCATTGCTGGGTTTCACACTCTGACGCACATAATTCTTCATCCTTGATCTGGATGTGCGGGCGTCCGGCATCAACGCGATAACGGTTCTGGAACAGCTTTTCTTCGACTTTGACGTTGGTGCTCATTCGAAAGCCCTCCACAGTTTATAGGCGTCGCCCATCAGTCCGAACAGCGAACGCCGTTGTTTGAAATTGGCCATGATCTGCTTTTCCTTGGTCTTCTTGTCGATGCCGTCAACCCGCAGCATCTTGTGCGCGGCCTGATTGAGCATTTCCGGATAAGTCGTGAAGAATTGCGGATTGGCATGGAACACATCGGGCATGTTCTTGTATTTCTTCAGATCCTTGATGACGAAGGATTCATTCAGTTTTTCGCGATAGCGCGCCAGATTTTTTGCCGTAAATGGTTTTTGCTCGGCAGCGAGTTCGATCACCGTTTCTGCAGCAAAACAGCCAGTGGTCATCGCCAGATTGGAGCCTTCGCGGTGCATGGCGTTGACGAACATGCCGGAGTCGCCGACTATCATCCAGCCGTCGCCGCATAATTCCGGAATCGCCTTGTAGCCGCCCTCGGGGATCAGATGTGCGGTGTATTCCTTCATTTCGCCGCCTTCCAGTATCGGGGCGATGGAAGGGTGGGCTTTCATTTCTTCCAGCAGCTGATACGGTGTGATTTTCTGCTGCTTGAGATCGGAGAGCATGCAGCCTACGCCTATGGTCAGCGATTCTTTGTTGGTGTAGAGGAAGCCTGTTCCCATCATGCCTTTGGTGATTTTGCCTGCCATTTCGATGACCACACCCGCGTCGCCGTTGACGTTAAAGCGCGCTTCCACGGTTTCCTGCGGCATGAAGTGGATTTCCTTCACCGCCAGCGCTACGTTTTTCGGTTCCAGTTCGGGGTGGAACCCGGCTTTGGTGGCGAGCAGCGAATTGACTCCGTCGGCGAGGATGACGATGTCGGCATAGATAGAGCCACCAAGGCGGTCGGTCTGTACGCCGATGACACGTTTGCCGTCCATCAGCAGGTCGGAAACGGTCGTTTCGCAGATCAGCATCGCGCCAGCTTCCTGCACTTTCTCCGAGAACCACTTGTCGAACTGGGCGCGGATGATGGTGTAGCGGTTGTACGGTGGCTTATTGAAGTCATCCGAACGATAATTGGAGCCCACATAGGATTCATCATCCAGCACCCACATGCGTTGCTCGATGATGTGGCGTTCCAGCGGTGCGTCGTCGCGGAAATCGGGGATGATTTTTTCCAGTGCATCCGAATACAGGATCGCGCCTTGTACGTTCTTTGAACCCGGGTATTCACCACGCTCCAGTTGTAATACCTTGAGTCCGGCTTTCGCCATGGTGTAGGCGGCGGCATTGCCGGAAGGCCCCGCGCCGACTACGATAGCATCAAATTTTTCAGCCATGATTTTCTCCTTTAGCTCGCCACGCGCGCGACTGCGAGTTGTTGCTTGAATGTTTCCGTCAGCGCCGGCAGTATGGTCATGGCGTTGCCGACGATGCCGTAAGTGGCGAATTCGAAAATGGCGGCGTTCGGGTCGTTATTGATGGCAATAATGACGTCCGAGCCTTCCATGCCGACGCGGTGCTGGATCGCGCCAGATATGCCGGCAGCGATGTAGAGCTTGGGACGTACGGTTTTGCCCGATTGCCCGACTTGACGTTCGGCATCTACCCAGCCTGCCTGTACCACTGGCCGTGTAGCACCGACTTCTGCGCCTAGCACTTGTGCTAAATCCCATATCAGCTGGAAGTTTTCTGGTTTCTTCATGCCGCGACCGCCAGCAATGATGATGTCGGCAAACGGCAGCTGAGGTTTGTCCTGGTTTTCGTCGGGTATGTATGCCAAAACTTTGGTGATAATGCTGGTCTCGATCAGCCCTAGTGGGTGCTCGATGATGCGACCTGTGCGAGTGGCGTTGCGGTCGGGCATGGACATCACCCGCGGGCGTATGGTTGCCATTTGCGGACGGTAATTCTTGGTGATGATGGTGCACAGCAGGCTGCCGCCGAAAGTTGGGCGTGTTGCTGCCAGACCCCGATTGTCCGGATCTATATTCAGCTCGGTACAGTCAGCGGTAAGACCCGTTTGTAACGTAGTAGCGACGCTACCAGCCAGATCACGTCCCTGGGTGGTTGCACCGAGCAACAGGATTTCTGGTTGGTAGGCGTTGACCAGATCGGTGAGCCCTTTGGTAAAGGATTCATTGCGATAATTGCTGAGGACAGTATCTTCGATCAGATAGCAATTGTCGGCACCGTGGAAGAAAGATTCCTCACAGAAGCGTCGCGTGGGTAGTCCCGGCGCTCCCATGACCACGCCAGATAATTCAACACCTAACTTGTCGGCCAGTTTGCGGCCTTCGCCCAGCAATTCCCACGATACCGGGTGCACTTCACCGCGTTCGTGTTCGATGAAGACCCAGACGCCTTTATAGGCTTTGAGTCGTTCGTCGAGTTCAAAATTACCGCGTCCTGCGGGTTTTTTTGCTGGTGCTGCGTTTGTTTCGCTCATGATCTACCTCGCTTAAATATGCCGGCTTGCTGTTCAGGCTGCTTGCTTGACTATGCTGTCGCACAGTTTCGGATGCTGAGTGAACAGCTTGTTTATCAGCGTCAGCGAAATGTCGCGTGGTTCGTGGCTTTCGGTGTCGATGATTTCGGCGGGTTTGGTGTTGGGCTGTGGCGCGAACACCTTGCTCACCAGCGTCGGTGAACCTTTTAAACCGATTTTGCTGACGTCTTCGATACCGGCTGTATCCTTGTTCCAGAAATTGACTGGGTAACGCGCAGCGCGGAACATGTTTTCCATGGTGGCAAAACGCATTTCGTTGGTACCTTCGAGCATGGTGATAAGGCACGGCAGTTTGGTTTGCAGGACTTGCACGCCGCCTTCGGCACGGCGTTGTACCTGAATTTCTCCCTTGCTCATATCCAGCGTGTCAATTTGCGAGACATAGGTGAGTAATTGCATATTCAGTCGCTTGGCAATGCCAGGGCCAACCTGTGCAGTGTCGCCGTCTATGGTCTGTTTGCCAGCGAAGACCATGTCTACTTTCATGTCCTTCTCTATCTGCTGGATGGCAGAAGCCAGTGCAAATGAAGTCGCCAAGGTATCGGCACCAGCAAAGGCGCGATCGGTAACCAGAATGGCAGCGTCAGCACCGAAGGCAATGCATTTCTTCAATGCACCTTCTGCCTGCGGGGGGCCCATGCTGATCACCGTGACACGACCACCGTGCTTGTCTTTCAGACGTAGCGCCTCTTCCAGAGAAAATAAATCGTAGGGATTGACGATGGCGGGTACACCCTGGCGCATGATGGTATTAGTCACTGGGTGGACACGTATCTGTGCGCTATCTGGTACTTGCTTGATACAGACGACGATATGCATGGCTGTCTCCTTAACTCACCGTAGGCAGCGTGGATCTGAGTTTATCCAGACCAAAACTTTTGGCTTCAGCATCCTGAAATACTTTGAATACTTTTTCCTGTGCGGCATTGGAGTTAACGAAATCTTCATAAGCACGCATCAAAAATCCCCGGTACTGTTTGAACAAGGCAACTTCGTCTAGCACTTCAGGACTTTTATCCTGACGCATGTACTGATAGAAGCGCTTGAGGATGTGTAGTCGGTTTACATTAACGACTGTCTCATCGTAAGGAATTCCAAAATAGTTAAGGAACTCTTCAGCGGCAGAAAATTGTTTCAATTGTTGTATCATTTCACTCATAGCAGTTTCTCCTTAGTGATGTTTGGATGAATGTTTCGATGTCTGGGTGGTGTCAGCTTTCAGGCTGCCATCGAAAGTGGGTTGTGCACAATTATCGCTATCGCAGGTTTGGCAAATGCCGACAGTGCTATCTTCACCTGCCAGTTTTGCCACTTGCTGCTCTAACCCGGCAATGCGGTCTAGCAAACAGCTGATGGCTTTACCAACTGGGTCAGGCATGCGGTGGTGGTCGAGATCAATGCCATCTGCTGTAATGCGGCGCTGATGCTTGGGCAACACCATGCGACCAGGAATGCCGACCACGGTCATCTCTGCGCTAATATCTTCTATTACTACGGAATTGGCGGCTATGCGGGCATTCTGGCCAATGGTGATTGGGCCCAGTATCTTTGCCCCGGCACCTACTACTACGCCATCGTTCAGTGTTGGGTGACGTTTGCCAGGATTCCACGTCGTACCACCAAGAGTGACACCGTGATACAGGGTAACGTCATTGCCAATTTCTGCAGTTTCACCGATGACAACGCCGCAGCCGTGGTCGATGAAAAAACGGCGTCCTATAGTTGCGCCCGGATGGATGTCGATTTGCGTTAGCATGCGTGCAATAAAACTGATACAGCGTCCGCCATAGCGTAGTTTGCGCCGCCATAATGCATGGGCGACGCGATACAGCAGCAGTGCATGAACGCCAGGATAAAGGCTGACTACTTCCAGCATATTGCGGGCAGCCGGGTCGCGCTCAAATACACAGGTGATATCCTCGTGCACCATTCCCCATAAGGTTGGCTTAGACAATGCTTCAACCTGTGGGGCTGCTTGGGTAGGGTTGTCAGCCAGTGCAGTCATGGTGGGTTTCTCGTTAATCACGATGGCATACCTGTACAGGCAGCATTTTCTAGATAGAAACGCTTTAAATCATCGACGCTGGGTGTGCATTTGGTGAGGATGGCATGTATCCGTATCATATTTAGCAACGAATGTGCTTCCAGCTCGCTGAGGATTAGCCCAAGCTTGGCGTAGGCATCAATGACTGAATGTGAACCTGAATGTTTACCTAATACAGTGCGGTGTTCCCGACCAACTTCAGTCGGGCTGAAGCCTTCGTAGTTGAGTGGGTTCTTGATAATGCCATCCACATGGATGCCTGATTCATGGGTGAAAACTGCATCGCCAACTATGCTTTTGTTCACTGGAACAGGTCGTCCGGAGGCGGCCGCTACCAGCTGTGAGATGTGCGGGAATTGTGTTGTATCAATATTGCTCTCGATGCTATAGAGATGTCGCAGTGACATGACGACTTCTTCCAGTGGCGCATTGCCGGCGCGTTCACCTAGTCCGTTTACCGTTGTATTGGCGTGAGTAGCACCAGCGAGTATGGCTGCCAGTGTATTGGCAGTAGCCAGCCCCAAATCATTATGCGCATGCATTTCAAGGTCGATATCGACTTCCTGACGTAGCAGGTTGAGACGTCCATAAGTGGCGAACGGATCAAGCAAGCCTAGTGTGTCTGCAAAGCGAAAGCGTTGCGCGCCTGCTTGCTGTACAGTTGCAGCTACGGTTAGCAGAAAATCACTATCTGCGCGTGAGGCATCTTCGCCACCGACACATACTTCAAAACCAAGGTCTAATGCGCGTGGTACAAATGCCTGTATCTGCTCCAGCACCCATTCACGATCACGTCCCAGTTTGTGTTTGATTTGGACATCCGACACTGGAATGGAAAGATTAACAATGTTGACGTTACAACGGGCAATAGCAAGTAAATCAGATTCGCACATGCGTCCCCATGCCATGAGTCTGGCTGGTAAATGCAAATGGGTTATCGCCTGAATTAATTCAATTTCAGCTGTTCCCATCACTGGAATGCCAATTTCCAACTCTTGTACACCTGCACGCGAAAGCGCTTCGGCAATAGCGATTTTCTCGTCTGCGCTGAATGCTACCCCAGCGGTTTGTTCGCCATCGCGTAGTGTGGTGTCGTTGATCGTTACCATGATGTCATTGGCTTCCGTTAGCATGTTGAATAGTGCTTCAGATCATATTGAGCAATAGCTGTGCCAACTTGATATTTTTTAATTTAGTCTTTATTTTTCAATGTGTTGTGTATATTTTAATGATTTGTTTTTATAGGCGGATTGGGGCGAATGTCGGGTTTGTCGTTTTTGTAACAGGGGCTGTCAGTGTAGATATGATGAGGTAATGCAGGTACGAAGTTTGAGTGTCAGGGACACTCAATTTGCTTAGTGTTCTTCGTGCGCAAGATTGAGTGAGTAGCGTGGTAATTCCACCAGTAAGTCAGTTTGCCGTAGCACGACCTGGCAGGCCAGACGTGAATGCGGATTGAGTCCCCATGCTTTGTCGAGTTGATCTTCTTCATCTTCTTCAGGTGCGGTCAGTGAGGCATATCCTTCATGAATGATGACGTGGCAAGTGGCGCAGGCGCAGGATTTCTCACAGGCGTGTTCTAGTTCGATATTGTTTTTAAGCAGAGCATCACACAGGAAACCACCTGCTTTGGCAGCGAATGTTGCACCTTCTGGACACAGGGTGTCATGAGGCAGTATGGTAATCTGTGGCATCGCGATTTCTCCAGGTGTGGGGGCTAAACGTGGCTTTCCAGGTCCGTTAATTTATGTCCGGTGAGGGCGCGTTGTATACTCGCATCCATGCGCCGGGCAGCGAAATTCTGGGTAGCCTGGTTGAGCGCATCACTTGCCTGCCGGAGAGGTTTCAAACTGTCACCATCGCCAGTTTCTATCACTTCTGCCAGTGCGTGCATGGCTTTTGTCAATGTGATACGTTCGGCAGGAGAGAGCAATGTGTCGCCATCCTGATGAATGGCGGCATCAGTGGCATCAAGCAGGCGTCGTGCATCTACCTGTGCTTCGCGTAGCATACGCACTTGCATGTCAATGTCTGCTTTGCCGTAGGCATCCTGCAGCATTTGTGCAACTTGTGTGTCGCTCAAACCATATGATGGTTTGACGATAACAGATGTTTCTATCCCCGTGCTTTGTTCGCGGGCACTGACATTTAACAGTCCGTCGGCATCGACTTGCAGCGTTACCCGGATACGTGCTGCACCCGCAACCATGGCTGGAATGCCACGTAATTCAAAGCGCGCCAGTGAGCGGCAATCTGCCACTAATTCACGCTCGCCTTGCAGCACATGAAAACTCATGGCGGTCTGACCGTCTTTGAAGGTGGTAAATTCCTGCGCCTGTGCAACCGGGATACTGGCGTTGCGTGGGATGATTTTTTCCACTAATCCGCCCATGGTTTCTATACCCAGCGATAGCGGGTTGATATCCAGCAATAACCATTCTTCGTTACCACGATTACCCGCCAGTACATTGGCCTGCATTGCCGCACCAAGGGCGACAACCTGATCAGGGTCGACATTGGTTAGAGGGGTCTGCTGGAAATAGTCGGCTACTGCCTTACGTATATGTAACATGCGGGTGGAACCGCCAACCAGTACTACACCTTTGACGTCTTCGATCCGTAATTTTGCATCACGCAACGCTTTACGTGTGGGTTTGAGTGAACGTGCCACCAGCTCTGCGGTGATGGTCTCAAAAGTTTCTCGTGGCAACAGGATATCAACAGTGCGGCCATTGCTCAGCGTGGTGTTTATGTGAGTGATGGTCTCAGTCGATAATGCTTCTTTAGCTGCACGTGCCTGGGTTAGCAGTCGTTGTGTATCATGTGCGTTCAGTGCGGGCAGCGCCAATTGGTCGATGATCCAGCTTGCAATGGTACGATCGAAATCATCACCACCCAGTGCTGAATCACCGTTAGTGGCCAGTACCTCGAAAATGCCTCGTGATAGTTTGAGGATGGAAATATCAAATGTCCCACCTCCCAGATCATAAACGGCATATATACCTTCGGCAGCATTATCCAGACCGTAGGCAATAGCAGCAGCCGTTGGCTCATTCAATAGTCTTAACACAGTTAACCCGGCCAATCTGGCCGCATCCTTGGTGGCCTGGCGTTGCGCATCATCAAAATACGCAGGGACAGTGATAACGACACCAGTCAGTTCACCGCCTAGTGCGGCTTCGGCGCGCAGGCGCAGGGCTTTTAGTATTTCAGCGCCGACTTCAACTGGTGTTTTAATACCCGCGGCAGTAGCGATACTGACCATGCCTGGGGAGTCAATTAGTTGATAAGGTATTTGTGCTGTGTCTGCTACATCTGCCAGTCCACGCCCCATCAGGCGTTTGGCTGAGGCTATGGTATTGAGGGCGTCGCGACTTTGTTGAGCCAGCGCGGTATGCCCCGTCTCTATACTGCCATCTGCCAGATAACGAACCACTGACGGTAATAAACTACGGTCGAGTTCATCACGAATGACTGTGCCCGAACCGCTGATAACGCTGGCTACCAGTGAATTGGTCGTGCCGAGATCAATACCTACCGCCAACCGGTGTTGATGCGGTGCGGCGGACAGGCCGGGTTCGGATATTTGTAACAGTGCCATAATAAAAGTCCCGGTTTATTAGTCAGAAAATGGTCAGACCTTGAAACTCTCACCACAGCCGCAAGCATCCTTGACGTTGGGATTGTTGAATTTGAAGCCCTCATTCAAGCCTTCGCGCACAAAGTCCAGTTCGGTACCTGCCAGAAAAACATGGCTTTTCGGATCGACTAATACGCTTACGCCGTAGCTTTCAAACAGCAAGTCATCTTCTGCGGTTTCGTCAGCAAATTCGATGGCATAAGCCAAGCCTGAACAGCCGCTGGTTTTAACCGCCAAGCGCAGGCCAACGCCTTTACCGCGCTTTTCGATAAAACTGCTGATGCGTTTAGCTGCGCTTTCAGTCAGGGTGACGGTCATAATGGTCTCCTTGGGTTGCGTTTACATCGAGAACGAACTGCCGCAACCACAAGTGGAAGCTGCATTTGGGTTCTTGATGAGAAAACGGGCGCCTTCCAGACCGTCTTCATAATCGATTTCGGCACCGGCCAGATACTGGAAACTCACCGCATCCACGATCAGATTGACGCCATGCTTGGCGATGCAGGTGTCGTCTTCGTTGATGGTTTCGTCAAAGGCAAAACCATACTGGAAGCCGGAACAGCCACCACCGGTGACATAAGCGCGTAAATTTAATTTCGGATTGCCTTCTTCCACGATCATGTCTTTCACTTTCAGTGCAGCACTTTCAGAGAACTGGATCGGAGTGGCAAAGTCGGTGAAATTTGCCGGTTGGGTGGTTTCAGTCATGGTTTCTAACATGGTCAGCTCCTGTTTATCAGCGGTTAAAATATCAATGGGTGGCAACGGGTGCGCAGATTGGATAGTCGGTTTCGCCTGCTTCGTGTTTGGAGCGATAATCCGCCACGGCTGCCTTGATCGCATCTTCGGCGAGGATGGAGCAGTGGATTTTTACCGGCGGTAAAGCCAGCTCTTCGGCAATGGCGGTGTTTTTGATATCCAGCGCCTGTTCCAGTGTTTTGCCTTTAACCCACTCGGTTACCAGCGAACTGGATGCAATTGCAGAACCGCATCCGTAGGTCTTGAATTTTGCGTCTTCGATTACGCCATCAGCATTGACCTTAATTTGCAATTTCATTACGTCACCGCATGCAGGTGCGCCGACCATGCCGGTGGCTACGCTGTCGTCGTCCTTGTCAAAGGTACCGACGTTGCGCGGGTTTTCGTAATGGTCTATGAGTTTGTCGCTGTATGACATAGTGTTCTCCTGAATTTAGTGTGCAGCCCATTGCACCGAGTTGATGTCGATGCCGTCCTTGTACATATCCCATAGCGGCGACAGCTCGCGCAGTTTGCCGATTTTTTCCTTAATCAGTTTGATCGCGAAATCCACTTCCTCTACCGTAGTGAAGCGCCCCAGACTGAAGCGGATGGAGCTGTGTGCCAGTTCGTCGTTGCGACCCAGTGCGCGCAGCACGTAGGAGGGTTCCAGACTGGCCGAGGTACAGGCGGAACCGCTGGAAACCGCAATGTCCTTGATCGCCATTAGCAACGATTCGCCCTCGACATAGTTGAAGCTGATGTTGAGGTTGTGCGGTACGCGCTGGGTCATGTCACCGTTCACATAAACTTCTTCCAGCTCCATGAAGCCGGCGAGCAGGCGATCGCGCAGCTGGCGGATACGTGCGTTTTCGGCAGTCATTTCTTCGGCGGCAATCCGGTAAGCCTCGCCCATACCGACAATCTGGTGAGTGGCCAGCGTGCCAGAACGCATGCCGCGTTCGTGACCGCCACCATGCATCTGCGCTTCCAGACGTATACGCGGCTTGCGGCGTACGTATAGCGCGCCTATGCCTTTAGGGCCATAAGTTTTGTGGGCGGAAAACGACATCAGGTCTACTTTGAGTTTGCTGAGATCAATTTCTACCTTGCCGGTCGCTTGCGCAGAATCAACGTGAAAAATAATGCCTTTGTCACGGCAGATCTGGCCTAGTTCAGCAATTGGCTGAATTACGCCGATCTCGTTATTAACGAACATCACCGATGCCAGGATGGTGTCTGGGCGTATTGCCTGTTTGAATACGTCCAAGTCGAGCAGGCCGTCTTCGCGCGTATCCAGATAGGTGACTTCAAAACCCTCGCGTTCGAGTTCACGGCAGGTATCGATAATTGCCTTGTGTTCGGTCTTTACCGTGATCAGATGCTTGCCTTTAGCTTTGTAGAAATGCGCCGCGCCCTTGATCGCTAAATTGTTGGATTCGGTTGCGCCGGATGTCCACACAATTTCTTTGGAGTCGGCATTGATCAGTTTGGCAACTTGTTCGCGCGCCTCCTCGACAGCTTTGTCAGCATCCCAGCCGTAAGCGTGTGAACGACTGGCCGGATTACCAAACATCACGGTCAGATAGGGAATCATTTTCTGCGCCACGCGCGGATCAACCGGGGTGGTTGCGGAATAGTCGAGATATATAGGTGACTTGGGCATAGTGTCGTTGTATCGCGAGTAAAGTTTGTCGGTTAACAGTGAGTACGTTCCACTATCAGCAAATAGCGTACCAATGCGATATTATTTTATAAGTAATTGATTTTATGATATTTATTTTATTATCGTGGGTTGGTGAAGATTGTTGGATTTGTATGATTTGGTACAAATCGTTAACGACAAAATGTAAGCGTTAGGGCGGGAAGGTGTAGCGTTATGTGCAGGCACACTTAAATATAAATGCGTGCCTGCGGATTTTATTTATTTGGGGATTTCTGAGGGTTTGTAATTACTGAAATGGCCTTCGCGGGCTGCATGACTACGTGCACGTTTGCGCAAGACGTCAATCTTGCTTTTGGGCATAGGCATGGACACGAGTTTTTCCAGTTGTGCGCTACCACATTCCGGGCATGCTATTACGGTGGTAGATCGGACCAGTAACTCGAATTTATTGTTGCAATTGCTACAATGGTAATCATAAATAGGCATATATCCTCCTGTAGGAAAGCTTACAAAAATGTACATCTATAGTCCTAGTAGCAAAAAAAATGCCATTACTGTTTGATGGCATGTGTTAATTGCTCCCGAGTTATGCGTTCATGATTATAAAAAGATTTTTTTATTAGATACCGTGTTTCCGAGATGAAATAGGCGGTTTGCCAGTAAATAAGAGCGTGCTTGTTGAGCAAATTGCATGTCAGTGATTTGTAAGTGTTTGTCCAACTTGATTCTGGGTACATTTTTTGCATTAGAGAAACATTATTTAGGTATTGTAAAAACATGCCAAGGTATTCGGTGGGTAATCTAACGATATGATTATCTTTATATCATAAGTTTGGTGGCGATATTTGGGCTTTAAGCAAGCGTATCCAATATGGAATTTAGGAGTGACAAATGGCTAAAACACTGGATGTAAATAGGCGTTTGGAGTTGTCCACCATTTATGAAGTTGGCAAAATTCTGAGCTCTTCGCTCGATTTGTCCAAGACGTTCCGTGAGGTTTTAAATCTGTTATCCATTAACTTGGATACGCGTCGAGGGATGATTAGTTTGTTGCAAGAGTCAGGTGAGTTGCATTTAATTGGTGCAAGCGGCTTGTCGGCGGATGAATTTAAGCGCGGACGTTTTAACTCTGGGGAAGGTGTAACAGGTCGTATCCTGCAAACGGGTATGCCAGTCGTTGTGCACGATATTTCCAAGGAGCCGCTTTTTCTCAATCGTACAGGCTCGCTAGACGAAGTAGCAACCCATCCTATTGCTTTTATTGGTGTGCCGATTAAGGCTGGATCAGAAACGATCGGTGTGTTGAGTATAGATCGCTTGGCAGAAAAACAGGGTCAAAAATTTCAGGATGATGTTCAGCTATTGACAATGGTGGCTAATCTGATTGGGCAGGTTGTGCGTTTGAACCAAACTGTAACGGCAGATCGAGCACTACTACTGCAGGAGCAGCAACGTCTGAAAAGCGAATTGCATGGTAAATACAGTCTAGATAATGTAGTAGGCTACTCCAAGCCCATGCAGGAAGTTTTCGCGCAAGTGCATCAGGCCGCGCCTGGAAATGCTACTGTGTTACTGCGTGGTGAGAGCGGTACTGGTAAGGAAGTCATTGCTCGTGGTGTACATTTTCTCAGCCCACGTAAGGACGGCCCCTTTATTAAAGTTAATTGTGCTGCGTTGACTGAAACCCTACTCGAATCTGAATTGTTTGGCCATGAAAAAGGCGCTTTCACGGGTGCACAAGCTGAACGTAAGGGACGCTTTGAGCAAGCTCACGGCGGAACGCTGTTTCTGGATGAGATCGGCGATATTTCGCCCGCATTTCAGGCCAAGCTGTTGCGTGTATTACAGGAGCGAGAATTTGAGCGCGTTGGTGGTAATCGTTCCATAAAGGTCAATGTACGTTTGATTACTGCGACTAACCGCAATCTGGAACAGGCGGTGTCTAAGGGTGAGTTTCGGGCTGATCTTTATTACCGCATCAATGTAGTAAGTATATTCCTTCCACCGCTGCGTGACCGGCGCGAAGATATACCTTATCTGGTGGAACGTTTTCTCAGTAAATTTAATCAAGAAAACAAGCGCAAACTTACTTTGTCGCCTGAGTCTATGCAAGTGCTGGTTAACTGTTACTGGCCAGGTAATGTGCGCGAATTAGAAAATTGTGTAGAGCGTACAGCTACTATGGCACGTACCAGTGTTGTTCGCGAAGTCGACTTTCCTTGTCAGCATGCCAAATGTCTCACTCAGACACTGCACGGCGATGTCGTGCCTATTCCCATTGTCATTCAACCTGTGCACGCTGAAAAGAAGCCTGCGATAACTGATAGTGCCAGTCATGAGCATGTGGTTTCTGAACCTGTTGCCGTATCGCCTCCATCCACTGAGCGCGAACGGTTGATATGGGCACTGGAACAATGTGGTTGGGTACAGGCGAAAGCGGCACGTTTGCTTAATATTTCACCAAGGCAGATGGGTTACGCGTTATTGAAATACAACATAGAAGTGAAGAAATTCTGAGGGTTGGCAAGTATCGTGGTAATTGCAATACGGCTGGGTCAGAATGTTCGTTAAGTATTTCGTTACTTAAATTTGAGTTAGGGCGGCAATGGAAAGTACAAGCGTATTTGAACATAATCGCGTGATTTTGTGCCATTTTGACAGCTATAGTGCGGCCTCAGTGTTTGCGCGATATGGAACTAGCATATTGGCGCCGGTACCTTTGCCAGAAGATGCCAGTGTCATGGCTGAGCCTGTTGATATTGGCGAATACTATGCACCGGAAGTAGTAATGGCAGCGTTATCTGCATTGTATGGCTACAATCTGGCTGAAATAAGATCTGTCCCAGGTTTTCAAGTATGGATGCACAGTAGTTCAGGTCCAATTCGCATCCATCTTCTATGCTTTACTACCCTTGATGCACCTAAGGCAGCAATAGAACCTAATGGCGGTTTATTCAAATCTATCAGTGAAATGCGTGGCACGCCGATGATAGAGCTAAACCTGCTACGACTAGCGTTTGATTTGGTGATGAGTGGAGGGTGAGCCTGCTGTATTGGGTCGTGGAGCGACAAATCTAAATATTGGAGATAAGCAAATTGTCTTCAAACTTTTATTTGTAAATCAATTTTGTTGGTGCGCCCGACTGGAGTCGAACCAGTGACCCTTGGCTTCGGAAACCAATACTCTATCCATCTGAGCTACGGGCGCTTTGAGTTCGACAGCATAGCGATTTTAAGGGTTAACGTCTATAGATTTGGTATTTATCCATGTTGTTGATAGGTGGATTTTTCATATGGTGCTTTTGCGATTGAAGAATTGACGTTATAATCGCGGTTATTCAAAATTTATGACATTTTTTAAGGATGCAGTAATGAGTGATGAACATGCAAAAATGACTAAAACGACTCCCCAGCAATTCTTTTTTGCTTTGTGGGGTGGTTTGTTTGCACCGCTATTTGCGATTTTGTTGATTGTAGGTTTAGTGGCAAAGATACAAGGTAGTCACTCCCATGAAGAATCAATGGCGTATAACGATGCGGCTGTTGAGGAACGTATTCATCCAGTAGGCGAAATTAGTCTGGCTGATCCTAATGCAGTGCATGTTGATAAAACAGGCGCTGAAGTATTTGCTGCTGTTTGTATCGGTTGCCATGGTACTGGGGCATTGGGTTCACCAAAATACCAAGATAAAAGTGCTTGGGGTCCTCGTATTAAGCAAGGTTATGATACTTTGATTCAGCATGCTTTAAGCGGTATTCGTCAAATGCCAGCACGTGGTGGTAATCCTGATTTGACTGATACTGAAATCGCAAATGCGGTGGCTTTCATGGCGAATGCAGGTGGTGCTAAGTTTACACCGCCTGAAGCAAAAGCGCCTGCTGCTGCACCAGCGGGTGCAGCTCCGGCAGCAGCTGCGCCAGCACCAGCAGCAAAATAAGTTAGTGCTCGTTAAAAAGGCGCTCTATTGCAGAGCGCCTTTTTTATTGCCTGTTGTCTGTTTGGTAAGTGGTTATAAAGTACGTTCGGGTACACGCTGCGCACGAGCACAGAGTAATTCATAACTGATAGTCCCGGCTGCTGCGGCGACGTCTTCAACAGGTAAACCCTGTCCCCACAATATCACCTGGCTTCCTACCTTGGCATCGGGGATTTCAGTCAGATCGACAAATAACATATCCATGGAAACTCGCCCCAGAGTGCGGGTACGTACGCCATTGACCAATATGGGTGTGCCAGTAACTGCATGGCGTGGATAGCCATCGGCATAACCACAGGCGACGACACCAATACGACTATCACGGTCAGCAACCCATAAACGGCCATAACCCAGTGCATCACCGGTTTTGAGTGTCTGTATGGCAATGATTTGACTGTGCAGGGTCATCGCTGGGCGTAAGTTTAAGCTGGCAGCAGATGTGTCAGCGAATGGTGATGCGCCATAGAGTGAAATGCCAGGACGTACCCAGTCACGATGTGTATCTGGGTAACGCAGGATAGCTGCGGAGTTGGCCAGACTCATAGGATAAGGCAGTAGTGCAAAATGTTGCTGTATCTCCGCCAGTTGCGTGGCTATGCCATATTGATCATCTGCAGTCGCAAAATGGCTCATTAATGTAATGGGCGAGAGTGTGGGTATAGACTGAATTTGCGCTAAAGCTATGCGGAAGTTTGCGGGCGGGAATCCCAGGCGATTCATGCCGCTATTGAATTTGATAAATACGGGTATGGATTGTTTTAATTTGGCGGCGCGTAACCAGTTGATTTGTTCACTGTTATGAATAACCAGACTTAATTGATGTGTGACGCACAGGCTGATTTCTGACGCATCAAATATTCCTTCTAATAGCAGTATGGGTTTGATCCAGCCGAGGTCGCGTAATTGTATGGCTTCATCTACTGAAGCAACGGCAAAACCATCGGCATCCCACAGCGCGTAGGCAACACGCGCCAGACCATGGCCATATCCATTAGCCTTGACCACTGCCATGACACGGGAATGAGGCGCGTGGCGACGAGTAACCGATAAGTTATGTTGTAGCGCTTCGGTGTCGATATGCGCAAATATCGGACGTGACAATTAATAGTCCCCGCTTTGTCCGCTGGCGTAGTTTTCAAAACGGGTATGTTCACCCAGGAAGGTGAGTCGTACTGTACCGATAGGGCCGTTACGCTGTTTACCAATGATGATTTCTGCGCTGCCTTTGTCCGGGCTGTCAGGGTTATAGACTTCATCACGATAAATAAACAATATTACGTCAGCATCTTGCTCAATCGCGCCGGATTCACGTAAGTCGGACATGACAGGGCGCTTGTTAGGGCGCTGTTCCAGTGAGCGGTTGAGCTGAGACAAGGCGATGACTGGGCAGTTGAGTTCTTTAGCCAGTCCTTTGAGTGAGCGTGATATTTCAGAAACTTCTGTAGCGCGGTTTTCGCCGCTGGATACGCTGGACATTAACTGAATATAGTCGATGATAATCAGGCCAAGCTTGCCACATTGCCGATGCAGGCGGCGGGCGCGGGCGCGGAGCTCAAGCGAATTCAGTGCGGGTGTTTCGTCGATAAAGATGGGCGCATCGTTGAGTTTGCCGACGGCATAAGTCAGTTTTTGCCAGTCGTCATCTTGCAGCTTACCTGTGCGTAGTTTATGTTGATCCAGTCGGCCTATCGAACCTAGCATACGCATGACTAGCTGGGAGCCACCCATTTCCATGGAGAAGATGGCCACGGGAAGGCCGCTGTCTATGGCGATGTTTTCACCCATGTTAATAGAGAATGCGGTTTTACCCATAGACGGACGACCTGCGACGATGATCAGGTCACCTCCCTGTAATCCTGCGGTTTTTGCATCCAGATCAGCAAAGCCTGTGGGTATGCCGGTAACGTCACTTTGATTATCACGGCTAAAAAGTTCATCGATGCGTTCAACGACTTGCGTAAGCAATGGTTTCATTTCCAGAAAACCTTGCTGGCTGCGTGCACCCGCTTCAGCGATGTCGAATACTTTGGATTCGGCCTGATCCAGTAAGTCATTAGCAGAGCGTCCAGCCGGGCTATAGGCGGATTCAGCGATATCTGTGCCGACTTCGACCAGCTTACGCATAATCGAACGGTCGCGCACGATTTCCGCATAGCGTCGAATGTTGGCAGCTGACGGCGTGTTTTGTGCCAAAGCTACCAGATAGGATAAGCCACCCACATTACCCAGTTCACCCATGTTTTCCAGATGCTCGCCTATGGTAACGACGTCAGCGGGTTTGCCTTGCTCGAGTAGTTTTGTTACTGCCTGATAGATCAGCTTGTGATCATGGCGATAGAAATCTTGTCGCGTAACAACGTCAGCAATTTTATCCCAGGCGTTGTTTTCCAGTAACAGCCCACCCAGTATGGATTGCTCTGCCTCAACTGAATGCGGCGGCAATTTAATGGCGGCAAGTTCTTTATCAACAGGGGGTGAAAATTGGCTCATGGTCTGGAACGCGGATAAAAGTAGTGTTTATTTTAACACGCGTATGGGTTGTCGTTGATGCAGTGTGAGACCTAACAAAATTAAACCAGTGCCTAGCCATACTTGCCAGTGAGTGCTTTCATGATTCAGCCATAGACCTATTAATAACGCAGTAACAGGGGTAATCATAGTAATTAATGCCACTTGGCTCGCTGCAAGTTGTTGGGTAACAAAAAAATATAAGGTAAAGCCGAGTACTGAGCCGAATATGCCTAGATAAAGCGTGGACACAGCAGCCAGGGTTGACCAGTGTGGTATGTGTCCGAATGCCAGCCACCAGGCAGGTAGAAGCAAAGCGACCACTAAGCACAGCGCACCAGTAGTCAGTGCCAGCGGATGTATCGCTGTGCTTACCTGTTTTACCCAGACTAGGCTGGCGGATTGGGTAATAACAGCTGCGAGTATGGCGAAAAAGGCAAGCATGGCATCTGGTGCGATATGAGTACCCGCGCCGAAAATTACGCTTAACCCCATTAAGCCTAACACTATGCCTGCTATTTTTTTGCCAGTCAGACGTTCATCTTTACCCTGTAATGTGGTGATGATGCCGGTAAATAATGGTACCAAACCAAACAGGACAGCAATCAAACCTGATGGTACCTTCGCAGCACCCCAATACACCAGTGCCATTGCCCCGCCTATGCCGGAACCCGCAGCAATATAAGCGTGGATGGCAGCGCGATTGATGGGTAGGCGTATGCGAAATGCAGCGAGTAGAATGAAGCACAGCGCCATGCCCAGACTCATGCGGATCAGTAGTGGAAAAATAAAATCAGCGCCTATGCCGCTCCATTTAATAGCAAGCGGCGTAGTTGACCAGATAGCGATAACGCCAAAATAAGCGGCTATGACGCCAGGTGATTTAGGTGTCATAGCCCAGGTTGGGCGCCAGCCAGCGTTCAGCAGTAGTGATGTCCCAGCCTTTGCGCTGTGCATAATTTTCCAGTTGGTCACGGTCGATTTTGGCGACAGCGAAGTAACTGGACTCAGGATGAGAAAAATAAAATCCTGAGACGCTGGAAGCCGGCATCATGGCGTAGCTTTCGGTAAGCTGCATGCCAGTGTTTTCAACTGCATGCAACAGTTCGAATAAACCTGCTTTTTCACTGTGTTCTGGGCACGCAGGATAGCCAGGTGCAGGACGGATGCCGCGATATTTTTCCTCAACCAGGTCATCATTGTTTAAGGCTTCATCTGGCGCATAACCCCAGAATTCGCGTCGTACGCGTTGATGCATGCATTCGGCAAAGGCTTCGGCAAAGCGGTCAGCCAATGCTTTGAACAGGATGGCATTGTAATCATCCAGATCAGCTTCATAGGCTGCGACTCGCTCGTCCATGCCCATGCCCGACGTGACTGCAAAACCACCAATGTAGTCTGCCACGCCACTATCTTTAGGGGCGATAAAATCGGCCAGACACATATTCGGGCGGCCTGGCGGTTTTTCCATTTGTTGACGTAGTGCGTGGTAAGTCATTGCGACGGTGCTGCGGCTTTCATCGGTATAAATTTCGATGTCGTCGTTGACGCGATTGGCTGGGAATAGTCCGATTACGCCGTTAGCGTGCAGCCAGTTTTCGTCGATGATGCGCTTGAGCATGGCTTTAGCATCAGCAAATAATTTGCGCGCTTCCACGCCGACTATTTCGTCATCAAGTATTTTTGGGTAACGTCCGTGCAGCTCCCAGGTCTGGAAGAAAGGGGTCCAGTCGATGAAGGCTGCGATTTCCGCAAGCGGATAGTCGGTGAATGTTTGTATACCCAGTGTTTTTGGCACCGGCGGCGTGTATAGCTTCCAGTCAGTCACCAGCGCGTTGGCACGAGCTTGCGCCAGCGTGGCGCGTTTGGATTGAGCCTTCTTGCCTTTATGACTTTCACGGATGCGGATGTAATCAGCTTTAACTTCAGCGACATACGCATCATGCAACTCAGGTGAGAGCAGTTGTGTACATACGCCGACTGCCCGTGATGCGTCTTTGACGTATACCGTTGTGCCGCTGTAATTAGGCTCGATTTTGACAGCGGTATGAGCCAGCGAAGTGGTCGCGCCACCGATGAGCAGTGGTAGCTTCATGCCCAGGCGTTCCATTTCTTTGGCGACATGCGCCATTTCTTCCAGTGACGGTGTGATCAGACCTGACAGCCCGATGATGTCTGCTTTTTCATCGATGGCAGCTTGCAGTATTTTTGCCGCAGGTACCATAACTCCCAGGTCGACAACATCATAGTTGTTGCAGGCCAGCACTACGCCTACGATATTTTTGCCGATATCGTGTACGTCACCCTTGACGGTTGCCATGATGATCTTGCCCTTGGCCTGACTGCATTCACCACTCAGCGCTTTTTCTTCTTCAATGTATGGAATCAGGTGGGCAACAGCTTGTTTCATGACGCGGGCGGATTTGACCACCTGTGGCAGGAACATTTTGCCTTCACCAAACAAATCACCAACCACATTCATACCCGCCATCAGCGCGCCTTCGATGACGTGGATAGGGCGTTCTGCCTGTAACCGTGCGGCTTCAGTGTCTTCGATAATATAAGTGGTGATGCCTTTGACCAGCGCATGTGAGAGTCGCGCTTCCACAGGTAATTCGCGCCAGCTCAGGTCTTCTATCTGTTCTTTGGCTGTGCCTTTGACGCTATCGGCGAATTCAACCAGCCGTTCAGTTGCGTCAGGGCGACGGTTGAGAATAACGTCTTCGACGCGCTCAAGTAAATCAGCTGGAATGCTGTCATAAACGCCAAGTTGTCCGGCGTTGACGATGCCCATGTCCATCCCTGCTTTGATGGCGTGGTAGAGGAATACGGTATGGATTGCTTCGCGTACTGGCTCATTGCCGCGGAACGAGAACGATACGTTGGACACGCCACCTGAAATTTTGGCATAAGGCAGAGTGCGCTTGATTTCGCGAGTGGCTTCGATGAAGTCCACCGCGTAATTGTTGTGCTCTTCGATACCTGTCGCCACAGCAAAGATGTTGGGGTCGAAGATGATGTCTTCAGGCGGAAAGTTGAGTTGTTCGGTGAGTAGTTTGTAAGCGCGTGTGCAAATTTCAACCTTACGAGCTTGCGTGTCAGCTTGACCGATTTCATCAAACGCCATCACCACGGCTGCCGCGCCATAGCGCATGCACAGCTTGGCGCGGGCGAGAAACTCTGCTTCGCCTTCTTTCATGGAAATTGAGTTGACGATGCATTTGCCTTGCACGCATTTCAGACCCGCTTCTATGATAGACCATTTGGACGAGTCGATCATGATGGGTACACGAGCAATATCGGGTTCGGAGGCGATGAGGTTCAAGAAACGCACCATGGCTGCTTCTGCATCGAGCATGCCTTCGTCCATGTTGATATCGATGATTTGCGCACCTGCTTCGACTTGAAGTCGTGCTACAGCTAGGGCTTCGTCATATTGCTCGTTGATGATTAAACGCGCGAACATTTTTGAGCCAGTGACGTTGGTGCGTTCGCCGACGTTGACGAATAAATCACCTGCACCAAGATTGAACGGTTCCAGACCCGAGATGCGCAGTTTATGCTCGATGTCGGGTATTTGACGTGGCGGATATTTCGCTACGGCTTCGGCAATCGCAGAAATATGGGCAGGCGTAGTGCCACAGCAACCGCCGATAACGTTGAGCATGCCAGCTTGAGCCCATTGCGCTATGTGCGCAGTCATGGCTGCGGGGGATTCGTCATATTCGCCGAAAGCGTTGGGCAAACCAGCGTTAGGGTGTGCCGAAACGTAACAATCAGCCTTGTTAGATAACTCTTCGACATACTGGCGTAACTCTGCCGCACCAAGCGCGCAGTTTAGCCCGATAGATAACGGCTTCACATGGCGTACAGAATTGAGGAAGGCTTCGGTTGTTTGCCCAGACAGTGTGCGCCCTGAAGCATCAGTAATCGTGCCGGAAATCATAATCGGCAGGCATAGATTATGCTTGTCAAAGAACTGTTGAACTGCAAATAACGCAGCCTTGGCATTAAGTGTGTCAAAAATGGTTTCAACCATGAGTATGTCCACACCGCCATCGATCAATCCTCGGATTGCTTCGGTGTAAGTGTTAACTAACTCATCGTAACTGACATTGCGAAAGCCAGGGTCGTTGACGTCAGGGGACATACTTGCAGTACGGCTGGTCGGGCCTAATATGCCCGCGACAAAACGTGGTTTGTCAGGTGTTTTGCTAGTGTATTCATCCGCAGCGGTACGGGCTAATTTGGCAGCTGCATGATTGAGCTCATATACCAGATCTTCCATGTGGTAATCAGCCATGGAAATTGCGGTGGCATTGAAGCTGTTGGTTTCCAGTATGTCTGCACCTGCTTGCAGGTATGCACTATGTATTGCTTGAATAATATGGGGTTGGGTCAGACACAGCAAGTCGTTATTGCCCTTGAGGTCATGCGCAAAATCAGCAAAGCGTGTGCCCCGATAGTCTGCCTCTTCCAGTTTGTAGCTTTGTATCATCGTTCCCATCGCGCCATCAAGGATGAGTATGCGGTTTTTTAGTGCGGCGAGTAGTAGATCGGTGCGATTAGTCATGGCGAAAACGAGAATGACGGAAAGCTGCTTATGATACGTGGATTCAGCCGTTTAAACTAGATGAACTGCTGAGCGTTAAATGTGTAATGTAAGATAGATTATTACAGTTTAACTATGTGATTTAAAATAAAAATATGACAAAAAATATAAAGTTTGTTAGCATGGTTCAGTCTTTTGTAAGTATAGGCGAAATAAATTTTTCCTTTTTAAAACAGTGACATTTATTAGTAAAGGAGTGGAAGTCATGATGGACATAAACTCACAAGATTTGTCGGAATTTTTGTCGACAAACCCACATGCAACCGTTGTCGATGTCAGATTCGCAAACGAACGTGATGAATATGGGTATGTGCATGGTTCCAAGCATGTGCCGTTGTACACGGGTGATTGGGACGACAATCTTAATTTTGCTGATGAATTGTTCGCTGTTGCGTCGCAAGAAGAACCTGTGATATTTGTGTGCCGCTCTGGTAATCGTTCCTGTGTGGCATGTGAACTGGCGATAGAACTAGGTTACCAGCAAGTTTATAACTTGAAAGGTGGCCATGTGGAGCTGGTTAGTCATTTCACTGACAGGCTGGAGGACAGGCAACGATTGTTGCATATGCCCGCGTAACAACAGGCTGGATACTGATTCCATCGTTATCGCAACGATGAAAAATTGTACTTCTCGCTCGAGGTCGTTACAATCAGCATATGACACAAACTATCGACCTCACTGGACACTTTCTCATTGCCATGCCCGGCATGGAAGACGAGCGTTTTTCACGCACGTTGACGTATATCTGCGAACATAATGAACAAGGTGCGTTAGGCATCATAGTGAATCGACCATTAGATATCGATATGACTGATTTATTCAAGCAGATCGATGTGCCTCTTACCTATCCTGATATTGCTGCTGATCACCTCTATTTTGGCGGGCCCGTTGATGCTGGGCGTGGCTTTGTGTTGCATCAGCCTGTGGGTGACTGGCAAGCCACTCTGGAAGTGCTTGATGGTGTTGGCTTGACGACTTCTAAAGATATACTGGAAGCGCTGGCAGAAGGTCATGGGCCAGCCAGATTAATGGTATCGCTGGGTTACGCTGGCTGGGATGCAGGGCAGCTGGAAAACGAAATGGCGCAAAATGCATGGTTGTCTGTAGCAGCCGATACACATGTGTT
Organism: Sulfuriferula nivalis; assembly: GCF_009937995.1. Classification (NCBI taxonomy): domain Bacteria; kingdom Pseudomonadati; phylum Pseudomonadota; class Betaproteobacteria; order Nitrosomonadales; family Sulfuricellaceae; genus Sulfuriferula; species Sulfuriferula nivalis. The sequence goes on from NZ_AP021881.1 coordinate 452,942, forward strand.
ATTTGATTTACCCGCTGAAGAACGTTTGCTTGCGGCAATGCACTTGCTGGGTGTGGATTTCGCCAGTTTATCGGAAGAAGCTGGGCATGCCTGAGTTGAAATCAGGCACATTGCTTGGTTTTGATTTTGGACTTAAACGAGTGGGTGTGGCAGTCGGTACGTGGGAATTGGGATTGGCGCACCCACTGGAAACAATTAGCAGCGAAATAAATACAGCACGCTTTGCCCGAATTGCTGAGCTCATCAGCCAGTGGCGGCCTGTGGCGTTAATAGTGGGGATGCCACAATACGATGATGGTGCACAGCATGAATTTGCACCTACCTGTTTGCGCTTCGCTAATCGATTGCATGGTCGTTTTGGATTGCCTGTGTTTTGGGTCGATGAACGATACAGCTCAGTGGCAGCAAGCAGCGTCTTGAATGAGCAGGGCGTCCGCGGCCGTAAACAAAAGCCGATGTTAGATCAGGTCGCCGCGCAACAGATTTTGCAACAATATTTTGATGAATCGGATTCAGCTCATGAACTTACCTAGCGCAAACAGTTTAATCGCGCAGCTTGCCGCCACTATTAAGCCTACTCTAACCAGCAATACCGTGTTGGTCGGTATGCATACTGGAGGGGTATGGGCGGCGGAGCACTTACATCCTTTACTGGACGGAAACATGCCGCATGGCAGTTTGGATATTTCATTTTACCGGGATGATTTTGAGCGTATAGGCTTGCATGCACAGGTAAAGCCTACCCGTTTGCCATTTGAGGTTGAAGGCCGAGATATTTTGTTAGTAGATGATGTGCTTTATACAGGCCGTTCAGTGCGTGCTGCGATGAATGCTTTGTTTGATTATGGTCGTCCTGCGAAAATTCGACTGGCTGTGCTAATAGACCGGGTTGGCGACCGGCAATTGCCGATTGCTGCCGATTTTGTCGGTGCGGCATTGCACGTACCTGGTCATCAGCATATACATCTGGTGCGTGATGGTGACTTACAACTTGATTTGAAATTAGTGGATATCTCATGACGATTAACCCTCAACTTAATGCTGACGGCAGCTTGCGGCATTTATTGACTATAGACGGGCTGCCACGTGCGATTTTGACGCATATTCTTGATACTGCTGAGGGTTTTATTTCAGTGAGTGAGCAGGAGGTTAAAAAAGTACCTTTGTTGCGCGGCAAGGCAATTTTTAATTTGTTTTTCGAACCTTCGACACGGACACGTACGACTTTTGAAATCGCAGCAAAGCGACTTTCGGCAGACGTCATTAACCTTAATATCAACGCATCCAGCCAAAGTAAGGGCGAGACCTTGCTGGATACGGTGGATAATTTAGCTGCCATGCAAGCTGATATGTTTGTTGTGCGGCATGCACAATCGGGTGCAGCACATATGATTGCGCGGCATGTGGCGCCACATATACACGTGGTAAATGCAGGCGATGGTCGTCATGCGCATCCCACCCAGGGATTGCTGGATGTGTTTACCATCCGTAAATACAAGGGTGAGTTTCATAACCTGCGTGTCGCTATTGTTGGTGATGTACTGCATTCGCGTGTTGCACGTTCACAAATCCATGCGCTGACTACACTGGGCGTGCCTGAAGTGCGTGTCATTGCCCCTAAAACGCTATTGCCTGTCGGTGTTGAGCAAATGGGTGTGCATGTGTATCACGACATGCTGCAAGGGTTGAAAGACGTGGACGTGGTAATCATGTTGCGTTTGCAAAATGAACGTATGCGTGGTGCGCGCCTGCCCAGCTCGCAAGAGTATTTCAAATACTACGGTCTGACTCAGGAAAAACTGGCGTTAGCGCGTCCAGATGCCATCGTTATGCATCCAGGTCCTATGAACCGTGGTGTGGAAATTGACTCATCTGTCGCAGATGGCAAACAGTCTGTGATATTGCCACAGGTGACCTATGGTATCGCTGTACGTATGGCGGTCATGAGCATATTGGCGGGGAACTAATGAAAATAAAAATTAGTAATGGGCGTGTTATAGACCCTAAAACACAATTCGACAGTATTGCTGATGTCTATATCGCGGCTGGAAAAATAGTGAGTATCGGTGCAATGCCAGCAGGTTTTCAGGCTAATCGTGTGATCGATGCGACGAATCAGATTGTTTGTCCCGGTCTGGTTGACCTGGCTGCGCGATTACGTGAGCCAGGTTTCGAATATCGCGCAACGCTTGAGTCGGAAATGAATGCTGCGTGTGCAGGTGGCGTGACCAGCCTGGCTTGCCCACCAGATACTGATCCGCCATTAGACGAGCCCGGCTTGGTTGAGATGCTGAAGTTTCGTGCTAAAAATCTGAATCAGGCGCGTGTTTATCCTATCGGAGCGTTGACACAAAAACTGGAAGGTTTGCGACTCACTGAGATGGCTGAATTGCGTGATGCAGGTTGCGTCGGCTTTTCCCAAGCTGATGCACCCATAAGTGATACGCAAGTATTGGTACGCGCACTGGAATATGCTTCGACGTTCGGATTTACTGTGTGGTTGCGTCCAGAAGATGCCTACCTTGCTAAAGGTGGGGTTGCGCATGACGGATTCGTCGCAACACGGCTGGGTTTGCCGGCTATTCCTGTGAGTGCAGAAACAGTTGCAGTTGCGACTATCTTGCTGCTGGTGCGAGAAACCAATGCGCGAGTGCATTTGTGTCGATTATCCTCAGCGCAGGGGGTTGATATGGTGCGTCGTGCGAAAGCGGAAGGGCTGAATATCAGTTGCGACGTCAGTATCAACCACTTGCATTTGTCGGAAATGGACATCGGTTATTTCGATCCTAACTATCATCTGAGCCCACCGTTACGTTCTACCCGTGACCGTGAAGCAATACGTGCAGGTCTGGCGGATGGAACGATAGATGCGCTGTGCTCGAATCACACACCTGTCGATGATGATGCCAAACAAATGCCATTTGCCGAAGCTGAAGCCGGTGCGACCGGGCTGGAGTTGTTGTTGCCGCTGGCATTGAAGTGGGCGCAGGATCAGGGTGTAAGTTTGGCCAATGCGCTAGCGCGTATCACGCATCATCCTGCACAAATACTGGGTCTGGATGCGGGGCACTTAACTGTTGGGCAGGTTGCAGATGTGTGTATTTTCAACCCTGAATCTCGTTGGCAAGTTATTCCGGCTAATCTCAGAAGTCAGGGTAAAAACACCCCGTTTCTGGGTTATGAAATGCAAGGTGCGGTAACGTTTACTTTGGTTGATGGGCAAGTGGTGTTTGAGGCGAAAAAATAAGCGTTACATTTGCTGATTTGTACGCAAAAATAAAAAGCCACTTACTTGCGTAAGTGGCTTTTTAACGGTTAAAACACTCAGGCTGCGATAGCTTGAACTTTGCTAAGTGATGCAATCAAAGCGTGTTTAATATCACTTTCCAAACGATTCAGTGCTTCAAGTTGCTTGTCGATGTTATGGCGCATTTCTTCCAGCTCCGCAATGCGGTCTTCCAGTGTGTCAGTGGCTTTGTGGATGCGTTTGATGCTTTCCAGGCGGCGACGTAACTGCATTTGGTGTTCACGTACTTGCGTTTCCATCGGTGCCATCACTGCTTTCAGCCAGCTGTCGGCTTCACGATTAGCGACTTCATAGATGTTCACTACACGACTCGCCAGCGTTTCAAAGAATTTGGCCGTGAGTGTGTACTGTTCGTTGGTCAGCATATTGAGCAAGGTGTTGAAATGCTCGTTGTAGGTTTTTTCCAGTCTGTCCATTTCCTTCTTGTATTTAAAGGTGGAATAGGTCGGTGGTGTCACCTCGGTCAAGCCGTGCTCACTGCTGAATTTTTTGTACATCGCAGCCATCATTTCCTTGATTTCTTCGATTTGAGTCGCTGAGTGAGTGATATTTTCATCGACTTTGGAGAAGAAACCATTCATGGCGCTGCGTAATCCGGCACTGAAGCGACTTTTTTCCATGGCTATGCGCGTGTCACGGACTTCGGCTTTGATCCGTTCCATACCTAAGTGGCTGAACAGGACATTTGATTGTTGTGAAAATACGCTGCGTAATGCCTGGAATTGTTGCAGACCACGTTCAAAGTGCGCTTTTTCTTCTTCTACCTTGGCCATCATGTGTTGCACGACTTCTTCATTTTTACCGCGCAAGCCTGTCAGTTCCAGCAGTTGTTCGTCTATATTGTTCATGCGTGCGCCAAGCAGGCCGCGCGTGCTGGTCATCAGATCATCCATTTCACCGGCAGTATTTTCGCGCACGATGTCTTGTTTGGACGGGATGAGCTCGTCGCTGAGTGCATGTTCCAGTTCTAGCAAACGGCTTTTTACCAATAGCTCGTGGTCATTGTTGATTTTCGCCAACAGACCTTTCTGTGCAGAAACTGGATAAATTTGCTTGTTTTCCAACCCTAACAGATTGGCACAGCTGACGACTTGACCCTGAATTTCAGCATCTATAGCATCCTGGGTTTTGAGTTCATCCCACTGGCTATCAATTTTGTTGAGTACGACTAAACGGCCACGATGTCCACCTTGCATAGGTGCAATATGGCTGCGCCATACTTCAATGTCAGATTTGGTGACGCCAGTATCGGCCGCCAGTATGAAAATAATCGCGTGAGCGTTAGGCAGCAGGTTTAATGTCAGTTCTGGTTCTGTACCAATCGCATTCAGCCCTGGTGTGTCAAGAATGACCAATCCCTTTTCCAGCAAAGGATGTGGAAAATTGATAATCGCATGGCGCCAGCGTGGAATTTCTACCATGCCTTCAGCATCTACAGTCAATAACGAGTCCGCATCCTGTGCACGGTACAGGCCGAATTTTTCGGCTTCATCTTTGCTGACACGCTGGGTTTCACTGACGCGCTGTAATGTTTCCAGCATGGAGTCTGCTGAATCTACATCTAATGGTATGGTTGTCCATTCGTCAGGGTAACGTTTGTATTCGGTGGTGGTTACATTGCCTGCGCGTGTGGCGATAGGCAGTAACTGTATGGATGGAGGGCGGCTGCCATCGTAGAGCAATTCGGTCGGGCACATGGTGGTGCGGCCAGCAGTCGAAGGCAATAGACGTTTTTTGTAATCAGCAAAAAAGATTGCATTAATTAATTCGGATTTGCCACGTGAAAACTCAGCAACAAACGCAACGTTAAGCTTGTCTTCAGCCAGACGATCTATCAGGTGTTGCAAACGCAGGTCAATTTGCCAGTCACTGATTTCTTCGTTGGTCAGCCATTGCCGATAATGCCCGATCTGGGTAGAAAGCTGTTCACGCCAAGCGCTATATTGTTCGAATTGTTCGGATAAACTTAAGTTGGACATCTGTCTTCGCCCCTAGTAATGTACGGTTTTAATTATTTGATAAGTATAGCCAAAATTGTAAACCTTGTGCCTATTTTTTCTGACACTGAGCACAATAAAAAGTACTGCGCTGGTTTTGACGTAAATGGCGTATCAATTGCCCACATTGATGACAGGTTAGGTCGGTGCGGCCATAGACGAAATATTGCTGCTGGAAATAACCTGATGCACCATCACTACCAACAAAATCACGTAAAGTGCTACCGCCTGCCGTGATGGCTTTTTCCAGCGTGTTTTTGATAGATTCAACTAAGCGTACATAACGGGGGCGGCTAATTTTTCCTGCTGCGAGTTCGGGGTGGATACCAGCGTGGAACAGTGATTCATTAGCGTAGATATTGCCGACACCAACTACGTGATGACTGTCCATGATAAAGCTTTTAATCGAGCTGCTGCGGCCACGTGATTTCATATATAAATAGTCGCCGTTAAAATCATCCGTGAGTGGCTCTACGCCTAAATTCACCAGTAAAGCGTGATTCAGTGGGTTGTTTTCTGCCCATAATACCGCACCGAATCGGCGCGGATCACGCAGGCGTATGCATTGCTGATTTTGCAGCACAATATCGATATGATCATGAACTCCTGCGGGCGTAGCGCTGTCTAGTATGCGCAAACTGCCTGACATGCCAAGATGTATCAATATGGTGCCGTGGTCTAATTGGACGAGTAAATATTTACCGCGCCGGCTTAACGCCTGTATAGTTTGCAACTGAGTAAGTTGTGGCAGATTTTCCGGTACTGGCCAGCGCAGTTTGGGGTTGCGCACGACGATCTGTTGTATGGTGTGCCCGACAACATGTGGCAATAAGCCACGGCGTGTGGTTTCTACTTCTGGTAATTCAGGCATGGTTATATATAACGAAAGCGTAATCGATGAAGTTTAACCGAAATTTAATTTATGTATTGAGTTGTCTCGCATTCGCGGCACAGGCTGCGGATGAGGGCTTGAAATTGCAGTCGAGTAGTATGTTAAGCATGGATCCATTTGCCACGCACGATAAAGTTGCGGCGAATGTGACGGGTTATATCCAGCATGATTGCGTGTTGCCGGCAGGCGCAATGAATTTGCTTGATGTGGTCAATACAGCACTTTGTAATAATCCACAAACACGCAGCGCATGGGCGAGCGCGCAAGTTGCCGCGGGGCAGTTGGGTAGTGCGCAGAGTAGCTATTTGCCTAGCGTAAATGGTACAGCTAATCTCAGTCGAGATCGTAGCCTGTTAACAGGATTGAATACTACTAATCGCAGCTTTGGTTTATCACTTAATTACCTGTTGTTTGATTTTGGTACACGTAGTGCACAACGCGATGCGGCATTGGCTAGCCTGGATGCAGCTAACCGAAATCAGGATCAGGCTGTAAATAGCGTTTATCTCGCGGTGGTGCAGGCGTATTACCAGTATTTTGCAAGTCAGGCACAAGTGACCTCGTTGGTTGAAGCAGAAAAATCTGCCAAGTTGAGTCTGGATGCAGCTACTGGACGTTATCAAGCAGGGGTGAACACTCGGGCTGATGTGTTGCAAGCCCAAACTGCTTACAGTCAAGCGCAACTCAATCGCCTCCGTGCTGAAGGTGACATGCGTGTGGCGCAGGGTGTGTTGACTAATGCGGTGGGTCTGGACGCAGATCAGTCACTGAATTTAACGCCACCTGCTGATGATTTGGCACTAAAAAATCTTACTGGTAATGTGCGCGATTTGATTGTTCAAGCACAGCAACAGCGTCCCGATTTGCAAGCTGCAGCCGCGCAACTGCGTGCTGCACAAGCCCAGGTGCGACTCAATGAAGCAGCTGGTATGCCTACGCTGTCACTGATAGGCAGCACTAATTACCAAGATAATGGCAGTATTAACGGTACAGGTAACAGTATCGGTTTAGCGGTGAACGTGCCGATTTTTACCGGATTCAATTCCGCCTACAAGATACGTACAGCTCAGGCGCAAGTGTTGGTTCAGCAAGCGCAGCAAGCGCAGTTAAGTAATCAGGTAGCGCTAGATGTATGGCGTGCATGGCAAAATTTAGCGACTGAATCGAATGCGCTTAAAGCCAGTGCTGATCTGGTTGTGAGTGCGACTGCTTCAAATGACATGGCGTTGGGTCGTTATCGAGCCGGGGTAGGCAATATTCTGGACGTGCTTAATGCGCAGGCTAGTTTGGCGAGTGCGCGTAGTCAGCAAATTCAAGCGCAATATAATTTGCGTATTGCCAAGGTTGCACTGGCGCAAGCGGTAGGGCGGCTGGATGAGTAATGACTGGCAGTTTCGTTTTGAGTTTGCGGCGGTCATCGCATTTTCTTTTTTCATCCCGGGGATGATTTATGTGGTGATGATGGTTAAGCGCTCTATTTCACGTACTACAGTTGCATTGCTGGGGTTTGCTCTGGTCGCGGTGGCGGGAATCGATGCCGTTTTGTTACATCATATTGCTTATGCCGCACAACATACCGCTTCGGTATGGGATGACAAACTGTTTGCATCAGAATTGTCTGTGGCTCTCTACTTGTTGCCATTGGTATCGGCAGGAGTCGGGGTTAATATTTTGTCGCATATACTCATTACCCATTTAGCAGAGGCAGAGCGGGCGTTTGATCGGCAAGCCAATAAGGAAGATGTATGAAATTAAGTAAGTCAGCGTGGATTATCGCGGTGTTAGTTCTGGCGGGTGGTGCTTATGTGTATGTGCAAGGTAAGAATGCCAAGCCAGCTATGGATCGTTATCGGTTGGCAGAAGTGGTGCGTGGTGATCTGGTGCGTAATGTTTCGGCGAATGGTACGTTAAACCCGGTTGTTCTGGTTAATGTGGGTACGCAGGTTTCAGGGGTGGTGAAGGCATTGCATGTGGATTACAACCAGAAAGTTAAGGCTGGGCAAATACTGCTGGAGCTGGATCCCGCATTATTACAGGCGCAAATTGCGCAAAGCAGTGCCAATGTGACTCGTGCGCAAGCTGCTTTGAAGCTGGCGCAAACGCTGGCTATGCGCCAGCATAATTTATTAAAACTGGATTACGTAGCGCGTCAGGATGTTGATCAGGCTGACGATGTAGTAGCGGGTGCCCGCGCACAGCTGGCAGTAGCGCAGGCGCAATTAGTGCGTGATCAGACTAATTTGGCTTATAGCGTCATCCGTTCGCCTGTTTCTGGGACGGTGATAGATCGTTCTGTCGACGTGGGGCAAACGGTTGCAGCAAGTTTCCAGACGCCGACTTTGTTTAAGATTGGTCAGGATTTGAGCAAAATGCAAATTGATACCACCGTTGCGGAAGCGGACGTGGGCGGGATTAAAGTCGGGCAGCCTGCACGTTTTACTGTTGATGCATTCCCGGATCGCAATTTTGAAGGCAAGGTGCGACAAATACGTCTTAATCCTACCAGTCAGCAAAATGTGGTGACTTATGATGTAGTGGTTGCCGTGGATAACCCGGATTTTGTGCTGCTTCCTGGTATGACGGCTTATGTCAATATTGAAATTGATCGGCGTAATAATGTGTTACTTGTGCCAAATGCGGCGTTACGCTTTAAGCCCACGGAAGAAACCGACAAGTCGGCCGATAAACCACATCGTCCAGCGGGTACGGGTGTGTATGTATTGCAGGCAGGTAAGCCGGTGGCCATCAAGCTCCAGTCTGGCATGACGGATAATAAGCAGACCGAAGTGGTGAGTGGCGCTCTGGCTGCGGGTAATGAGGTAATCGTGGGCGACAAACAGGCTGAACAGAACGATAAATCTAAGCAAACGCAGCGATTATTCTAATCATGAGCCATGTAATAGAGGTTAAGCAGTTAGGCAAGGATTATGCGACCGAGGCGGGTGTGTTTGTTGCGTTGAAATCGGTGGATTTGACTATATCCTCAGGAGAGTTTGTTGCCATCATGGGGCCGTCTGGTTCCGGCAAGTCTACTTTGATGAATCTGCTCGGCTGTCTGGATTATCCCAGTCGTGGCGAATACAAACTGGATGGCGAAGATGTGTCTAAATTGTCATCTGATGCGCTGGCGGCTTTGCGTAACCGTGTTATAGGTTTTGTATTCCAGGGTTTTAATTTGTTGCCGCGTTTGAATGTGCGCGATAACGTGGCATTGCCTATGCTCTACAAGGGCACCAGTGGCAGTGAGCGCAAACAGCGCGCTGATGAAATGTTGGCGCAAGTTGGGTTGGCTGGCTTGGGCGATCGTCACCCCAATCAACTTTCAGGTGGGCAACAACAGCGCGTGGCTATTGCGCGTGCTTTAACTAATACGCCACGACTGATACTGGCGGATGAGCCTACGGGCAATCTTGATAGTCATACCAGCGATGAAGTCATGCGTTTATTTACTGAACTGAACAGCACTGGCATTACTGTCATCATCGTTACGCATGAAGCTGATGTTGCCAAATATGCCCAGCGGTTGGTGCGGTTCAAGGATGGCGAGATGGTTTACGATGGCAAACCAGAAGGTGATTTATCTTGATTTGCAATAAAGTTAGAACTGACCCCGTCAGAGGGGGTGGGCGATGAATCCGGTTGCTATGCTGGCTGAGTCGTGGCGTGCGATTATTGCTAATCGTATGCGTTCATTTTTAACTATGCTAGGGATGATAATCGGCGTGGCTGCGGTGGTGCTGATGCTGGCCATCGGGCAAGGCGCGCAAAATGCGATCAACTCCACCATCAGTTCTATGGGAAGTAATCTGTTTATCGTACTGTCGGGTGCTACAACCTCCGGTGGACAGCGTATGGGGCTGGGTACTTCGCCGACGCTTACCATGAGCGATGCTGCTGCGCTGGCGGAATTGCCTAATGTCACAGCCGCGGCACCCGTTCAGCCAGGCACAGCTGCGGCAGTTTATGCGGGCAATAACTGGAGTACTTCGGTCAGTGGTGTGACCCCCGATTATTTACAGGTACGCAACTGGGTGGTCGCCTCGGGATTCGCGTTTACTGATGCTGATGTGCGTGGTGCTGCCCGTGTGGCTATCCTCGGACAAACCGTAGTGGATAATTTGTTCGGCGATGAAAATCCCATAGGCAAAACCATGCGTATCAATAGAAGCCCTTTTACAGTTGTTGGTGTGCTCGAACCTAAAGGCCAAAGTCTGGATGGGCGTGATCAGGATGATGTCATTATTGTTCCTGTGACTACGGCGCAGCGTAAGCTGTTCGGCAGCCAATTCCCGGGAACTGTTCGGTTTATTATGGCGCAAGCCAGCACGGCTGAAGCGATGCCAGCCGTTGAGAAAGAAATGAATGAGTTGCTGCGTGCCCGCCATCGTGTTGCAGCAGATGCCGATGCGGATTTCAGCGTGCGTAACCTTTCTGCCATGGCAGAGGCTAGCGCAGCCGCAACACGCATCATGTCATATGTGCTGGGTGCGATTGCTTCCATTTCGTTGATTGTTGGCGGTATTGGCATTATGAATATCATGCTGGTATCCGTAACCGAACGTACGCGGGAAATCGGCATACGCATCGCCATCGGCGCGCGTCACCGAGATATTTTGCTGCAGTTTTTGTTAGAGGCGATCACCATTTCCCTCATAGGTTGTTTAATCGGCGTAGGTTTGGGGATGGGTGGTGCGTGGGCGGTGCAAAAACTGGCGGGATTCCCCGTGGTAGTGACGTTTGACATTGCCTTGCTCGCATTTAGTGTGGCTGCGGGTGTGGGTATATTTTTCGGATTTTATCCTGCACGCAGGGCGGCTTTGATGAATCCGATTGATGCGTTGCGTTATCAGTAATGGGATTGGTGTAAGCATGCAGATATGCAACCCGTCATGTGTACAGAATTACAATGGTTACTTAGTTTTATGAAAATTCTTTAATAATCAGGCTGCTAATCCTGTTGTAATTGTGGTAATTATGAAGAATTTATTACAGTGTTTGCATAGTTGTAAAAAAACAACAATTCATAAAAACTACTTGCCCGTACGCCAACCAGCCCCGATAATCGCAGCAGCTTCCAGTAGGGAGTGAACTTTTAATTTTTCCATATGGAGATTTATATGAACAAAAAACTTATCGCAATCGCAATCGCTACTGCAGTTTCAGCGCCAGCAATGGCTGCTACAAGCAACGTTGAAGTATACGGCTTGATGTCTATGGGCGTTGACTCAGTTAATACAGATTTGTTAAATGGTACTAGCAACCGTGTTGGTCGTGTTTCTGACTACGCTTCACGTATCGGTTTCAAAGGTAATGAAGATTTAGGTAATGGCTTGAAAGCTGTATGGCAAATTGAATCAGGTGTTACTGCTGATGGTGGTACCGCTGCAGGTAACGCTACTAATGGTTCTACATCTACCGCAACAGCTGGTACAGGTTCTATAGGCGGTGCTACTACTGCTTTTGGTGGTGCTGCATTACGTAATACGTTTGTTGGTTTGTCAGACCAAGCTTTGGGTACTGTAATGATTGGTAAAATCGACACTCCATACAAATCATCTACAGGTCGTTTAGATCAGTTTTCTGACACCTTAGGTGATTATAATAACTTGGTAGGTGCAGCATCAGGCGTTGCTGCAACTAGCTATTTCGATTTGCGTCCAGCTAACGTAGCTGCATATGCAACTCCTAACTTCTCTGGCTTTTCTGCTGTAGCTGGTTATGTATTTGGTGGCGAATCTGCTACTTCAGGTACTGCAAGCAACGGTAATGCATATTCATTGGGCGCTATGTACGATGCTGGTCCTTTGTACTTGACAGCTGCTTATGAAAAACATAACTTGGGTTCTGGCGCTTCGGGTTCATTATCAACAGGGTTGGCTACGGCTGGTCTAGAGCGTAAAGCATGGAAATTAGGTGCTGCTTACAGCATCATGGATTTCACCTTGGCTACTATGTATGAAAAAACAGATGATAACTTAGGTGCTGCTGGTGTTAGTGCATACGGTCACAACACATGGTTCTTGTCTGGTAAATACCAGATGGGTGCTGTAGCGTTGAAAGCACAGTATGCAAAGGCTGGTGAAATTGACAATGTTGCAAATTCAGGCGCTAAAATGTACACAGTTGGTGCGGATTATGGCTTCAGCAAGCGTACAACTGCATACGTTCTGTACACCAAAATCAGCAACGATGCTGCTGCTAACTACAACTTCGCATACAATGCAGCGCCTGGCTCTGCAGCTGGTGCTGATGTAGCTGGCTTCTCATTGGGTATGAAGCACTCATTCTAATCCCTCGCTGGCTTTTGCCAGTTAAGGTTTAGTTGATTAAAAGCAGGCGACCAAAAGTTGCCTGCTTTTTTGTTTGTTTAATAGGGGGTCAGTTCTAACTTTGATGCAATATGTCAATGCTACAAACATGAGGTGATGAGTATGTTCATGGCTTGGGTTAGTATTGTATTTTTGAACAGGTTAATGGTATGTCGATAACACAGGAGGCGCATCGTATTCCCGTGGTCCTGCTCACGGGTTTTTTGGGTAGTGGTAAAACTACGCTGTTGAACCACCTCATTGCGCAATTGCCACATACGGCAATTATTATGAATGAATTTGGTGAGATAGGTCTGGATCACCAGTTGCTACAAAAGACAGATGGCCCGCTGGCATTATTGCAAGGTGGTTGTGTGTGCTGCACAGTGGCGGGTTCGTTGTCACCGACGTTGCGGAATTTATTTATGGCGGCAAAGAGTGGCGATATACCGCAGTTTGAGCGAGTGATTATTGAAACCACTGGCATTGCTGATCCCGCACCGATACTGGAAACTTTGCTGAATGACCGATGGGTTGCCGCGCGTTTTGCATTGAATAGCGTGGTGACAACTGTGGATGCTGTGTTGGGTGAGCAACAGCTGGATAGCTATTTCGAAGCAGTAAAACAAGTCGCGGTTGCAGACAGATTGCTGATTACTAAAGCAGATTTGGCTGGTGAAAAACAGGTGGCGCTGATACGTGAACGATTGGTCACGCTAAATCCTGCTGCACCCATTTTGATGGCGGATCATGGGCAGATAGAACCTGAATTGATATTGAATGCAGGCATATTTAACCCTGCAACCAAGCAGCCGGAAGTTGCGCAATGGCTAAATGAAGCGCGATATCGGCCTGTGGTAGCAGGTAAATTAGGCGGCAAAGCTGCGATGAAATCCGATGCCGTACATGATGACCGTATACGTTCATTTAGTTTAACTTATGATGAGCCGCTGGAATGGGATGCACTAAACGCTGCGTTACGTATGCTGCTGACGCACCGTGCTAAGTGGGTGTTACGGATGAAAGCGATCGTTAATTTGCAAGGCAAGGAACACCCAACGGTGCTGCATGCAGTGGGTCATGTATTTTCACCACCAGTGGATTTGCCAGAATGGCCAGATGCTGATCATCGTAGTCGTTTTGTGTTTATTGTGGCCGATTTGGATGCGGAAGCGGTCGCCCAGATGCTGGAAGATTTTAAGTCAGCCTATCAGGCAAATAAATAAACGATATCAACATTAGTTGGATTGTAGCTGACTATTAGGTGTGGATACCGTCAGGTTGATGTCAGTGCATGAGGATAGACTTAACTCATGTTTACCCATGGACACTATTCCAAAATCGCATTCATACTGGTTCTGCTACTGGCATGGACGCAGCAATTGGTTGCGGCGCACGGTGTGGTGCACCCATTTCAGGATGGGGGCGCGCAACATCATGCGCCTGGCACGGATAAGCCGCTATGTGATTTATGTGTTATCAGTGCGCTGGATAATATACCGACGGTGCTGCCGGATTTTGATTTGGCGACTGATGCACGCCATGTACTGGCTGCCGAAGTGCTGGCTAGCCAGACTCAGTTTACCTTTGTATCTTATTCTTCTCGCGCCCCGCCTGTTTTTATTTGACTGTATGAAATTGCATTGCGCTTAGTCGTAATGCGTTGATTATTATTGAATAAGGACTAAATCTATGAAACGTAGATTAATTGCGTCCAGCATACTGATGATGCTGGGCGCGTACGCTCATGCGGCGGATATATCACCCGCGGCATCCCATGAAATAACGTTATCGGGCCAGATTGATGGTCATGTCAATGACTCTTTGGGGCGCGCAATTGCTGCCGCTACGGTTGCATTGCAGACAGCTGAGGGTAAAACTCTGGCTAGTACGCAGACAGATGCGCAGGGACATTTTGTTTTTTCTCATCTGGCGACTGGTATGTATGCATTAGTTGCGACCAAGAAGGATTTTCAGACTGGCACCGATATTGTTAATTTGATGTCTGCGGCCAGTAAGGACAGTACGATTACGTTATCAAGTATTAAGGCGCTGGAAATTGATGTTGTTGCCAAAAAATTGGATAGAGCACGTAATGGTATTGCAGTGGATACGGGTAGCAGCAATTATCATATCAGCTCACAAGATATTGCCGCCTTGCCACAAGGTGCAGCTACGCCAGTCAATCAGGTGTTGTTGCAAGCTCCGGGTGTGGCCCAGGATTCTTATGGGCAGTTGCATATACGTGGTGATCACGGTAATGTGCAATATCGGATTAACGATATTATTATTCCTGAATCTATTTCCGGTTTTGGTCAGTCGCTGGATACGCGTTTTGCTAGTAGCATTAATTTGCTGACAGGCGCGTTGCCTGCGCAATATGGTTATCGAACCGCCGGGGTAGTGGATATTCATACCAAAAGTGGTGCATTTGAAGATGGTGGCCGGATAGGAACGACCATAGGCAGTAATGATACGCGCGAATTGTCGGGTGAGGTGAGTGGGCATAAGGGTGACTTCAGTTATTACCTGAATGCGTCCAGTCTCTCGAACAATTTAGGCATAGAAAATCCGACTGCTTCACGCGATGCTATACACGATGCCACAAGTCAGCATAAGGAATTTGGCTACTTTTCCTATTTGCTGAGTGACAGCTCGCGCCTGAGTTTGATTTTGGGAAATGCAGACAGCAAGTTCCAGATTCCAAATACTGCAGGCTTGACACAAAATTACACCTATACGGGTGTACCTAGTTATCCATCAGAAAATCTGAACGAAAATCAGCATGAAACGACACGATACGGCATTCTTGCTTTGCAAGGTACGTTGGGCGATGCATTTGATTACCAAGTGGCTGCATTCAGCCGTTATTCCAAAGTGCTGTTTGCTCCAGATGTGATCGGTGATCTGATTTATAACGGTGTGGCAAGTCAGGTATTACGTACCAGTCAGGCGTATGGTGTACAGGCGGATGGAAGTTATCGTATAAACGATCAACACACGCTACGCTCGGGTGTGTTTGTGAGTCAGGAACATCTGGATAATAACAATGACGTACAGGCATTTACGCTTGATGGTGGTGGTAACCCGACAACCACTTTGACCAGTTTTTCTGATATCAATAGTAAAGTTGCCAATCTGGACGGTGTTTATGTACAGGACGAGTGGAAAGCAACGGATAAGCTGACGGTTAATTATGGTGTGCGCTTCGATCAGGTTGATGCGTATGTAACAGGTAGTCAGCTGAGTCCGCGTCTGGGTGCTGTGTATCAGATTGCGCCAAGCACCACACTGCATGCAGGTTACGCACGTTACTTTACACCACCACCTAATGAGCTGATTAGCGGTCAGACCATTGCGTTATCTCAAGGTACAACAGCTGCGCCACCTGGCACCCAGAATGATGCTGTGCAGCCCGAGTCAACGGATTATTATGACATCGGCCTCAGTCATAAAGTGACACCTGAGTTTACAATTGGCGTGGACAGCTATTATAAGCATGTGACCAATTTGCTGGATGAAGGGCAGTTTGGTGCGGCATTGCTGTACACACCGTTCAATTACGCCGAGGGCAAAATATATGGTGCGGAGCTAACGGGTAATTACCATAAAGATAATTTCTCAGCTTATTTCAATATCGCCCACTCGGTGGCATTGGGTAAGAACATTGTTTCAGCACAATATAATTTTGCAGCGGATGAGCTTGCTTACATTGCCAATAATTGGGTGCATCTGGATCATGATCAAACCATTACGGCATCTGTAGGATCGGCGTATCGCTGGCGTGGAACGAAGTATAGTGCTGATGCAGTGTATGGCAGCGGCTTGCGCAGCGGTTTTGCCAATACCTCAAGTTTGCCAGCTTATGTGCAAGTTAATGTGGCAGCAGCACGTTCATTTGATACCACAGTGCTAGGCAAGATCGAAGGCCGTGTCAGCGTATTAAATCTGTTCGATAGCAGTTATGAAATCCGCGATGGTAGTGGTATTGGTGTCGGGGCGCCGCAATATGGGCCACGCCGTGCAGTGCTATTAAGTCTCGATAAATTCTTTTAATGATAAGGGGTGGGTATCCCACCTCTGAATGGAGTCAACCATGCAAGATTTACATGAAAGTTGGATAGCTTTTAAACTCGGTGGTGCAATGATTTTGCCACTGTCATTGTTAGCTGTGCTGGCACTGGCAATTATGCTGGAAAAAGCGGTGTTGTACTGGCGTTACACGCGCTTGCCTAACAAATTGCAGCAGCTTATAGAGACGTATGGGTTTGATTGGTCAGTGCTTGAACAGGAATTGTCAGCGCTGGATAGGCATCACTATTTTTTCAGATTTTTCCATGTGGTGATGGCAAATCGCAATCATCCATACTGGTGGACAGAATCACGTGCTGCTGATGAAGCGCAGGTTATAGAAAGCGGATTGTCACGGAGACTGTGGGTATTAGAAACCATAGTCACTGCTGCGCCGCTATTAGGTTTGATGGGAACTATAGGCGGCATGATGCATGCGTTTCAGCTAATAGGCGGAGCAGGGCTGGTAAATCCGACTGGAGTGACTGGCGGTGTTGCGCAAGCACTGATTGCAACCGCGGTGGGTTTGTTGATAGCACTGATATCATTGTTTGGATTTAATTATTTCTCCCGCCTGCAAGCGCAAACTATGGATGAAATGGAACGTCTGGGCACGCGCATGATAGACCATATCCGTCTTGATCAGCACGCTACAGATAACATGGGGGCGTAATCATGAAGTTGCGTAAAGCACGGGTGCAACGCAAGGGGCGGATAGAAATTATCCCGATGATAGACGTGATGTTTTTTCTGTTGGCGACATTCATGTTGTCTTCGCTGACCATGCAGAATTTGAATTCACTTAAGGTGAATTTGCCGCAGGGCAAGGCGGAGCAATTGCATGTAGATACGCCTGTTACTTTAGTGGTGACAGCAGATGGGCAGCTATTTATTAACCGTACGCCAGTTGTTTTGACTACGCTGGTTCAGGTATTGCATCCATTGCTGCCTACCAGTCATGAAGTTGTGGTGTCGGCTGACAGTAAGGCGCCGCAAGGGGTCGTGGTAAAGGCCATGTTGCAGGCACGAGTCGCAGGTGCGCAACATTTCCTGATTGCGGTTGCGCATGAGTAACTACACCATAGCTGTTCCGGGTGAGGAATTGAGCAGTGGTTTGCGCTGGTCACTGCCTGTGGCATTGTTGTTGTGGGTGATGATGTTATGGATTTTTGGTCGGTATTTTACGGCATCAGATCAGCCACAAATTCCGCCAGAGCCGCCAATTGACGCACGCATAGTCGAATTGCCACCACCGCCTGCGCCGCCTAAGCCTGTGGCACAGGTAGAAAAAGCACCGACGCCGGTCAAAGTGCAGACACCAGTTTTGCAAAAGACCATGCCTGTAGTCGTGCCCAAAGTAGTCGCGCTGGTGACGCCACCGCCACAGCCAGTAGCACCGACAGTGGCAGCTCCTCCTCCACCACCAGTTGCACCAACAGTGCCAAGCAGTAATGCCCAAGGTACGGAGCAACTAGGGGCGCGTGCGCTGTATCAACCTAAACCAAAATTGTCGGAAGATCTGCTGGATGCAACTATGCATGCAGTGGTGATGGCGCGATTTCATATTGCTGCAGATGGCAGTGTGACGGTTGAATTAACTCAGCCTGCACCTGACCCACGGGTGAATCAGCTGATATTAAAAACTCTGAGAACCTGGCGTTTTTTCCCTGCAATGCAAGCAGGGAAGCCTGTCGCTTCGGTACAGGAAATTAAAGTTGCGATAGATGTAGATTGATAGTGAGAGGCTAGGACGGCGCTAGTGAATTAGCGGGAAAATCAGTTATACTGACTAAATGCTGACACGTCGCCATTTAGCCAAACTTGCTTTCATCCTCATCATACTCTTGACGTGGACGCAACAGCTCGTCGCGGCGCATGGTGTCGTTCACCCTTGGCATGACGGCAGTACACAGAAACAGGCACCTGGCTCACATAGTCAATTGTGTGATTTATGTGTGGTGAGCGCGCTGGACAGTGCGCCACTGCCGAATTTTAATCTGCCTGCTGTCACCTCTGTTCCATCCACGTTTATAGTGGTTGCAATAGCGAACCTGCGCCTTGCACCTCCTCGTTGTTATTTATCCCGCGCGCCTCCTTTGCTTGCTTAAAAATTAAATCATTATTGATGTCGCTCTGTTTCTGCTAATAGTGGAAACATTGCGTCACGTTTTATTTTTAAGTAAGGATATATCATGAAACGTAAGTTAATTGCGTCTGGCATCTTGATGATGCTGGGTACGTCTGCCTATGCCGGCGACGATCTGGCGGAGATACGCCAAGAAATTCAACAAATGAAAGCGAGCTATGAAGCGCGCATCCAGCAGTTAGAAGCCCGTCTCGCGCAAACAGAAGCCGCTGCCAAGCAGGCAGACAAGAAGGCTGAGCAGGCGGATAGTAAAGCAGAGCAGGCCAGCCAGGTTGCTGCGGTTGCCGCACAACCTGCACCGAGTAAGGAAAGCGCATTTAATCCTGCAGTTTCCCTGATATTGGCCGGGACGATGAATCACAGTTCGTTATCGCCATCCACTTATGCCATAGGCGGTTTTATTCCGAGTGGTGGTGAAGTTGCACCTAACGCACGCGGGTTTTCGCTGGGTGAATCTGAATTGGCGATTAGTGCAAATATCGATCCTGACTATCGTGGCAATTTTGTACTGGCAATGGCACCAGATAACACCGTGGGGATAGAAAATGCATTTGTGCAGACGCTGGGACTGGGTCATGGCTTGAGTGCACAGGCGGGGCGTTTTTACTCCAGCATTGGTTATTTGAACAATGTGCACTCCCATGCCTGGGATTTCACCGATGCGCCACTGGTGTATAAATCGTTTCTGGGTAATCAGTATGCTGATGACGGTGTGCAAGTGAAATGGCTGGCACCAACCGAAAGTTTGCTGGTCGAATTGGGTGCAGAGCTGGGTAGCGGGCGTAGTTTTCCGGCCACCACCAAAGATAAAAACGGGAGTGTGGCTGGGGCAGTGTTTGCGCATGTGGGTGGCGATTATGATGACTCAAATAGCTGGCGTGCTGGTTTGTCATACCTGGGGACGGGCGCACAGGATAGAACCTATGCAGATGTCGATGCAGCGGGTGTTGCGACGACTAATGCATTTTCAGGCAAAAGTAAAACCTGGATAGGCGACTTTATCTGGAAGTGGGCACCGAATGGTAATGCGACTGTTAACAGCCTGAAAATACAGGGCGAGTATATGCATCGTAATGAGGATGGGAATTTGGCCTGTCTGGATAACTCTGCCAGCACCGGTGTATGTACAGGCGTAGCTGATACTTATACCTCAAGCCAGTCTGGCTGGTATCTGCAAAGTGTGTATCAGTTCATGCCCCATTGGCGAGTAGGTTTGCGTCACGATAGTATGAGCAGTGGCAGCGTAGTATTGGGCGCTGGTTTGACTGCGGCGGATTTCCCGATTCTGGCGGCGTATAGCCCTAGCCGTAATACAGCGATGGTAGATTACAGTCCGAGTGAATTTTCGCGTTTCCGCGTGCAATATGCCCGCGATGCGTCACGTCCGACTGAAACTGATAACCAGTTCTCCCTACAATACATCATGAGTCTAGGTGCGCATGGCGCCCATACTTTCTAGGAGTTATTAGAAATGAAAATCAAATTAATATTTGCAATGTTAGCGCTGACTGGCAGTTTTTCAGCGCATGCGGCGTTAAACATATTGGCGTGCGAACCAGAGTGGGGTGCATTGGCGCAGGAGTTGGGCGGTGATAAGGTTAAAGTGGCAAATGCGACGTCGGCTTTGCAAGACCCACATCGCATAGAAGCGCGGCCATCACTGATTGCGCGTGCCCGTAATGCGGATATGCTAGTGTGTACAGGGGCAGAACTGGAGATAGGCTGGTTGCCAATATTGTTGCGTGATTCAGGCAATGCGGCGATACAGCCAGGCCAGCCAGGTAATTTCGAAGCAACACGTTATGTAGCGCTGCTGGAGAAGCCACAGCGACTGGACAGGGCTGATGGCGATGTTCACGCGGCAGGTAATCCGCATATACAGACTGATCCGCACAACATCGCGCTCGTAGCAGATGCTATGAGCAAGGCGCTGGAAACAGTCGATGCAGCTAATACGGCTTATTATCAAGCGCGCCATGATGATTTTATGGCGCGCTGGCGTGCAGCAATTGCACGTTGGGAAACACAGGCTGCGCCATTAAAAGGTGTGGTGATCGTGGCGCAACATCAAGCTTACCCCTATTTGGAAAACTGGCTGGGGTTGAAACAGGTGGCGACACTGGAGCCTAAACCTGGTGTCGAGCCCAGCATTGCGTCGCTATCGGCAGTGTTGAACAAGTTGAGTATTACCCCAGCCAAGATGGTGGTGCGTTCCGCTTATAACGATGACAGGGCTTCTGCCTGGTTATCGCAGCGTGCCAATATTCCAGCAGTGGTATTGCCATTTACAGTAGGTGGTACGCCAGCAGCTAATACTTTGTTTGGCTTGTTTGACGATACTATTAATCGCCTGTTGGCGGCAGATAAGGTGGCGAAATAATGGACAATACCGCGCTCGATATATCGATACTATGGCCTGCGCTGCTGGCAGGATTGTTGGTGCTGGCAACGCATGTGCCACTGGGTCGCGAGGTGTTGGCGCGCGGTATCGTCTTTATTGACTTGGCTATCGCGCAAATCGCTGGATTGGGCGTCATCGTGGCAGATGCGTTGGGCATGGATCCGCATGCCTGGGGTGTGCAGGTTGCGGCACTCGCTGCGGCTGCAGTGGGGGCGATAGGTCTGACCTGGACTGAGAAACATTATCCAGATAGTCAGGAAGCGCTGATAGGTGTGTCGTTTGTGCTGGCTGCTTGCGCAAGTTTGATATTGATGGCCGGTAACCCGCATGGTGCGGAACATCTGAAAGATTTGTTAGTCGGACAGATACTGTGGGTGAGCCCTGCACAATTACAGATTACTGCAGTCGTGACGGCGTTATTGTTACTGGCGCGTCACTGGCTGGGTGCGCATCTGGGACGAGCAGGGTTTTACTTGATTTTTGCTTGTGCAATTACCTTATCAGTGCAGTTAGTCGGTATTTATCTGGTGTTTGCCAGTTTGATTGTTCCTGCGCTGGCCGTACGTCAGTATTCAGATCGTGTCGGATTATGGGTGGCATATGCGATTGGTGCGTGCGGGTATGCGCTGGGTCTGGTGATGTCGGCCTGGTATGACGTGCCATCTGGCGCGGTAATCGTATGGGCTATTGCAATTATGGCGTTAATGAGTCGATTGTTACCTGTGGCACGTCGGCATGTTTGATGCTTTGTAGGATAGTCACCTTGGTTAATGGTAAAATATTCCATGTATCCGTTGATGTTTGGGGCGGATACGGCAATAATGCAGTATTGATAAAAACATGACACGTTAGGGCGAAGCAGTGGAATTTTTTGGGATGTTCAAGCGTAAAGAGAAGCAAGAAGCCGACCGCTCATTAGAGATGGTGGCGGTTAAGCCTAAGAGCAAAGAACAGGCTATTGCTGAAATTCATGCAGAAACGCTAACTGAGCAACGTTTCAATGAGGATCTGACACACGAAAGCATTATCGTCACCGAGATGGAATCACAGTTTCCATACGGTGTTGAGGATGCCGCAATGACTTACGCCAATGGCCGGACTGACGATGCAATCAGTGGTGTCCATGCGTTGTTAGCTAAGACACCCAAGGAAGAATTGCTGTGGTTTATGTTGTTTGATTTGTATCAAGTCAGCAATAAACGTAAAGAATTTGATAAGTTGGCATTGGATTATGTTAACGAGTGCGAGAAATCTCCCCCTATGTGGCGCAGTGCTGGTGATGAGTCGTTAGCGTCGGTAACAGAAACGCCAACAGTTGCAGCGACAGAAGGGCAGCTATTTTCACTAAAGGGCAGTCTGGATTTACATATGGCTGACCGTATCGGCTTGCTGCAGGCAGCGGCGAGCAAAGGCTCGATACAGCTGGACTTGTCTGGTTTGACGCTGATTACGCCTGAAGGTGCGGGTTTGTTACAAGCCGCGATGGTTAAGCTGCAAAAACAACAGGCAACCTTGCAGATTGCCAGTGGTGCATTTGTGGATTTGTTACAACAATACATTGCACAACCCGAAAACAATAATTGTGAGCCTTGGTTATTGTTGTTACAGCTGTACCAGCTTCAAGGTAAGGAATCGGAATTTGAGGATTTGGCGGTTGATTTTGCCGTGCGTTTTGAAGTATCGCCTCCGTCGTGGGAGTCACCTAAGAAAATTGCGACGTCCGTTGCTGAAGCACCCAAAAAACCAGCGGCTATACCGAGTAGTGCTGTTGCTGAATCTCAGGCCTTTATCATGACGGGAACGATAACCAGTGCGAGCGCGGCGATCTTTGACGCATTTAAACAGTATGCGGCTAAACATAGTGATGTGGTGCTTGATATGCATGCAGTAGACAGGGTTGAGTTTGCCAGTGTAGGTTTGTTCATGGATGCACTGATGGCGCTGATTCCATCTGGTAAGAATGTGTCGATAATAGATGCAAATATGATGGTGAGAGTCTTGTTAATCACTATGGGTCTGGATCAAATGGCCACAATACTGCCACGTAAATAAAGCATGGTGTAAATCATAAAAAAGGGAGCTGATCAGCTCCCTTTTTTATGATTTACGCTTGATATTGTTCATCCAGTCCTCATCTAATTCCGTATTGTCTTTTATCGGTAAGCATTATGGAACAATATCGCGGCACAACCATACTCTCAGTACGACGTGGTAATCAGGTTGCACTGGGGGGCGATGGTCAAGTGACTTTAGGCAATATCGTCATCAAAAGCACTGCACGTAAAATACGACGCATACATCAGGGGCAGATATTGGCGGGCTTTGCTGGCGGTACGGCGGATGCCTTTACCTTGTTTGAACGATTTGAAGCCAAACTGGATAAACATCAGGGTAACTTGTTGCGTTCGGCAGTAGATTTGGCAAAAGACTGGCGTAGTGATAGGGCTTTGCGTCGTCTGGAAGCAATGCTGGCAGTAGCAGATCGGGAGCACTCGTTGATTATTACTGGTAATGGCGATGTGCTGGAGCCTGAGTATGGCATAGTCGCCATCGGCAGTGGCGGTGCATATGCGCAGTCGGCTGCGCGTGGTCTGCTGGAAAATACTGATTTGTCGCCACAAGATATTGTTGCCAAATCATTGGCGATAGCCGGTGATATCTGCATTTACACCAATCAAAATCATCTCATAGAAGTTCTGGAATAGCATAATGTCGAATATGACCCCCCAAGAAATCGTACATGAACTCGATAAACACATTATCGGACAGGATCCTGCCAAGCGTGCAGTAGCCGTGGCGCTGCGTAATCGCTGGCGGCGCGCGCAAGTGGCTGAACCACTGCGCCATGAAATCACTCCTAAGAATATCCTGATGATAGGGCCTACAGGGGTGGGTAAGACTGAAATTGCAAGGCGTCTGGCACGTGTTTCAAATGCGCCTTTTATTAAAATCGAAGCCACGAAATTTACCGAGGTGGGTTATGTCGGTCGTGATGTTGACTCGATTATTCGTGATCTGATGGAAATTGCGATCAAAGATTTGCGTGAGCTAGACATGACACAGGTCAAAATGCGTGCTGAAGATGCGGCCGAAGAGCGTGTGCTGGATGCATTGTTGCCGCCTGCGCGTGATGTTTCCCATAGTCTGGGTTTGGATAGCACGGAAAAGCCAGAGGATAGTGCGACACGGCAGAAATTTCGTAAGATGCTGCGTGAAGGACAATTGAACGATAAGGAAATCGACATTGATGTCGCGGGCGCGCAAGCAACTGCGCAAATTTTTGCGCCACCCGGTATGGAAGACCTCACCAGTCAGATACAGGATATGTTCCAGAATATGGGCAACCGGCCACGTAAAACGCGCAAGCTGAAAATTGCTGATGCGTTGAAATTGCTGGTTGAAGAAGAAGCCTCGGGTATGGTGAACGAAGAAGATATCAAGCAGCGCGCTTTGCTCAGTGTGGAACAAAATGGCATCGTTTTCCTTGATGAAATTGACAAAATCACCAGCCGCATTGAGGCCAGTGGTGGCGAAGTATCGCGTCAGGGTGTGCAGCGGGATTTGCTGCCGTTGGTGGAGGGCACCACGGTAACGACCAAATATGGCATGGT
Organism: Sulfuriferula nivalis; assembly: GCF_009937995.1. Lineage (NCBI taxonomy): Bacteria > Pseudomonadati > Pseudomonadota > Betaproteobacteria > Nitrosomonadales > Sulfuricellaceae > Sulfuriferula > Sulfuriferula nivalis. Next base: position 477,675 of record NZ_AP021881.1, read on the forward strand.
CAAAACTGACCATATTCTGTTTATTGCCAGCGGCGCATTTCATCTGGCGAAGCCGTCAGATCTGATTCCTGAATTGCAGGGGCGTTTTCCGATACGTGTCGAGTTGACGTCATTGTCTGTCGCTGATTTTGAAGCTATCCTGACTGCAACAGATGCCTGCCTGACTTTGCAGTACCAGGCGTTATTGGCGACTGAGGGGGTGACATTGAACTTTACGCCTGAGGGCATTACTCGCCTTGCGGAAATTGCATTTCACGTGAATGAAACTACTGAAAACATAGGTGCTCGTCGCTTGCATACGGTAATGGAGCGGTTGCTGGAAACGGTGTCGTTTGAAGCGCATCTGCATCAGACAGAAGCCGTGGAAATCGACGTGGATTTTGTAAATGCCAGACTTAATAATATTGCAGTGAGCGAGGATTTGGCGCGTTATGTGTTGTAATATGATCTCTACACGTCGCCACAGTTTTTATCACTAATATTGTTAAGGACCGCTATGAAGAACCAGCAGCAGACTCGATTTTCGTTATGTTCACGTAGTATGTTGCTGGGACTGATGTGTGTCCCATTTTTTTTGGCGGGTTGCAGTTCCTCCCATGGAGTTGATAAAGGCAAAACGCAAGTGGTGGCCAAAGTGAATGGCGAGGAAGTCACTGTTCATGAAGTTAATCAGTATATGTCGCACCTTACCCAGTTAGATGGCACACCAGAGCAAATGCGCAAGCAGGCTATTGATGCAGTGATCGATCAGCACTTGTTACAAACGGCAGCTAAACAGGCCAAACTGGATCGAGATGTGAATGTGGTGCAGGCTGAACTGGATAGCAAGAAGAATATATTGATTGATGCTTACAAAGCACGCCAATTTCATAGTGGCACAGCGCCTACCGATCAGCAAATTGCAGCTTATTATCAATCACATCCCGTATTGTTCAGTGACCGCAAGTTGTATCAGTTACAACAGTTACGTGTACAAAGCAGCGCTGAGAACCAGACTTCGTTACTGGCGCAATTGAAGCAAAGCGATAATATTGATGCATTTGTCCACTGGCTTGATGCGCAGCATATTCCGTACGATACCAGTAACACCACAAAAGCTCCGGAAGATATGAGCCCGTCTGAGCGCAGCCTGATTATGCAAATCAAGGTCGGTGAAGCGGCGATACTTAATCAGGATCAGGACAGCATTAGTATAGATTTATTGTTAGCCACGCAACCTCAACCCATTTCGCTCGCGCATGCGCAATTGCGGATACGTGACTTGCTGATAGCAGAGAGCGCGGCGCAACAAGTGGCATTGTGGTTGAAGCAGGCACGCCTTAATTCCAAAATAGTCTATACCGATATTGCGCAATAACTAGCAGGCTTTAAATTTCTACATCATTACTTGGTCGCCAGGATTTTGGGGCAGGCTGCCAAGTAACGCGAATATATGGGCGATCATGACCTGACAGATACAGTGCTGCTTGCGTAATCCAGCGCTGTGTGGGGGTTGGTTCTACAAAAGGGGTGGCGAATATCAGGCCAACTAAACCCAGCGCAATTAAACCGTAGTGAGCGCGAATTGGTGGGGCTTTGTGTAGCAAATAAATAAACACAAAACTGATAGTGCCGCCTAATAGCCAGCCCGCTATTGATTCCGACAAGGAATGAGCGTGTACCATAATTCGGGAAACCGCGATCAACGTGCCAAAACCAACTCCCAGTGCTATTGCGCCTAAACGCATCATTGCGGATGCTCTTTGCGTAAGCAGATAAAGCAATACTGGCGTGATCGACATTGCGCGTGTTACATGACCACTAAAGCCGGTAAAGTCATATTCACGACTACCTATTCCCCAGCCTATAAATGCAATTTTACTGGCGACAACAATGCTCATCGCACCTAAAAACAACAGCAGCCACCACATGGTTAACCGCCATGCCCGACCAGCTAGTAGCCAGCCAGTGATAGCTGTAGCCATCGGTGCAATAACACTGAAACTGGCTAAATTAGTAATAGTGGCCCAGAAAATCATGGAAGGAGTAGTGGCGGAATGACGGCTAACTTTAACCGAGAAAAGTCCTTAGAACAAGCGAGATATCAGCTATTTCGCATAAGGTGAGTTTTATGTGAGAGCTGGATTGTTATCTGGGTTGATAGCCTAGCTTTACTTACGATCTTGTCAGTAAATGGTCACTCAATATTCATTTATGGTCGAATATAAATGCTTAGAATTATTACAACTGCAATGTGATGTGCAGCTAATATTTTATTCATACGTTCGAGGTAAAAATGCAATCAACCAACCGTCTTATCAAAACATTGAGCGCAGCTGCTGTTGCGCTAACGAATAAGGTTAGATTGTGATCGCGAAGCGAGCCACAATCTGAACCGTTTGTTGGACAAGCCCGGCATGGCTGGGGCGGGTGTTGCTTGAGCGCTTATGGAAATATCTTTTTGACTATGCTGGCATAACTGGACGCGTTACGCATCCCACCCGCCATTTCACGACCTTCACGTTGCCATTGCAGCAACTTATTCTATTCAACTCACCGTTTTTAGTCGGCTTTTCGGGCATGTTAACCCAATTTCAGCCTTCTTCAGGGCGAGCACGGCCATACCTGCCTAGTCTGGCAGGTGGGCGGTGTGGGCTGGTTTAGCGCATGGTCTCCCACCCTGTGTCATCTGCTCTGTGTTCCCGTTTTATAGATGGGGCTGATGTGGCTAGCGGTATCGCTTTGATACGTGTGCGCACTATCTTCATCACCCCACCGCAACATTGGCAACGTATCGCTGGTCTGGGTTGCGCTGGCGGCGGATTGTTCCGTCGCCATAGGTGGGTCAGCTGTAGCTGGGTGAGTAGTTTGCTATTGGGATGCAGGTAGCCAAAGTTGCGGGCGCGGCGGTAGCCTTTGGGCAGAATGTGTTGCAGTATCAGTCGCAGGAAGGCTACACCACTCAAGGTACGGGTTTCCATTTGTTTGGTTTGGCTGTTCCGGTAACGGAAGGTGACCTGACCATGCCGGTCGGAGAGGATGTCTTTCTCCTGTATCACCCCCCGATACAGATAGCGCCCAAGGTAGATCAGAGCGTGCTGTCCAGTGCCGACGGCTTTGCAATCCACCACCCAATCGGTCGGGTAATCGTTTGGCAGGGTGAGTCCTGCTTGTCTGATGCCTGCCAGTAATTTGGCACGAAATACTTTGGCCAGGGCTTTGTGGTTAAACAGGTAGTTGCCGTGTTTATGACGCATGCGTCGCTGTTTGGGGTTAAAGGCGACAGCGGGCATGACGAGATGCACATGGGGGTGATAGTCCAGTCGGCGGTTATGGGTATGCAGTACAGTCACCGCCCCTGCGCTGCCGCGCAGCTTGTTGTCGTTTTGGCTGAAGGTGTTGACTGTTTCCCACGCGCAGCGTGTGATCAAGTCATACATGACGCGCTGATGTTGCCAGGCCAGTGTGCGCAACTGGGCGGGCACGGTGAAGGTGAGCATGAAGTAGTTGGCGGGGATGGATTTGTGTAATTGCTGGTCTATCCAGCGCTGTGATTCGTGCGCCTGGCAATGCGGGCAATGCCGATGACCGCAGGAATGTGGCAGGTAGCTGGGTGTTTGACAATCATCACAGGCAAGTTGCATCCTCGGGCTCATCTGGCTACGGCAGGTTTGAAAGGCGGTTAAGGCAGCTTGCTGGCTGGGCAATAGGTGATGACCGTGTTGTGCAAGCAGTTTAGCTGCGTAGGTTGCTACGATGTGCGCCAGTCTGATCATTTGACTTTGCCCCAATGAATGTGGAATTTCTCCATTAATTGATTAAGGCGAGTGTGTGCGCTCTGATGGCGTTGTTCGGTGAGGTGGGTGTAGCGGATGGTGGTGAGGATGGACTGGTGTCCGAGTATCTGCTGAATTTCGAGTAAATCGATGCCAGCTTCTATCAGGTGGGTGGCATAGCTGTGGCGCAGGCTGTGTGGTGTAATTCTTTTTTTAAGCCACAGTCACGGGTCACTTGACCCAAGGTGGTCTGGATACCACCACGATCCAGCGGGGTGCGTGCCAAGTGCGATTTGGCAAGACCGCCGTGTCGATTAGGAAAGAGCAAGCTTGGGTTGCGATGGGTGAGCCAGAAACGGCGCAATACCTGCAAGGTGTTCTCTGATAACGGCACCAATCGATCACGGTTGCCTTTGGCGTTGCGTACTTGCACCCGCATCCGATCCGCATCGATATCCCCTACCTGCAAGCGTAAGCCTTCGCCTAATCGTAAGCCCAGGCTGTAGAGGGTGAAGAAGAATACGCGGTAGCTCAATACGCGGGTGGCCATGAAGATTTGTTGTGCCTGGGCGACGGTAATGATGTCGGGCAGGCTATATGACTTGGGTGGTTTAACCAGATCCGCACCTGGCCAGGGTTGGCTGAGTACATGGGCATAATAGAACTTCAGTCCATACAGATCATGTTTGAGCGTACTCCATGAATGGGTATCCAGGATGCGAACAAAATAGTCGGTTAATTGTGGCTTGGTGAGCGCGTCTATCTGGTCATTAAAATACACCGCTGCGCGCCGTACGCCGTGTGAATACAAGGCGATGGTTTTAGGCTGCATGCCTCTGAGCTTGAGGCAATTCAGCAGTCGCTGGTGATTGTGCTCGAAGTGCGCGGGGATGGGTGTGGGGGCTGTCAATGTCGTCTCCTCGTGGTACAGTAATCAAAATTCCATTGCTGGGGGAGACGAAATTATGCTGCGTAATTTGATGGTTCGGGAATATTTCTCCGCGATAGCGGCTTCGTTCAACTTTAGGTCTTAGCGTTAGCCATGCCGGTGCTGCAGAAATCACTGGTGCAGGTAGTACATGGGTTTATCCTTTAATCAGCAAATGGAGTGCGCCTTACGCACAAGCTGAAAATGTTCAGGTAAATTACCAGGCTATTGGTTCTGGTGGTGGTATCAAACAAATCAAAGCGGGCACAGTTAATTTCGGCGCTAGTGATATGCCACTGAAACCAGAAGATCTGAAAGCATCGAATTTGATACAGTTCCCGACTGCGATTGCAGGTGAGGATATGATCATTAATCTGCCAGGTGTGAAACCAGGTGAATTAGTTCTCAGCGGTCCCGTGATTGCTAAAATTTACATGGGGGAAATCACCAAGTGGAATGACCCTGCTATCGTTGCGATGAACAAAGGTTTGAAATTACCTGACATGGTGATCACACCAGTACATCGTGCTGACGGTTCAGGTACAACTTTTACCTTTGCTAGTTACCTCTCTAAAGTGGATCCAAACTGGGAGTCTAAGGTAGGTGTTAATACTGCAGTTAATTGGGTGGGCGGTATTGGTGGTAAAGGTAATGATGGTGTTGCCGCCTTAGTTAATCAGGTTAAAGGTTCAATCGGATATGTTGAATATGCTTACATCCTTGAAAGCAAACTGAACTATGTACGTATGTATAACCAGGCTGGAAAATTGGTAAGCCCAAGTCTGAAAGGCTTCCAGGCAGCTGCTGCTAACGTTGACTTTACTAAAGCTGAAGATTTTTATGTCATCCTGACCAATCAGCCTGGTGCAGATAGCTGGCCTATATCAGGTTGCACATGGGAAATCCTGAAAAAAGATGCGCCTAAGGAAAGTAATGAAGCTGTAGTTAAATTCTTTACCTGGGGCTTCGAGCACGGTCAGGATTTGGCCAAATCAATTGCTTTCGGACCTCTACCTGAAAATACAGTGAGTACGATTAAAACATACTGGCATAGTCAGTTGGGTATTTGATTTAGCGTTGGTTTAATTAGTAATACTGAAACGCCACTTGATTTATCGGGTGGCGTTTTTTTTGGCTAACATGATGCATGATGGGGTCAATTCTAACATTCTTACATATTGCGCGCATTGGTAAGTCGGGATTGCCCGACGGCAAGTTACTTTCTCTTGCTTGCCCAAGAGAAAGTAACCAAAGAGAACGGCACCCCGCTGCACCAGTCCTGCGGACTGCCCACGTAACGTTAGTAAAATCGGGCGGCTGCGGAACTCGCGCTGCCCGCTCAGATAGTCCTCGCCGACTACCCCCGATTTTATTAACGTTACGTGGTGATGCAGGAGGGGGATGCTGCCGAGTTTAGAGTTTTGGATGTTAAATTAGTATTTTTTATTGTGATTATATAATCTCAATATCAGGCAGATGCTGAAACACTTCTTCTACGGTTTGATATTGGGTAAGTGTATTAATTATTAGCGGTAGAGGCTCGCTCCAGATTTCGGTGAAATCCCTCTCCGAGGTGTTTGTAATGTTGAAAGCTAAGGCTTCCATAGGTGGACTGAATTCAGCAGTGACACCTGACTTGTTACCTCGGGCGTCAATTCGATACCATCCGTACTGTTGGAGATAAACGGCGTTTAAGCCGTGAAGGCAGTAAGGTGGGCTGTTGCCATCGATAGATAATCGTTGGTAACACAGCCCTGCTGGAATACTATTGGCTCTAAGTAGCGCGGCTAATAGATGGCTTTTAGCGTAACAATAGCCTGTTCCATGTATTAAGACCTCAGATGCTTTGCATGTGACAGGGTTTTGACGGTAGTCCCAGCTGTGTTTGATGTGATCACGAACAAACTTGAAGCAACTTTCAGCTATCGCTTCATCTGAAGAATTAGCTGTTGCCAGTTCTTTGGCTTGTGTGAGTATGAGTGGATGTTGCCAGTCTATGTAGTCACTATGTTCAAGATATTGTTTCATGACTTGGGCCCGTGGGTGAGATACCCAATTACTCTACCACTTCAGCCTTAGGCTCCCGATTTAACAGCGCTTCAACTGCCGTCTTGGGCGCAACACCTTGATACAGTATTTGATATACGGCGTGAACGATGGGCATGTCTACGCCTAGTTGTTGTGCAAGTTGCTCGACTTCTTTGGTGGTGGTGACGCCCTCGGCGATGTGACCGAGGTCGCGGAGTATGGCTTCCAGGCTCATGCCTGCAGCCAGGCGCAAGCCGACCTGGCGATTACGGGAGAGGTCTGCGGTGGCGGTGAGGATTAGGTCGCCCATGCCAGTTAATCCCATGAAAGTTTCGGTGTGTCCACCTAATTTATGACCCAGACGCGTCATTTCTGCCAAGCTGCGTGAAATCAGTGCGGCGCGGGCGTTGTAGCCGAAGTGCAGGCCATCGGAGATGCCTGCGGCAATGGCGATGACATTTTTCAGCGCGCCGCCGACTTCTACACCAATCACATCGGTGCTGGTATATACACGTAAATGGTGGTTGTGTAACTGACTGGCGAGTGCGAGGGTTGCAGTTTGTTCGCTGGCTAAGGTGAGCGCAGTGGGTAGACCCGCAGCAACTTCTTTGGCGAAGCTGGGCCCTGAAAGCGCTCCGCGTGGGGTTGCGGCATTGAGTGTTTCATTGGCGATTTGATGCGGCAGTTTCATGGTGCCTGTTTCAAAGCCTTTGCATACCCAGATGACTGGGGTAGTGCCAACTTTATCTGCGATTTTGCTCAGCGTGCTGCGGAAGGCGCCGCTGGGAGTAGCGACTATAATTGCGTCGGCGTTGGCTATGCTGTCATTAAGGTCGCTGCTTAATTGGAGTTGAGGCGGCAGGTTCACATCGGGCAGATAGCGTGTGTTGCATTTATCTGCCTGCATTATTGCAATTTGTTCAGGGTTGCGTGCCCACAGGGTGACTTGGTGTCGTGGTGCAAAATTAACCGCAAGTGCGGTTCCCCATGCGCCAGCACCGAGTATGGCTAGTTTCATGTGCCCCATACCTGATTGAGTTTGATATAGCCTGTACTTTGATTAGGCAGGCGTACTTTTGCCCACTCACCACTATTTTCCAGCCAGACGAGTATTACGTTGGCGGCGACTTGCGCGGTGACAGGCGCGTTGTCGTTGGGAGTGTTGCGAATTGTGCTAGCACTGCGCACGACCAGCGTGCGTGTCGTGCTCAGTTGGTCCAGCGCTATCCATGCCATAGCTCCGCTGCTATCGCGCACTTTTGCCCAGCCGGTGATGATAACCACAACTTCTAACGGATAGCCTTTGCTTAATACAAATAAGCGTGTTGCTTCGGTCGAGGGTGCATCATACAAGACGGCCGCTGTATTTGCAGTAGAGCGGAAATCCAGTGCCTGTACCGGTAAGGCACAGAGCATGGCGATGGCGAATAGCAGACGGTACATGATTAATGCGTGGTTGCGCCGTTAGCGAGCTCTTGTTTTTGTTGCATGTACAAGGCTTCAAAGTTAACTGGATTCAAAATTACAGGTGGGAAACCGGCGCGGTTGACTAAGTCTGAAACGGTTTCACGCAAGTAAGGGAAAACAATATTCGGGCAGCCTATGCCAAGAACTGGATCCAGTTGCTCTGCAGGGATTTGTGCAATACGGAAAATGCCAGCCTGAGTAACTTCTACCAGGAACATGATTTTGTCGCCAACTTTAGCAGTAACAGTTGCGGTCAATGATGTTTCATAGACGTCTTCGGCGATTGGAGCGCTTTGGGTTGCTAATTGCACATCGATTTCTGGCGCTTCGCGTTCGAGGAATATATTGGGTGCGTTAGGGACTTCTAAAGAAGCGTCTTTGACGTATAGTTTTTCGATGGCAAATACTGCTTGTGGTTCCTGATCGCTCATGACGACTCCATAGTGTAAACAAAAATCTTATTTTAACCCGAATGCGTGACGAGGATAAGACGAAATTCAGGGGGATGATGACTAATTCAAGATTGTACGTCAGTGATAAATGTAGTAATGTGGCTACATTGTGTGATGCTAGGGGTTAGCTATGTCAGTTACAACATTATCTAGTCGTGAATTTAATCAGGATGCGAGTGGTGCCAAGAAGGCAGCAATGCAAGGCCCCGTGTTTATTACCGACCGAGGCAGGCCTGCGCATGTGTTATTGAGCATAGCAGATTATCAAAAAATGGTCGGAGGGGCTTCTAATATCGTCGATATGTTAGCGATGACTGCTGATGTCGAATTTGAGCCTGTACGCGCAGGTGGTCTATATCGTGCGGCGGATTTGAGCTGATGTTTTTGCTGGATACTAATGTCGTCTCAGAACTGCGACGCGCCAAAACAGGTAAGGCCGATCAGCATGTTGTTGCCTGGGCTGCTACTGTGCCACAAGCGGCATTGTATTTGTCTGCAATTAGCTTGTTAGAGCTGGAAATGGGAGTGTTGTCAGTGGCGCGGCGCGATGCGGCGCAGGGGGCGATGCTACGAGATTGGCTGGATGGTCATGTTTTGCCTGCGTTTGCAGGACGAATACTGGATGTGGATACAGCAGTGGCACTCTGTTGTGCGCGTTTGCCTGTGCCAGATCCATGCGCAGAACGCGATGCATTGATTGCAGCGACGGCTATCGTGCATGGAATGACGGTGGTGACGCGCAATGTTGCAGATTTTACGGCGACGGGAGCGGCGCTGTTTAACCCTTGGAATGTAGCAAAATGAATGCACAAAAAACATTCCAGCGTGTGCTGTGGAGTACATTGCTGCTTAAACTCGCACTGGCGTATTTCCTGCCTATGTCGGGTGATGAGGCTTATTTCATCGTATGGGCGCGGCATCTGGATTATGGCTATTACGATCATCCGCCTATGGTTGGGTGGATACTGTATGTCATGCGCTGGTTTGGCGATAGTGAAGTACTGATGCGTTTGCCTGCTGTTGTATTTTCAACCTTAATGGGTGCAGGTATTTATCGTCTGCTCAAATCATGGGATGCCGAGCGAGCGGCGTGGGTGGCAGTGGTTTTTCTGATCTCGCCTGTCAATATTCTCAATGTGCTCATTACTACCGATACGCCGTTAATATTCTTTGTATTTGTGTCTGTGTATATGATGGTGCGGGCGGTGCAGCAGGATAGGTTGAGTTACTACTTGTTGTCGGGCGTGGCGCTTGGGTTCGCATTTCTGTCCAAATATTTTGCCGTGCTATTAGGCTTAGCATATCTGGCCTTCGTCCTGTTTACGCCTGGATTGAAACGTCGCTGGCTGGGGTTGAGCGCGCTGGTATTGGCTTCCATGCCTGCGGTAGCAGTAAATGTGTATTGGAATTACACCCACTGCTGGGACAACATTTTGTTTAACTTATACAACCGCAACGAAGGGGCACAGTTCTCATTGGATAATGTGTGGCTGTACGTTGTGACCACGCTGTATCTGATGACACCACCACTTGTGTATTACGTCTGGAAACAGCGCGGTCAGATGATAGACAGTAGCATTACTAGGCGTATGTATGGGTTTGCATTCTGGTTGCCAATAACATTTTTTGCGCTGTTGTCGCTGAAAAAAACCATAGGATTACATTGGGTGCTGGCATTTTATCCATTCTTTTATCTGTGGCTGGCAGCAAAGTTAACTGCGGTGCAATGGCGCAAAACTGCTAAGTTCATGGCGTGGTTTACAGCCGTGCATGTGTTAATTGTGGCAGCGATTTTAGCTGCGCCCGCGAGTTGGTGGCAGCATAGCAAACTCTATAGTGGTTATGTTTTTATCATGCACAATGATGATGTTATCGCGCAATTGCGACCGTATGAGCGTGATTACTTGTTCGCGGTAGATGATTATTCTAATGCAGCAGTGATTGCCTATCATGCCAATAAAGAATTCTTCGTGTTCGGCGCAGGCTCACAGCATGCCCGGCAGGATGATATGAATACGGATTTCCGTACCATGGCCGGACGCAATATTCTGACGGTAGACAAATCGCAACCTGATTTATCTAAATACACCCCGTACTTTCAGCATGTCGAATTGCGTACCGTGAATGTTCGTGGGGCAGTGATTTATCTGGTGCTCGGGCGTGGCTTTGATTATCCTGCCTATCGTGCTGGTGTGTTGGCACAGGTGCGTGACCGCTATTATCGGATACCCGATTTCTTACCGCACACATCGTGTTATTTCTGCGATAAATATTTTGCGGACTATGCCTGTCCGCGCTGAGGCTATATGAATAAATTAAATCGGCCATTATCAGGCTGGGGGCGTTATCCCGTAGAAACTTGCGCCTCTGAGCGACCTGAGCGCTATCAGGATTTACGTGCATCATCACCGACACAAATTGCGCGTGGGCAAGGGCGCAGTTATGGCGATGCGGCTTTGGGCGAGACGGTGATTTTGACCGAGCGGGTAAACCGTATGCTGGCGTTTGATGTGGTAGCCGGCACCTTACGCGCCGAAGCAGGCGTGACTTTGGCAGAAATATTGGATGTTATTGTGCCGCAAGGCTGGTTTCTGCCAGTCACACCAGGGACGCGTTTTGTGTCGCTGGGTGGTTGCGTGGCAGCAGATGTGCATGGCAAAAATCATCATCATGACGGTGCATTTGGCCAGCATGTTATCGACATAGAATTAATATTGGCGAATAACAGCCGCGTCACTTGTTCAGCGACCGAAAATGCCGATTTGTTCTGGGCGACAGTGGGCGGCATGGGGCTGACGGGTATTATCGGTGAGGTTAGCTTGCGCCTGATACCGATTTCCAGCCCTTATATGCAAGTGCGCCATCATGCGGCAGCTAATTTAACGGCAACCTTTGCGTTGTTTGAGAATGCCGCACTAGATGATGCCTACAGCGTGGCGTGGATAGATTGTCTTGCTACAGGAGAATCATTGGGGCGTAGTGTGCTAATGACGGGGCATCACGCTGCGGTAGTAGATTTGCCCAATACTTTGCAATCTGCAGTGAAAATTAAACCAGCTAAATCCATGCCATTTGATTTGCCTGCGGCAGCGTTGAATCCGCTGACTGTTAAGTTATTCAATCAGTTTTATTACACCCGTGAGGGGCGTAAAACTCAGCCGTTTTTTGCCCATTACACCGATTATTTTTATCCGTTGGATGGTATTTCCCACTGGAATCGCTTATATGGAAAATCGGGTTTTGTGCAGTATCAGTGCGTGATACCTACGGCGGGTGCGTTTGGGGCTGTAACGGCGTTGCTGGAAAAGCTGGCAGTGAGTCGTCGGCCATCGTTTCTGGCGGTGTTGAAAAAACTGGGTGCGCAAGATCAGGGTATGCTGTCGTTTCCGCTGGCAGGTTATACTCTGGCACTGGATATTCCCATGCGTGATGCAGGTGTGCTGGCGTTGACGCGTGAGCTGGATGCTATCGTTCTGGCGCATGGCGGGCGAGTTTATCTGGCCAAGGATGCCGTGCTCAACGCACAAACTTTTCGTATCATGTATCCACGTCATGCCGAGTGGTTGCGGGTAAAGCAGCTGGTAGATCCGCATGGACGTTTTGCTTCCAGTTTGTCTAAACGGCTGAATTTGGGGGCGCAACATGGCTAATGCGGTAATGATAGTCGGTGCGACCTCAGCTATTGCGCGTGCTACTGCGGCAGCGTTTGCAGCAAAGGGGCATGATATTTATCTGGCAGGACGTAATGCGGACGAGCTGGGACGAATAGCAGCAGACTTGGCAATCCGTTATCGTATCAATGCGCGGTGGGGGATATTTATCGCCGAGGATATGGCGAGCCATGCAGGATTTTTTAATCAGGCCATGGCAGAGATGGGTGAAATGCGCGGCGTGGTGCTGGCAATGGGGATGCTGGGTGACCAGCAGGCGGCACGTGATTTCCCGTTGGGTGCTGAGGTGATTATGGTGAATTTTACTGCCGCCGCGTCTATATTAAGCCACTGTGCGAACTATCTGGAAGCGCGTAAGCAGGGTTTTATTATCGGTATCAGTTCCGTTGCGGGTGATCGTGGACGACAAAGTAATTATCCTTATGGCGCGGCGAAAGCCGGTTTGAGTGCGTATTTGCAGGGTTTGCGCAATCGCTTGTTCCATAGTGGCGTGCGTGTGATTACTGTCAAGCCGGGCTTTGTAGATACAGCGATGACTTATGGCATGGCGGGTCTGTTTCTGGTTGCCAGCCCGCAATACATGGGTGAGCGTATTGTTGCTGCACTCAATAAGTCGGCTGACGTGGTGTATCTGCCCTGGTTCTGGCGCTATATCATGCTGATCATTAAAAATATCCCTGAAGCAATTTTCAAGAAGTTGAAGTTATGACCAAGCCTGTGGTTGCTGCGTTTGATTTTGATGGCACGCTGACTCATGGTGATAGCTTTTTGCCATTTTTGCGCTATCTGGCAGGTGACAAACAGTATGCGTTATCAATGTTGCAGCTGTCGCCGGTATTGCTGGGTTATGCGCTTAAACTGGTGAAGAATCATCATGCAAAAGCGAGGGTGCTGGCGCAATTTTTTACTGGGCAGGATGTGCAACGCATACAGCAACGCGCGCGTGAGTTTGCGCAGCATCAGCTGCCACAACGAATCAATCCCAAGGCCTTGGCACGACTGCGCTGGCATCAGCAGCAGGGGCATCGCTGCGTGATTGTGAGTGCGTCACTGGAATGCTATTTGCGCCCGTGGGCGGCAAGTGTGGGTGTAGAGGAAGTTATCGGCTCGCGTTTAGGCATAGCGGGTGAGGCCTATACAGGTGAGTTGGCATTGCCCAACTGTTATGGCGTGGAAAAGTCGCGCCGACTGACAGCGTTGCTGGGTGAGCGCGAGGCGTATATCTTATATGCCTATGGTGATAGCAAAGGTGACAAGGAATTACTGGCGATGGCGGACTATGGCTACTACCGAAAAATGCCTGACTAATTTAGTGTGCTATACAAAACGATATGGCAGTGCTAACCTAACGAATAAGGTTAGATTGTGATCGCGAAGCGAGCCACAATCTGAACCGTTTGTTGGACAAGCCCGGCATGGCTGGGGCGGGTGTTGCTTGAGCGCTTATGGAAATATCTTTTTGACTATGCTGGCATAACTGGACGCGTTACGCATCCCACCCGCCATTTCACGACCTTCACGTTGCCATTGCAGCAACTTATTCTATTCAACTCACCGTTTTTAGTCGGCTTTTCGGGCATGTTAACCCAATTTCAGCCTTCTTCAGGGCGAGCACGGCCATACCTGCCTAGTCTGGCAGGTGGGCGGTGTGGGCTGGTTTAGCGCATGGTCTCCCACCCTGTGTCATCTGCTCTGTGTTCCCGTTTTATAGATGGGGCTGATGTGGCTAGCGGTATCGCTTTGATACGTGTGCGCACTATCTTCATCACCCCACCGCAACATTGGCAACGTATCGCTGGTCTGGGTTGCGCTGGCGGCGGATTGTTCCGTCGCCATAGGTGGGTCAGCTGTAGCTGGGTGAGTAGTTTGCTATTGGGATGCAGGTAGCCAAAGTTGCGGGCGCGGCGGTAGCCTTTGGGCAGAATGTGTTGCAGTATCAGTCGCAGGAAGGCTACACCACTCAAGGTACGGGTTTCCATTTGTTTGGTTTGGCTGTTCCGGTAACGGAAGGTGACCTGACCATGCCGGTCGGAGAGGATGTCTTTCTCCTGTATCACCCCCCGATACAGATAGCGCCCAAGGTAGATCAGAGCGTGCTGTCCAGTGCCGACGGCTTTGCAATCCACCACCCAATCGGTCGGGTAATCGTTTGGCAGGGTGAGTCCTGCTTGTCTGATGCCTGCCAGTAATTTGGCACGAAATACTTTGGCCAGGGCTTTGTGGTTAAACAGGTAGTTGCCGTGTTTATGACGCATGCGTCGCTGTTTGGGGTTAAAGGCGACAGCGGGCATGACGAGATGCACATGGGGGTGATAGTCCAGTCGGCGGTTATGGGTATGCAGTACAGTCACCGCCCCTGCGCTGCCGCGCAGCTTGTTGTCGTTTTGGCTGAAGGTGTTGACTGTTTCCCACGCGCAGCGTGTGATCAAGTCATACATGACGCGCTGATGTTGCCAGGCCAGTGTGCGCAACTGGGCGGGCACGGTGAAGGTGAGCATGAAGTAGTTGGCGGGGATGGATTTGTGTAATTGCTGGTCTATCCAGCGCTGTGATTCGTGCGCCTGGCAATGCGGGCAATGCCGATGACCGCAGGAATGTGGCAGGTAGCTGGGTGTTTGACAATCATCACAGGCAAGTTGCATCCTCGGGCTCATCTGGCTACGGCAGGTTTGAAAGGCGGTTAAGGCAGCTTGCTGGCTGGGCAATAGGTGATGACCGTGTTGTGCAAGCAGTTTAGCTGCGTAGGTTGCTACGATGTGCGCCAGTCTGATCATTTGACTTTGCCCCAATGAATGTGGAATTTCTCCATTAATTGATTAAGGCGAGTGTGTGCGCTCTGATGGCGTTGTTCGGTGAGGTGGGTGTAGCGGATGGTGGTGAGGATGGACTGGTGTCCGAGTATCTGCTGAATTTCGAGTAAATCGATGCCAGCTTCTATCAGGTGGGTGGCATAGCTGTGGCGCAGGCTGTGTGGTGTAATTCTTTTTTTAAGCCACAGTCACGGGTCACTTGACCCAAGGTGGTCTGGATACCACCACGATCCAGCGGGGTGCGTGCCAAGTGCGATTTGGCAAGACCGCCGTGTCGATTAGGAAAGAGCAAGCTTGGGTTGCGATGGGTGAGCCAGAAACGGCGCAATACCTGCAAGGTGTTCTCTGATAACGGCACCAATCGATCACGGTTGCCTTTGGCGTTGCGTACTTGCACCCGCATCCGATCCGCATCGATATCCCCTACCTGCAAGCGTAAGCCTTCGCCTAATCGTAAGCCCAGGCTGTAGAGGGTGAAGAAGAATACGCGGTAGCTCAATACGCGGGTGGCCATGAAGATTTGTTGTGCCTGGGCGACGGTAATGATGTCGGGCAGGCTATATGACTTGGGTGGTTTAACCAGATCCGCACCTGGCCAGGGTTGGCTGAGTACATGGGCATAATAGAACTTCAGTCCATACAGATCATGTTTGAGCGTACTCCATGAATGGGTATCCAGGATGCGAACAAAATAGTCGGTTAATTGTGGCTTGGTGAGCGCGTCTATCTGGTCATTAAAATACACCGCTGCGCGCCGTACGCCGTGTGAATACAAGGCGATGGTTTTAGGCTGCATGCCTCTGAGCTTGAGGCAATTCAGCAGTCGCTGGTGATTGTGCTCGAAGTGCGCGGGGATGGGTGTGGGGGCTGTCAATGTCGTCTCCTCGTGGTACAGTAATCAAAATTCCATTGCTGGGGGAGACGAAATTATGCTGCGTAATTTGATGGTTCGGGAATATTTCTCCGCGATAGCGGCTTCGTTCAACATACCGTAGTATAAAAACTAATCAATTTGCTACGAATCAATGTAATTGCAACTCTAAATAAAGTATCGGCACATGATGTCGGGCAGATAAAAAGTGCAGGAGTGATGCAGATGCAAAATACTAAATTGATGAAGATGCTGGTGCTTGGCTTGCTGTGTGTCGTGAGCGGCATTGTTCATGCTGAGGTGATACAGGTGCGTTTGCCTTCTAAGCTGATGGTAAGTGCTGACTATCGTCTTGGTAGCCCTGATAAGCCAGCGGTTATTTTAGTTCATGGATTTTTACAGACTCGGCTGGCTTTGCCTATGAGTGGATTGGCGCAGGCGCTGAATGATGCTGGTTATACTGTCGTCGTGCCTACGTTGTCAGAAGGTTATAATCTGCGCAATAAGACCGTGGCATGCGAAGCACCCCATCGCCATAATATGGTGACTGATAGTAATGAAGTTCAGTTCTGGGTGGAGTGGCTGGCGCAACGTACGCAGCAACCTATAGTGCTGATAGCGCACAGTTCCAGTGCAAATGTGGTGTTGAGCTATGTTTCCGAGCATCCGGATCGTCTTGTACGTCAGGCAATTTTGGTAAGTGTTGTGCCCATCAGAGCTAATCCAGATGAATTGGCTCGAGTCTTGCGTGCCCCAGAGTCTAGCGGTTTATCTTCCTACACTATGGCCTATTGTCAGCATAATTATTTATCCACTCGGGCAGATTATTTGAGTTATGCGGTTTGGGATGAAGATAAAATCATTCATACCTTGTCTCAGGCGAAAGTGCCGGTGAAAGTGTTGATCGGCAGTATGGATAAAGTATTCCCTGTCGGGTGGGGTACGCGTTTACAGCATGATTTCCCCGGGACGGATGTGGTGAGTGGGGCTGGGCATTTTTTTGATGGTACGGCCGAGTTTGATCTGGATGATAGAGTCCTGGCAATATTGAAGTCGCTACGAAAGAACTGACATGGTACGCGCCTGGTTTCAGTCACATTCGATTAAAACGCATGTCATTCTGTTTATTCTGCTGTTGTCTGTGTTATTAAGCGTTGTCAATTTATTGGCATATGAAAAAATGGCCGATGTGCGGGAGAAAATTCAGCAGCAACATGCCTTGGCAGCCAAAGCGGAGTTGGCGAAAGCGTTATTGTCTATACAGCCATTTATGACTGCCGCTATACAGAAATTTGTAGACAGCGATGAAACGCATCAACAGTTGTTTGATACCAGCTTTTATGAATATTGGCGGGATGGTCGCGCATTGAGTAGTGGCCTGCTACCAACTATGGTAGATGAAATCGCCTTGTATGACCGGCATGGCAAGGTGCTGGCATCAGCGGCATCAAATGATATTCCGGATGAATTGCCAGCCACACCTTCGTTGTGGATCAGGCTGCATGATGGTCGGACATACGGCTATTTAGTGCGTCCACTTTATGACGGTTACAGCAAAACTCAGCTTTCTGGCTATGCTTTGGTGCGTTTTGATTTCATGGCTGCATTGCGTGAGGTATTGCCATTCTATGACGTAAGTACACGTGATTTTGGTTTTGATTTAATACCAGATCATGTTGTCACGATGGGAGATATGGTAGCGCATATCCATTTCCGCCCTTCTGATAATCCCGATGTGGATATGCTGTTCAAAGTGATGCAGCAAACGCAATTTGGCGTGTTGTGGATATTGCTGTTTTTATCTTTGGGCGTGTACTTGATGGTGATGCGTTATATGGCGACACCGCTAGTGCATTTGGCGCGTCATATTCGTGTTTTGGGTGATCATCATAGTCGTGAGGATGCGCCGAAATTTGAAGATCCTTTGTATGTGCTTGAGTTGGATGAATTAAGGTGCTCGCTCAACACCTATCAGCAGCAACTCGATGGCATGCACAGGCGCATTGATGATAAGAATAAGGCGCTCTGGGATATGGCGCATAGAGATGGCCTAACCGGGGCTTATAATCGTCTGGCTTATGACGAGGAGTTTATAGCACTGCATGAGTTGGCAAAATCTCAGCTTATTTCTACCACGCTGTTGTTAATTGATTGCGATAAATTCAAACATATTAATGACACTTACGGGCATCATGTGGGCGATGAAGTGCTGATTACATTGGTGAAGCTGATACAGAAATGTTTGCGCAACGATGATAGGTTATACCGCATCGGTGGTGATGAGTTTGTGGTGTTGTTGACCGAGCATAATTCGATTTATGGCGTGACCGTTGCTCAACGTATCGTGCAGGCAGCGGCCGAATATGAAACCCATAAATTGGGTATGCATGAGCCTATGGTAGTGAGTATCGGTATCGCCCATGCAGCAACGATTAACTCAGATGTGCTGATGAGTTTGCATAAGCAGGCGGATAAAGCAATGTATCGCGCCAAACAGCAAGCATCGCAAAAATTAGTGGTGTATGAACCCAACATGGCATGAATTGTCTGGCTGGGTTAAGATGTTCGGGTTCGTCTACCGACCTTAATTATTCATGAAATTTCAACACTTGCCATTAGGCACTCGCTTTGTTTATCAAGGTGAGATTTTCACTAAAATATCCCCTCTGGTAGCGTCTGTTGACGGTGGTGGTCAGCGTATGATCCCGCGTTATGCGAGTCTGTCTCCTGTAGATGGGGTGGAGATAACTGCACCTGCTAAAACGAAATCTGGGCTTATTGAACTGGATCGTGTTTGGCTGGCGCTGGACACACTGGAACATACGCTGGCGCAGTCTGTGCTGGATGCCGAAGTGGTTAAACTGGCTGTGGCGCAATGCAGGGAAACGATACGCGCATGAAAATGTTGTCTGCATTGTGGCGTTTGATGCGCCCTCATCAATGGCTAAAAAATAGTTTTGTTTTTACTGGATTGCTGTTTGGGCATGCCTGGAACGATAGCGTTATCGTGTGGCATGTGGTGCTTGTTGCGGTAGCGTTTTCGTTAATGGCGAGTGCGATATATATTCTCAATGACATGGTGGATAGAGAGCAGGACAAGCTGCATCCTGTTAAATGCCTACGACCATTGGCAGCTGAGGAATTGACATTGCCGACCGCAGGATTGTTTGCGATGTTGCTGACAGGTATCGCTTTGAGTATTGCGTATGCGGTCAGTAGCGTGGCGTTGATAATCGTAGTGGCTTATGCGCTGATGAATCTGGCCTACTCGCTACGTCTCAAGCATGTGGTGATGCTGGATGTGTTTATTATTGCCATGGGATTTATGCTGCGCATACTGGTGGGTACGCTGGGTGTGGGTATCCCGCCGTCACAATGGTTGTTGCTGTGTGGTTTGATGGTCACACTTTTTTTGGGATTCGCCAAACGCCGTGCTGAAATGACCGCACTGCATAATGGCGGCACTGCGCATCGCAAGGTGCTGGCGCATTACAGCTCAGTTTTGCTCGATAAGATGATAGGCATTACCGCATCCGGCGTGATTATGAGTTACAGCCTCTATACCATGAGCCCGGACACAATACGCGCACACGGTACGGCATATCTGATCTATACCGTACCGTTTGTGATGTATGGTGTATTCCGCTACATTTATTTGCTGCATGAGCAACAGGGTGGCGCAGATCCATCGCGTGAGCTGGTGCGAGATGTGCATCTGGTAGTTGCGGTATTGGCCTGGGCATTGACGACCTTCTGGCTGATACGATGATGTTGCAGGGCTGGCGACGGCACGCCTTATTGCTGGTGATGCTGGTCAGTGTCGCGGCATATCTGGGCTTTGTGCTGTGGACAGGCTGGGATGCGGTAGTGCACGCGGTCAGCCAGATAGGCTGGGGGGTGACGTTACTGGCGTTGGCGCTGTCTATGGTGAATTACATACTGCGCTTCGTTCGCTGGCAATTGTATCTGGCGCAGCTGGGACACAAGCTGCCGCTGGCTGAGCATTTCAAAATCTACATGGCAGGTTTTAGCATGACCATCGTGCCGGGCAAGGTCGGTGAGACTATCCGCAGCCTGTTTCTCAAAGCGCATGGCGTGGATTATGCTAAAAGCGTTGCGGTGTTTTTCAGTGAACAAGGTTCCAATTTAATCAGTATGGTATTGCTCGCAGCGGCAGGCGCGTGGGTGTATCCCGTGGCGCAGCCTTTTGTGCTGGGTTTGAGTGCGGTGCTGGTGGTGATCCTGGTGTTGTTACAGCAAGCGCGGTTGTTATTGTTGATAGAGGGTTGGAGTACGCGTGTGTTGCCAGTTAAATTGGCGCGGATTATTCATGCCGGAGTCACCACCGTGCAGCATGCCGGACGCTGTTTGCGTTTCCCGATCTTGCCCATAGGCATACTCATCGGCATGGTAGCGTGGGGCGCTGAGGGGCTGGCGCTGTATTTCATGCTGCACAGTCTGGGCAGTGATATCAATTTGCAAACTGCGATGTTCATTTATGCTTTTTCTATGCTGGTTGGCGCGATCAGTTTTTTGCCTGGTGGTCTCGGCGGTGTCGAGGCGAGTATGGTGGCATTGCTGATGCTGCAACAGTTGGATCAGGCGCATGCAGTGGCGGTGACCCTGTTAGTACGCTTGACTACACTGTGGTTCGCTATCGCTTTAGGCGGCTTAGCGGTGACTCAAATTAAAAAAATCCATGATTAAAAACAATACCATCTATTTGCTAGTCATTATCGCGACCCTGTTTTGGGGAGCGAATTTCGCCTTGGCTGGGCCGATCTTGCAGGAGATGTCGCCGCTGTGGCTGGCTGCCTCACGCTTCGGGTTGAGCGCAATGCTGATGATGGTTTTTGCCAGTTGGCGCCGTGAACCGCTGCTTGCGCCTGCTATGCAACACATCAAAGCTTATTTGATCATCGCTGCAGTAGGGATAGGCGGATTTAATTTATTATTCTTTTACGCCTTGCAGACCACTTCAGCGGGCAATGCGTCGCTGATTATGGCAACCAATCCGCTTGTTACCATCGTGTTGGCTGCGTTAGTGCTGGGTGAGCGGCCCAGTAAACGATTGCTGTTATCCCTGCCGCTAGCCTTGGTGGGAGTGTTGGTGGTTATTTCCAGTGGGGATATGTCCAAATTAACGCATTTGCAAAATATACAAGGGGACGTGCTGATGCTGGGCGGCAATTTGGCATGGGCTGGCTATAACGTGTTGAGTCGTAAGCTAATGCCTAAGCAATCGGCGTTAACCAATACGACACTGGTAATGTCAGCTGGGGCGTTGATATTGCTGGCCGCTGCAGCGTTAAGCGGTGACCACCTGACGACGCTTGGTTTCTATCCAAGCGTAGATTTAGCCATTATGGTGGTCGGTGGTACGGTGCTGGCTTATCTGTTCTGGAACACGGGCATTGCGCGATTTGGTGCCGGGCGTACGGCTTTGTTCATGAATCTGATACCTGTTTTTGCGATGCTGACAGCGGCAGTGATGGGGCAGCTGCCCAATCTTGCGCAAATTATGGGTGGTGGATTAGTGATAAGTGGGGTTGCTTTAGCGATGATGCCGCTGAGAAGACGTCCGGAAGTTGATGAGGGTTGATATGATATCCCTGTATTTTCAAGAATGAACAGGCAGCGCAACCAAACGCACCCCTAATGCGCCGCAAACACGATTGATGGTATCAAAGCGTGGCTGTGCACCTGATCGTAATGCTTTGTACAATGCCTCGCGGGTCAGGCCAGATTGTGCGGCAATTTCACTCATTCCGCGCGCGCGTGCTGCGACCCCAAGTGCATGTGCAAGTTCTGCTGCATCGCCTTCTTCAAGCACAATAGTCAGATAAGCGGCAATGTCGGCTTCACTTTTAAGATGTTCAGTAAAATCAAATTCTGGCAAGTCGGCAATCCTAGTTTTTTTGTTCATGATTTACTCCTCGATAGTTGCTGCAAGTTTGATGGCTTTGGCAATATCTGTTGCCTGAGTGGACTTGTCGCCACCACCCAGCATCACGATAATAATATCGTTGCGTTGAATATAATACATGCGCCAACCTCCACCAAAAAATTCACGCATTTCAAAGACCCCGTCACCTACAGATTTAACGTCGCCTAAATTACCTTGTGCTACCCGATCCAGTCTGCGACCAAGGCGAATACGTGTTACACGGTCTTTTAAGTTGCCGAACCATGTACTAAATTCGGGATGCTGTTTGACGATATACATAACGATAGTGTAATCGAATGGTTACATTATTGCCAGATATTTTGGAATAGTCGTAGTCCAGTTTCCGGCTGTTAAGATGAGTGCTCACAGAAATAAAAAACCGCCTGTCCGAAGATCAGGCGGTTGGATGAATAACTAAAAATGGTGTGCTTAGCTCAACGCTAAAATCAAACCATTCAAACGTTGTACAAACCCTGCTGGATTTTCCAGTTGTCCGCCTTCGGCCAGCATGGCCTGATCAAACAGCAGGTTGCTCCAGTCGGCAAATTTGTCTTTGCCCATTTCGGCTTTGACCTTGAGCACAATAGGGTGCGTCGGGTTGAGTTCGAGGATGGGCTTGCTGGTAGGCACGGCTTGTCCTGCGGATTTGAGGATGCGTTCCATATTGCCACCAATTTCGTTAGTGTCACTGACCAGACATGCAGGTGAGTCAGTCAGGCGGTGGGTGATGCGGACTTCTTTCACGCGCTCGCCCAGCGTGGCTTTTACTTGATCGGTCAATTCGCGGAATGCATCGGCTTCTTCTGCCTGGCTCTGTTTTTCGGTTTCATCTTCCAAAGTACCCAAGTCCAGACCACCTTTGGCAACTGACTGCAAAGACTTACCTGCAAATTCCTGTAAGTTAGAAATTACCCATTCGTCGATGCGGTCGGTGAGTAGCAGCACTTCGATGTCTTTTTTGCGGAAAATTTCCAGATGTGGGCTGGATTTTGCAGCGGCCAGGTTGTCTGCAGTGATGAAGTAAATCTTGTCTTGACCTTCTTTCATGCGTGCAATGTAGTCATTAAATGACACAGCCTGGGTGTCGCTGGTGGTGCTGGCGAAGCGTAGCAATGCGGCGATGCGATCACGATTATTGGTGTCTTCGATCACGCCTTCTTTCATGACATTGCCGAATTCACCCCAGAACTTGGTGTATTTTTCAGCCTGATTGGCAGCCAGATCATCAAGTACGCCAAGAATTTTTTTCACGTTGGCTGCGCGGATATTGTCAATGTCCTTGCTGTGTTGCAGGATTTCACGCGATACGTTTAGTGGTAAATCAGCGGTGTCGATAATGCCGCGGATGAAGCGCATGTAGTTGGGCATGAGCTGTTCTGCGTCATCCATGATGAATACACGGCGCACATACAGCTTGATGCCGTGACGCGCTTCTCTGTCCCACATGTCAAATGGTGCGCGTTGCGGGATGTAGAGTAGCTGGGTGTATTCCTGTTTGCCTTCTACGCGTGCGTGTACGTGCGCGAGGGGTGGTTCGAAATCATGAGCGACGTGTTTGTAAAACTCGTCATACTGTTCCTGCGTAATCTCGGATTTTGGACGGGTCCACAATGCAGAAGCCTGATTGATAGTTTCTTCTGTGCCATCTTCCTTGGTCAGCACGATAGGCAAAGTGATGTGGTCGGAATACTTTTTGACCACGGTGCGTAACTGCCAGTCATTGAGGAAGCTGGTTTCGTCGTCGCGTAAGTGCAGGGTGATTTCTGTACCGCGCTGTTCGCATTCCACATTGGCGATGGTGTAGTCACCTTCACCTGCTGATTCCCAGCGTACACCGTGTTCTTTGCCCAATCCTGCGCGGCGCGTGGTGAGGGTCACTTTGTCGGCAACGATAAATGCTGAGTAAAAACCCACACCGAACTGACCGATGAGGTTGGCATCTTTAGCCTGATCGCCGGTCAGCGACTGCATGAATTCCTTGGTGCCGGATTTTGCGATGGTGCCGATGTTGCGGATGACTTCTTCACGGTTCATACCGATGCCGTTATCACGCAAGGTCAGGGTTTTAGCATCCTTGTCATAGCTGATGTGGATTTTTAGTTCGCTGTCGTTTTCGTAGAGGGCGCTATCGCTCAAGGATTCAAAGCGTAATTTATCCGCCGCATCCGATGCGTTGGAAATCAGTTCACGCAGAAAAATTTCCTTGTTGCTGTACAAGGAGTGAATCATTAGCTTGAGAATTTGTTGGGTTTCGGTTTGAAAGCCCAGTGTTTCTGTCTGTGATGCAGTTGTCATGCTTGTATAGCTCCATTTTAGTTAACAAGTGAGCAATAAATGGCGTCTAGGTGTCGATGTTTCAAGGGGGATACATACTGTTACAGTATCTATTCCGGGTAACTCTATAATCTTAATAACAATAAATAGTGAGGGGATGATCATGAAATGGTGGTTGTTGTGTATGGGTTTGCTCATGACAAATGCGCATGCCGAAATGACTGAGCAGCAACGTGCGGTTCATGTCCTGAATCGATTGGCGTTTGGCCCACGTCCAGGCGATATTGCCAGTGTCATGAGTATGGGTGTGTCACGCTATATCGATGCGCAACTTGACCCAGATAGCATCCTTTTGCCAACCGAGTACAGGCAACGCCTGGATGCGCTGACTGCGCAAACTGTGCCTACAGAAGACCTGATCCAGGCGCTACGCCCTGACAAGCAGGCCGATGCCGAAGCGCGTAAGCAGCAGCGCACTGAACTGATTAAACAGGTTGCCGAGCATGATGCGCAATTGCGACTGGTGCAGGCACTGTATAGTCCACGTCAGTTACAAGAGGTGATGGTGGATTTCTGGTTCAATCATTTCAACGTGTTTGCCAATAAAGGGCTGGATCGTGTGCTGGTTGAGGATTATGAGCGCAATGCCATACGTCCGTATGCGCTGGGTCATTTTCGGGATTTACTGGGAGCAACGGCCAAGCATCCGGCCATGCTGTTTTATCTGGACAACTGGCAATCAGTCGGTGCGGGCACGGAGCTATTCAGACCCCTGGCCAAGGCCGGAAAATCCAGCGGGCTGAACGAAAACTATGCACGTGAGGTGATGGAGCTGCACACGTTAGGGGTGGATGGTGGTTACACCCAGCAGGATGTAACTGAGCTGGCGCGGATGCTGACGGGCTGGACGTTCTACCCGCGCAATCTGGGGCAGCGTGACGATGGCTTTCAGTTCAATGCGCGGGTGCATGATAACGGTGATAAGCAATGGCTGGGCTATCATGTCGCCTCACAAGGTGAGCGTGAAGGCGAATTCGCACTCGATGTGCTAGCAGCCAGTCCGGTCACTGCCAGACATATCAGCTACGAACTCGCACAATACTTTGTTAGCGACACGCCACCACCTGCACTGGTCGATAAGCTCACGCGGCGCTTTCTCGACACCCATGGTGATATTACCCAGGTGTTGCGCAGCCTGTTTGACAGCCATGAATTCTGGGATGTGAGCAATGTCGGCAGTAAGTTCAAAACTCCGTACCAGTATGTGCTGTCTGCAGTACGGGCAACAGGCGATGACGTCAGTAATATACGGCCAATAATGGGCACGCTGTCGCAACTGGGCATGCCCTTGTATGGCTACCTAACCCCAAATGGCTACAAAAATACGGCAGATGCCTGGGAGAATCCGGAAGCGATTACTCAGCGCATTAATTTCGCCACCGCATTGGCAACCGGGCATCTACCGCTGAATCGGGAGCCGGATATGGGTAAACCAGCCCCCATGCCTGAGATAGATGCGGGGGATTTGTTATCAACCTTAGGTGTGTCCATATCTGCACAAACTCGTGCCACAGTGATGTCGACAGCAACCGACAGATTACGTGCTGCCATGGTATTGGGTAGCCCAGATTTCATGCAACATTGAGGAGATAAGCATGCAGCGCAGAGAATTTCTGGCAGGGTTGTTAGGCATGGGTATGGTGGCTGTCGGTTCTTCGGCGTGGGCGTTGCGTACGCCTGTGCCGACACAGCGTAAATTGATCGTTATCATGTTGCGTGGTGCGGTAGATGGTTTAAGTGTGGTCGTTCCTTATGCCGACAACAACTATTATCAGCTGCGCGACAGTATCGCCATTCCGCGTCCGAATATAGCCGAAGGCGTGTGGGATCTGGATGGCTATTTCGGGCTGCATCCTGCATTGAGCGCACTGCAACCTTTATGGCAGCAAAAAAAACTGGCGTTCGTACACGCGTCAGGCTCGCCCGATCCGACCCGT
Source organism: Sulfuriferula nivalis (assembly GCF_009937995.1). Lineage (NCBI taxonomy): Bacteria > Pseudomonadati > Pseudomonadota > Betaproteobacteria > Nitrosomonadales > Sulfuricellaceae > Sulfuriferula > Sulfuriferula nivalis. The sequence continues at coordinate 503,875 of NZ_AP021881.1, forward strand.
TCACATTTTGATGCACAGGACTATATGGAGTCAGGCACGCCGGGACGTAAATCGACTGCTGATGGCTGGATGAATCGGCTGCTGGGAGTCTTGCCGGGTGCGACTACACCAACCCGTGGGATGAGCCTGGGTACGGTAATGCCACGGATTTTTATGGGCAGTGCTCCCGTAGGCAATATGGCTGCCGGGGCTGGCGCTTTGCGTCAGACCGCGCTGGACAGACCGCAGGTGAATAGCGCATTTGCGCAGTTGTACCAAGGTAACAGCAAGCTGGCGCAGCTCTATCAGGAATCGCAGGACACACGGCAGGAAGTGATGGGTGCGATGGATAAGGAAATGACCGCAGCCAATGGTGGCGCAGCAATGCCGAACGGGTTCCCGCAGGATGCGGCGCGCCTCGCTAAACTGATGCGTAATGATAGTAATGTGCAACTGGTATTCATGGACTTGGGTGGCTGGGATACCCATATCAATCAAGGCGCTGCACAAGGGCAGCTGGCAAATCACCTGCAACCGCTGGGGCAGGGGTTGGCAAATTTGGCGCAGGGTTTGGGCGATCTGTTTGATGATACAACGATAGTGGTAATGTCCGAGTTTGGACGCACTGCCAAGCAAAATGGCAATAACGGGACTGACCACGGCCACGGCAATGTCATGTGGCTGCTGGGAGGGCGTGTTAATGGCGGACATGTAGCGGGCGATTGGCAAGGGCTGGACGATGCGCATTTGCATGAGCAACGTGATTTGCCCGTCACCACGGATTTTCGTGCGGTATTAAGTCAAGTTGCAGAACGTCATCTGCAATTGAGTGATGCGCAGTTGAATAAGGTTTTTCCCGATATGGGGCAGATAAATAGCCACTTACAGTTAATCGTATAAAGGTAGCAAGATGAGACTGCTAAACATATTGTGGCTGTTGCTGGTAGTGGCTAATGTCAGCGTACAGGCGGCAGAACCAGTGTCGGTGCAGGATAGAGTGGTGCACGACGATAAACGTAATCGGGATATTCCTGTGCGTATTTATTTGCGGGCTATGCGACAACCTGAACCAGTGGTGCTGTTCAGCCATGGCTTGGGCGGTTCACGTGAGGGTTCAACCTATCTGGCACAACACTGGGCCGAGCACGGTTACGTAGTGGTGATGCTGCAACATGCGGGAAGTGATGCTGCGGTGTGGCAGTCAGTGCCAGCCATGCAACGTATGCGGGCGTTACGGGAAGCTGCGAATGGGGAAAACTTGCTACTGCGCATAGGTGATGTCAAAGCTGTGCTGGATCAACTCACACGCTGGCAACAGACGCCGGGGGATATGCTGGCTGGTCGGCTGGATATGCAGCATATCGGCATGTCTGGACATTCATTCGGCGCGGTCACCACGCAAATGGTCAGTGGCGAAATGTTGGGCAAACAGGATATGAGCGATTCACGTATCAAGGCAGCAGTAATACTCAGTCCCAGTGCACCGCGGGCTGGGGATGGTGATACGGCATTCGCCAATGTACATCTGCCGTGGTTATTGATGACAGGAAGCAAGGATGTGTCACCCATCGGTAGCATAGATGTGGCTTCGCGCTTGAGTGTTTACCCAGCTTTAGCAGCGGGCGATAAGTATGAACTGGTACTGGCCGATGCACAGCATGCGAGTTTTGGTGACCGAGTTGCAAATACCGGTGACGCAGGTCGTGCCCATAGTTTTCATCAGGTGATACTGGCTTTTAGTACCGCTTTTTGGGATGCCTATTTGCGCGGGGACAAGACCGCCCGTTCTTGGCTAAGCAGCAAAGCTGCGAGCGCATTGCTGGAACGGGACGACCATCTGCAAAACAAGTGATGTGGTCACATCAGGCAGTAATTTACGGGCTGCAACGGTTTTAAATCGTGCTGTTCACCGAGTGCGTCGCGCATATTGATTTCTATGTTGCGACAGATTGCGCTTAATGCCAGATCATTCGGTGAATCCCCAAATGGTTCTTCGATCTCGTCACCTAAGGCATCCAGTCCAAAGAAAGTGTAAGCGACTATCCCGACCACAAATGGTGTCATGAAGCCAAGGCTGTCAACCAGACCAAAAGGCAGCAGAAAGCAATATAAATAGGCGGTTCTGTGCAACATCAAGGTGTACGAAAATGGTATCGGCGTGCTTTTGATACGTTCACAGGCAGCGGCTGCGCTCAAGAAACTGGTTAAAGTAGTATCAATATTTGCCGCCAGGCAGGGTTCTATGCGGTTCTCATCCAGGCTGGTACGCAGGTCTTGTGCCATTTGATTGAGCAAGTAATTGGGGAAGTTTGCCACCGTACCCACCTTTGCCCATTCATTTGCCGTGAGTAGCAGTCGTACCTCATCACGCGCATCGGTGTTGCGTAACAGGTGGCGCAGTGCATGTACATAAGCGATAGTGCGATAAATCATGCGTATGCGCATATCGTCCAGCCCACGTGTCAATTGTAGTGGTTCGCTGTGCTTGATCAGGTTCATGCATTGTCTGGCCAGATTCTGGCTGTCCACCACGATATCCCCCCAGCGTTTACGACCTTCCCAGTAGCGGTCATAAGCCGCGTTATTGCGAAAGCCAAGGAAAATAGCCAGCGGCAAACCTATCAGGGTAAACGGGATAGCAGTCAATGTGATCTTGAGGGCAAATAGATCACCGTGGTTGATCGTCACCAGGATAGCAATGATGATATTGACCAGCAGCACCTTCCAAATCTGCCGCAAAATTGAGCCGCGCAAGACAAAAAACAATTGCAAGCCTGAAGGGCGGCCTCGTACTATCATCGTTAAACCTCGTGTGCTGTGTGTATGTAATTACTGCTGCTAGTTTATAGCAAAACGGGGGTGATGCTTGAGGAAGTGGTGTCTTAAGACATTGTTGCTCATTGCACTAGATGTTGTGATTGAACTGCTGAGAGAGTAAATGACCGCCAAATTTAAGGCCTGATATTCGCTTTCCTGCAAAGCATTAAGCTTGGGACACCCCCCTTCTGCACCACCACGTAACGTCGATAAAGTCGGGAACCGTCGGCGAGGACTAATGTAATGGACGCTCCCTTCCTAAAATGGCATCTCGGTGCCAAAGTAGTGATTGCACAATCACCACGCAACCAGAAAGGAGTGTCCACTATGAAGATTACGACGATTGGAATTGATTTGGCAAAGACTGTATTTCAGATTCACGGTGTAGATGAACATGGCAAGGCGATCTTGCGTAAACGGCTTAATCGATCAGAGATGACAGTATTCTTTGCCAAGCTAGCACCCTGTCTGATCGGCATGGAAGCCTGCGGCAGCGCACATCACTGGGCCAGAAAACTAAGCCAGTTCGGTCATGTTGTAAAGTTGATGGCACCACAATTTGTGAAGCCATATGTCAAAACCAACAAGAACGATATGGCTGATGCTGAAGCCATTTGTGAAGCAGTAGCACGACCCAACATGCGCTATGTTGCTGTGAAAAATATCGAGCAACAGGGGGTGCTATCGATCCATCGTGCGCGTGCCGGATTTGTAAAAAGCCGAACCGCACTAGCCAATCAGATACGCGGATTGCTCGCTGAATTTGGCATTGTAATCCCGCAAGGCATTCGCTCTATCATGAAGAAAATGCCATCAATACTGGAAGATGAGGAAAACGGTTTGCCAGGTGTGATGCGCAATCTCATGCGCGGATTGACTGAGCATCTGAAGGGGCTGGACACACTGGTTGCAGAATTGGAAATACAGATTCAGCGGTGGCACCGTGAGAGCGATGCCAGTCGGAAGCTGGAATCTATTCCTGGCATTGGCCCGATCACAGCGAGCGCGATCGTGGCAACTATTGGCAATGCAAGAGAGTTTAACAATGGTCGCCAGTTGGCTGCATGGTTGGGTTTGGTACCCAGGCAACACTCAAGCGGGGGCAAGCCAACACTGTTGGGGATTAGCAAACGGGGTGATGCGTATCTGCGAACTTTGCTGATTCATGGTGCGCGGTCGGTGATCCGGGTTGCAGAAACGCGGATGGATGGTGATAACTGGCTGCGTAAGTTGTTGGCAAGGCGAAACAGGAATGTAGCGTCGGTGGCGTTGGCCAACAAGAATGCACGGATCATCTGGGCACTGCTGGTGCGTGAACAGTCATTCCAACCTGGTTATGTTACGACAGGCAATTGGGCTGTGACATCTTCAGACTAAGAGGGTATCAGGGCACTATAGTTGAAATAGCAGGTTCAAAGTGTAAGTTCCACAGATTGCTCAGGCAATCATGATGTGATGGTTAGACAGGTCAGACCGTGAGTGGCGTAACCTGCCTCAGACAAGGCACTTCGAGTGCGCAGGACTATAAGGTTCTACTCAGCGGATTCCATCAGGGACAGAAGCAAAAGCTTCACCTAAAGTCCGGATGTATGGCTGCAATCTTTACCTTTCTATCATCATCGATTGAAAGCTTGGCATAACTGGGAGCGTCCATGTATGTCTGAGACCGCAGGCCGAGTTCCGCAGCCGCCCACTTTGTTAGCCGCTACGTGGGAAGTCCGCAGGACTGGCACAGCGGGGTGCCCTTCTCTTAGCTTATTTTCTCTTGGGCAAGCAAGAGAAAGTAACTTGCCGTCGGGCAGTCCCGGCTTACCAAAACATGCAACTTGCGTGAATGTTAGAATTGACCCCATTGTTCCTCGCTGACTTTCTCTCACCGCATTAATTTTTTTAGTTCTTCAATAGTAAATGGGGGTGTTCTCCTGTGAAGCATGGAATGACAATTGGGGCATATTGGCCGTAAATCTTTTACTGGGTCTAACTCATATAGTTTGCCAATTTTAGATATTGGCGTGATGTGGTGAACATGAATAAAATCTAGCCCAATTTCACCATATATATTTTCGAAGTCCATATCACATACGCTGCATTTGTGACCATAATGATCTATGCATTTATCTCTCGCAGTTTTGCTTCTTTCATACTTATTAACATTTATCTGTCTTACCGCACCTTCGAAGAAAGTATCTGAAACATCATCTGGATAATTGATATCTATTTTTGCAGCTAGAGCTTCTGCTTTTTTTATTCCGAGTTCAGTTAATTCCCATACACCATTACCTGATTTTTTGGCATTGTGAAGATATTTGTAATCTACGAGTACTTTTCTGGCCCATTGCACCATATTGTTCCATTGTGGACGGTTCGTTCCGTCCGATAGTAATCGCATCGTTTCTTCATTCGTTAGATTGAAAATTTTTGCTAGTGGCTCGTAACATGATGAAGAGCTAACCTTTCCGCCTTTTTTATATATATTTAAAAGAAGTGGAATTTCTATTTCTTTGTAGCTGGGAAATGACATTTGCTTTCCTAAGTAGGTCGGTACTGTATCCTTAGAAGAAAGGATGCGTTTCTTTTAAGTTTACTATTTGTATCAAACCCCCATCGCCTGCTGATCCGCATGGTAGCTACTACGCACCATAGGGCCACACGCTGCATGTTTGAACCCCATTGCCATTGCGGCAGTTTCAAATACTAAAAACTGTTCTGGCGTGACATAGCGGGTGAGCGGGATGTGATGTGCGGACGGTTGCAGGTATTGGCCTATTGTTAACATATCCACGTCATGCGCGCGCAGGTCTTGCATTAGCGCCAGCACTTCTTCGTCAGTTTCACCCAGTCCGACCATGATGCCGGATTTGGTGGGGATGTCTGGGTGGCGGGCTTTGAAATCTTTTAGTAATTGCAGGGAGTGGTCGTAATCGGCACCGGGACGGGCGGCTTTGTACAGGCGCGGTACGGTTTCCATGTTGTGGTTCATGACGTCGGGTGGGGCGCTACCGAGGATGTCCAGCGCGATGTCCAGGCGTCCACGGAAGTCGGGTACGAGGACTTCGATGCGAGTATTGGGTGACGCGCTGCGGACTGCGCTGATGCAGTCGGCGAAATGCTGAGCGCCGCCGTCACGTAAGTCGTCTCTGTCCACGCTGGTGATGACGACGTATTTGAGTTTCATCGCTGCGATGGTTTGTCCGAGGTGAGCAGGTTCGTCAGCATCTGGCGGCAAAGGTTTACCGTGACCGACGTCGCAGAATGGGCAGCGGCGTGTACACAGGTCGCCCAGTATCATGAAGGTGGCCGTGCCATGTTTGAAGCACTCGCCGAGGTTGGGGCAGGAGGCTTCTTCGCAGACAGTGTGCAATTTTTGCTCGCGCAATATGGCTTTGAGCGCAATGACTTCAGGCGAATTCGGCGACTTGGCACGTATCCACGACGGCATTTTTAGGCGTTCCTGTGGAACGATTTTAATCGGGATGCGGGCGGTTTTCGCTTCGCCTTTGTGGAGTTTGATGTCGGCCATGTTTATATGCTGATGTGGTGTATGAGTAGCTCGCGCAATTGCGCATTGAGCAGATTGAGGTCGATATTAGCACTTAAATCGCGTAATTGGGTAACCGCCATGCCTTGATAGCCACAGGGATTGATGTTGGCAAAGGGGCGCATGTCCATATCGACATTGAGCGCCAGACCGTGATAACTGCAACCATGTTTGATGCGTAAGCCCAGTGCGGCGATTTTGGCATCGTTTACGTATACGCCGGGTGCATTTTCGCGGCGTTGCGCGATCAGGTTGTAACTGGCTAACAGGTCGATAATGACTTGTTCCATACGCTGCACTAGATCACGTACGCCATAGCCCCGGCGTTTGATGTCTATCAGCAGATAAGCGACGAGTTGTCCGGGGCCGTGGTAAGTGATTTGTCCACCACGGTCTATGTTGATGAGCGGTATGTTGGTGGCGTTGAGCAGATGCTCAGGTTTGCCTGCCTGTCCCAATGTGTAGACAGGTGGGTGTTCCAGCAGCCATATTTCATCCACTGTATCAGCGCCACGCTGGGCGGTGAAATCCTGCATGGCTTGCCATGTTGGCAGGTAATCTACACGACCAAGTTTGCGTATGGTTATATCTTGCAATTACAGCACCATTTTGACCATGTGATGCGAGGTCAAAGCGCGGTACAGATTATCCAGCTGTTCACGATTTTGGGCGCGTATGGTGCAAGTCAGGCTGAGGTAATTGCCTGCTGTGCTCGGACGGCACTCTATGGTTGCGGGCTCAAAATCGGGTGCGTGTTCGAGTACGACGTTGGCTATGGTTGCCTGAAATTCAGGATGGGTTGCCCCCATGATTTTCAATGGGAAATCAGTGGGGTACTCGATGAGGCTGTCTTCAGGTTTGATTTCGCTCATGATATTTCCTTATTTAAATTTCAGCATCATGCTGTCCCAGGCGCGGCCGATAAAGCTGGCGACGCTGACATTTTCTAGTGCCACTACGGGGAATTGGGTAAGCACTTTATTGTCGAGGCTGATTTTAAGTGTGCCTATGTTTTGACCACGGCTCAATGGTGCCAATAGTGGCTGACGCGTGGTGAGTGTGGTTTTTAAATCTTTGCTGCGGCCACGTGGGATGCTGACATATAAATCGCTGGTGAAACCTGCCTTAATCAGGCTTTGGCTGCCTTTCCAGACTTTTAGGGAAGCGACGGTCTGGTCATGGTTATAGAGCTTTGCGCTGTCATAAAATTGGAAGCCGTAGTTCAGCAGGCGTTGGCTTTCTGCCGCACGCAGCGCGTCTGAATTTGCACCCAGTACGACTGAAAGTAAGCGTCGAGTGCCGCGATGTGCTGAGGCGATCAGGCAATATCCGGCGCTTTCGGTATGACCTGTTTTCATTCCGTCTACGGATGGGTCGCTCCACAACAAGCGATTGCGGTTGGGTTGGGTAATGTTGTTATAACGATATTCCTTAATTGAATACAGCGGATGGAATTCCGGATAATCACGGATGATGGCAGTCGCTATCAGGCTTAAATCACGTGCGGTGGTATAGTGTTGCGGGTCGGGTAAGCCCGTGGCTGTCACAAAGTGGGTGTGAGTCATGCCCAGACGCTGAGCTTCCTTGTTCATCATGGTGACAAAGCCGGCCTCATTGCCACCTATGCTTTCAGCTAGTGCTATGGTGGCATCATTGCCTGACTGGACTATCATGCCATGCAGCAATTCATCCACGGTGACGGGTTTGTTCGGCTCTATGAACATGCGTGAGCCTTCTGTTTTCCAGGCTTTGTCTGAAACCGGGACGGTGTCTGAGAGCTTCAGTCGCCCTTGTTTAATGGCGGCAAAGCTTAAATAGGCGCTCATCAGTTTGGTCAGTGAGGCGGGTTCGATGCGACGGTCAGCATCCTTTTCAACTAAAACCTGACCACTGTTTGCATCCATCAGTAACCATGCTTTGGCAGCCAGTTCCGGCGGTGGAGCCATGGGTAATTCGGCAGCAAAACTGAGTGTCGATAAAAAGAGTAGTACAAATGCAATAATTTTTTTCATGGGGTGATATTGGTAAACGGTTTATTCAATGACAGTGCGTATGGGTTTTAAGTTCATGCGGGATTCAATTTCTTGCGCTGCGATTTTGGCGCTGTCGTCATCTTCGTATGGTCCGAGAGCGACACGGTAGTGATCTTGTTTGGTTAATATCACCAGCGCAGCATTGCTCTTGCTAAGCTGGGTACTGGCTCGGGCGAGGAGTTTTTCGGCATTGTCACGATTACTGAAGCTGCCTAGTTGTAAAAATATGCCTGTGGTAGTGGCAGGAATGTCGCGCCCCTGGCTTATTTCAGCAGGTGTGATCGCAGTGACTTCTACCATGCCGCTGCCACCCTGGACTATGCCGAGTTTGTATGCGGCGGTGTAGGACAGGTCGATGATGCGTTTGCTGTGAAAAGGACCTCTGTCATTAATACGAACGATGACGGATTTGCCGGTGGTGAGTGATTTGACACGCGCGTAGCTGGGAATGGGCAGCGTCAGGTGGGCGGCACTCATGCCGTACATGTCATACGGTTCGCCTGATGATGTGGGTTTGCCATTGAATTTTTTGCCATACCAGGAGGCAATACCTTGCGCCTGATAAGTGCTGATTTCAGTAAGAGGGGTGTAGGATTCACCCAGGGTTACATAGGGTCGATTTGCATATTTGTGCAAGGGTTCTATTTTGGGGATGGCATCGGGAATGGCATCAAGGTTGGCTGGCGGGTTATCGCCTGGGCCATCGTCCATATAATAACCGCCAGATTTCTTGGTGTGCGCGATAGTGCTGCTGGGTTCTGACGGCAGTGGACGTTTGGGTGCGCTGGCACAGCCGGCCAAACTGATAATGATGAATAAAATGAGTATTTTGTTCATGATTTGAGTAGTTTCCTGTGGGTACTGACGCTCATTAAAATACCAAAGCCCAGCATCACGATAACCATCGCGGTGCCACCATAACTCATCATTGGTAAGGGTACGCCGACTACGGGAAGTATGCCAGAGACCATGCCCATATTTACAAAAGCATAAGTGAAAAAAGCCAATGTTATGCTGCCTGCCATCAGGCGGGAAAATAGCGTAGGCGCGTTAGCCGCAATTTGCAGCCCGCGCATAATAATAGCCAGGTAGAGTATCAACAGCAGGATGTTACCTAACAGTCCAAACTCTTCACCGTAAACGGCAAACACAAAATCAGTGGTATGTTCGGGGAGGAAATCCAGGTGTGATTGTGTGCCATGCAACCAGCCTTTTCCAAAGGTACCCCCAGAGCCGATGGCGATGGTGGACTGGATGATGTGATATCCAGCGCCTAACGGATCCTGAGTTGGATCGAGTAAAGTGAGGATGCGGTTTTTTTGGTAATCGTGTAAAAAATGCCAGAGTACCGGCATGCTGGCACCAGCGGCGATAGCCATGGCTACCATTACACGCCAGGGGAGACCTGCAAAAAACAGTACGTAAAATCCGGATGCACTGATTAACAATGCGGTGCCAAGATCGGGCTGTTTCGCAACAAGGGCAACAGGAATGGCAAGCAGTAAAGCTGCTATACCGTAATCTTTGAGTTTCAGTGTGGCTTCATGATAGTGGAAATACCAGGCGAGCATGAGTGGCATGGCGATTTTCATAATTTCGGATGGCTGGATGCGAGTCACGCCGAGGTGCAGCCAGCGGCGAGAGCCGTTGACCACATCACCAAACAAGGCAACGCCAATCAGTAATACCACACCTGTGGTATAGAGTGGGACAGCGAGGGCAAGTAAGTATTGTGGCGGTACATTGGCGACGATGATCATAATGATCAGCGCGACGAGCATGTTGATGCCGTGGGCAAGCAGTTTGCTGCTGTCTTCACCTGCGGCACTGTATTGTAAAAACAGGCTGAGCAACATCAGGGTAAATAACAACAGCAACATGGTGTAATCCAGGTGGCTGGCATATTTGAAAAGTTGGGCTTTAATCCGCATTGACACTCCCTCCAGCATCGCTAGCAGTGGCGTTGCTCATGCTTTTAGGCAGTTTTCCGAGCAAATAATAGTCCATCACTGCACGTGCAATGGGCGCAGCGGTCACACCACCGTGACCACCATTTTCGACCAGTACTGCAATCGCAATTTTAGGTGCGTCGGCAGGCGCAAATGCAATAAATAAAGCGTGATCCCTGTGTTCGGCCTGCATATTGCCTGCGTGGTATTTCTCATTTTGGCGTATGCCAACGACTTGAGCTGTTCCTGTCTTGGCGGCAATCAGATAGGGCGCACCTGCGCTGGCAACCGCGGCTGTGCCGCCGGGACGGGTCACGTCTATCATGGCATCAACGACGGTTTTGAGTTGTTCTGGTGGAATGTGGGCGTCAGCGATAACTTCGGGCGCAATGTTGCGGCGTTGTCCGGTACGGCTGTCGATGATGGCTGAAACCAATTGGGGTTTATAGGTGATGCCGCCATTGGCAATAGCCGCGGTAGCGACAGCCAGTTGCAAGGGCGTGGCTAAATTGTAACCTTGACCTATGCCTGCAATCACCGTTTCACCCGGATACCAGGGTTGTCTTGAGTGTTTGGCTTTCCATTCGCGGGATGGCAGCACGCCAGCTAGTTCGCCGTCCATGTCTATGCCGGTTTTTTGTCCGAAGCCAAATTGTGAGAGATAGGCGTGCATGCGGTCTATGCCCAGATCATTGGCTAGTCGGTAGTAGTAGGTGTCACACGATTGTACGATGGACAGGTGCATGTTGACGGAGCCATGCCCGTTCGGTTTCCAGTCACGGTAGAGGTGAGTGCTGTTGGGAAGCATGAAATAACCTGGATCCGATATGGTGTCGTTAGGTGTGCGTACGCCGTAATGCAGCCCTGCCAGTGCCATAAATGGTTTGATGGTGGAGCCTTCCGGGTATGCGCCACGTAAGGCACGGTTAAGTAAAGGGCGGTCGGGTGAAGTATTCAGCTCGTTCCAGTTGGTGCTGTCTATGCCGTCAACAAATAAGTTAGGGTCAAATCCAGGGTTGCTGACAAAGGCGAGTACGCCGCCAGTTTTTGGATCCAGTGCAACCAGTGCGCCACGGTACTGGCCGAATGCCTGCTCTGCAATGGCTTGTAATTTGCTATCTATATTTAATACCAGATTGTCACCCGATATCGGATTAGTGTGTGACAAGGTACGCACGGCGTGGCCGCCTGCATCGGTTTCTATCTGTTCTGCGCCCGTGGTGCCATGGAGGACAGATTCAAAACTTTGTTCTATGCCGGTTTTGCCTATATGGTCGGTACCACGGTAGTTATTGTAATTATTGTCTGCTTTTAATTTCTCCAGATCCTCATCGTTAATACGGCCAATATACCCAATCAGGTGAGAAGCCGAGTTGTTCAGCGGATATTGACGGAATAGTCGTGCTTTAACTTCGACGCCCGGGAAACGGTAACGATTGGCTGCAACGCGCGCGACTTCTTCGTCAGTGAGTCGTGTGCGTAACGGAAAAGTCTCGAAGTTATGGCTTTCAGCGAGCAGTTTGGCAAAATGTTTGCGATTGACAGGGGTGATATCAACCAGTTTGGCAAGTTCGTCTATGGTGGCAGACAGGTCCTTGATCTTGCTGGGTGTGAGTTCCAGTGTATAGGCCGAATAGTTGTGCGCCATGATAACGCCGTGGCGATCAAAGATAATTCCGCGGTTAGGTGTGGTCGGGGCGATGGAAATGCGATTGCTTTCGGCTAAGGCGAAATAGCGGTCGTGTTCCAGTACCTGTACATAGAAAAAACGCGCTAATAATATTAAAAACAGTACCACCACGAATCCCGCGGCTATCATGACGCGATGCCTGAAATCAGTCAGTTCGACCTGATAGTATTTGATTTCTGTGGGTTCGTTCATTGTGGATTTTTAGCATCTGGCGTGCGTTGGCTGTGCAAGACCGTCCATAATGGGATCCAGCATAAAGCACCTGTCAAAATGGCAGAAAAATATTGCAATGCGTGGAAACTGTCACCCACGAAGGTCGCAACAACGACGCTCATCGATTGTTCTATTAATAACAATCCTGCGATATGTATGGTTTGTTGCCACGGGGGGAAGTTAAACATGCGGCGTTGTAATAACATGAGGGCAAAGGTTGTGACTGCATAAGCCAGTGCATGTTGCCCAAGTATGCTGCCGTCGGTCAAATCAACTAACAGTCCCAATGCCCACGCTGCACCCAGTCCGACACGTGCAGGTTGATATATCAGCCAGAATAACAAGACGAGTAACAAAAAATCAGGTCGCAACCATAAATAATCTACAGACCACGGTAGCAAATTGAACGCCAGTGCGAGTATCAGGCTGATCGTGATGACGTGTCCACTATGTGATATCTGTATGCTGGTGCCTTTAGGTTGAGTAAATGACATCAGGGTTTGTCCGAAGCTTTATTGCTGGTTTTGTCGTTGGTGGTTTTTGGGGCAATAATCAATACCTGACGGTTACGATCTATGGCCGCGACAGGTTTGCAAATGATATGTGCAAAAGCGCGGCTGGTACTGAGGTCGATTTGAGTGACTTTAGCCACCGCCAGGCCTGAAGGGTATACACCGTCTATCCCCGAGGTAATGATTAAATCGCCTGCACGCACATCGGTACTGTGTGGCAAGTAGCGGATTTCTACTGTGTCGTCTATGCCTGTGCCAAACAGAACCGCACGTTGCCCCGTTCGCTGGACAGCAACTGGAACAGATTGTTCGCTGTTGATGAGTAAGGTGACATCGCTGGTATGGCTATAAACTTGTGTGATTTGTCCCAGTAGGCCGCGCTCATCGATAACGGCAGTGCCTGGCTGTACGCCTTGCTCACTTCCTTGATTGATGGTGAACTGGCGTAAATAGGGGTCGCGTGGAATGGCAATGATTTCCGCGAGCTGGGTGTGTAATGGAGTGCGGCTTTGAGCGCCTAGCAGTGCGCGTAAGTGTTGATTTTCTTGTTCCAGTTCCTGATAACGTTGCAGTGCCGCACTGTAATTGATAAAACGTTGCTGCAGGGCGGCATTTTCTTGCTGTAATTGAGCATGTTTGATAAAAAAGCCGCTCACTTTTTCATAAGTCAGGTAAGGGGTTTGCACCACTTCTGATATGGGATAAATCAGGCTGTTCATACTTGAGCGGAACAGATTCAGCGCGTGATAACGTACATCAGCAATGATAATAGCTATACTGAGTAAAATATAAATCATTAACCGTGCCCCCGCACTGATGCCGTGCGGGAACAGAGTTATGTGGGGGTGACGCTCGGACATGGTTTAAGATCAGGAATCCTGTGCAAATACACTGTGCAATTTGTCCATTTCTTCCAGTGCGCGACCAGATCCACGTACCACGCACGTTAACGGATCTTCTGCAACAATGACTGGCAGGCCAGTTTCTTCCATGAGCAAGCGATCCAGATCACGTAGTAGTGCACCACCGCCTGTGAGCACCATGCCTTTTTCGGCAATGTCTGCGCCGAGTTCTGGTGGGGTTTGTTCTAGCGCGGATTTGACTGCGCTGACGATGTTATTCAGTGGATCGGTGAGCGCTTCCAGTATTTCATTACTGGAAATGGTGAAGCTGCGCGGGATGCCTTCAGCGAGGTTGCGACCTTTGACTTCCATTTCTTGTACTGCTGAGCCTGGGAAAGCGGAGCCGATGCCTTTTTTGATAGCTTCGGCAGTGGCTTCACCGATGAGCATGCCGTAGTTGCGGCGGATGTAGTTGATGATGGCTTCGTCAAATTTGTCGCCGCCTACACGCACTGAACTGGCGTAAACAATACCGCCTAATGAGATAACACCAACTTCAGTTGTGCCGCCACCAATGTCAACCACCATGGAGCCCGTTGCCTCTGCCACAGGCAGGTCAGCACCAATCGCGGCGGCCATTGGTTCTTCAATCAGGTACACCTGACGCGCACCCGCGCCGATAGCTGATTCGCGAATAGCACGACGTTCTACCTGGGTAGAGCCACACGGTACGCAAATGATAATGCGCGGACTCGGGTGGAACATACGCGTGTCATGGATTTTTTTGATGAAGTACTTGAGCATTTGCTCGGTGATGGTGAAATCAGCAATCACGCCGTCTTTCATCGGGCGTATTGCAGTGATGTTGCCAGGTGTGCGACCGAGCATGTTTTTCGCTTCCAGACCGACAGCCTGGATAGTCTTCTTTGCGCTATTCGCGTCCTGGCGGATAGCGACAACTGAGGGTTCGTCAAGGACAATGCCTTTGCCGCGCACATAAATTAGTGTGTTGGCAGTGCCTAAATCGATAGCTAAATCGGTAGAAAAATAACCGCGTAATGATCCGAACATAATGATGGTTTTCGCTTAGGTTGAGTGTGAACTTGCTACGATACCGACATGGTATATGTAGCCTTGCATAAACGTAATATGATACTCTAATAGGCTTGTTTCCTGTGAAGATTTTGTACTATGTCGCTAACACTGCAAGATGTAAAACGTGTCGCTACACTCGCCCGCATTGCGGTCAACGATGAAGAAGCGGCGACCTATCAACAACACCTCAATGGTATATTTGGTTTGATTGCTGAAATGCAAGCAGTCGATACCACAGGTATCGAGCCTATGTCTCATGCGCAAGACCTGAGTCAGCGTCTGCGAGATGACGTAGTGACAGAGTCTAATCAGCGTGACAAGTTCCAGGCGATTGCACCACAAGTTGCGGGTGGCCTGTATTTGGTTCCTCAGGTAATAGAATAAAATGATAAATGCCAGTTTAAGTCAGCTCGCAGGTCTGCTTGCTGACAAGAAAATTTCCAGCGTTGAATTGACGCAAATATATTTGGATCGTATCGCTAAACTCAATCCTGCATTGAATGCGTTTGTGACGCTTAATGCAGACATGAGTCTGGCTGATGCACGCGCCGCTGATGCGCGCATTGCTGCGGGTCAAGCTGGTGCATTGACGGGCATTCCGGTTGCGCATAAGGATATTTTTTGCGCAGACGGCTGGCGTACCACCTGCGGCTCAAAGATGCTGGAAAATTTCATCGCGCCTTATGATGCCCACGTTATTAGCCAATTCAAAACAGCGGGTACGGTAAGTCTGGGTAAAACCAATATGGACGAATTTGCCATGGGCTCATCCAACGAAACTTCGTATTTTGGTGCGGTGAACAACCCGTGGGATGCATCGGCTGTGCCTGGCGGTTCTTCTGGTGGCTCAGCCGCGGCGGTTGCTGCGCGGCTAGCACCTGCTGCAACGGGTACGGATACTGGCGGTTCTATACGTCAACCTGCTGCGTTGACCGGAATTACTGGTCTGAAGCCAACTTACGGCGTGGTGTCACGATACGGCATGATTGCGTTTGCATCCAGCCTGGATCAGGCTGGGCCGATGGCAAAATCAGCTGAAGACTGCGCATTGCTGATGAATGTGATGGCCGGTTTCGATGCGCGTGACTCGACCAGTCTGGAACGTCCAGTTGAAGATTACACACGTGATTTACAGCAGCCGCTAGCAGGCTTGCGTATTGGTTTGCCACGTGAATATTTTGCTGAAGGTTTGAGCGCGGATGTGGCGGCAAGTGTAGAAGCGGCTTTGCACGAATACCGTAAGCTGGGTGCGGTGACGGTGGATATTTCGTTGCCGAATACCAAATTGTCTATTCCTGTTTATTACGTTTTGGCGCCTGCTGAAGCATCAACTAACTTATCGCGCTTTGACGGCGTGCGTTATGGTTATCGTGCGCCTGAATATGGTGATCTGACCGACATGTATGAGAAATCTCGTGCGCAAGGTTTTGGTACTGAGGTTAAACGTCGCATTATGATAGGCACGTACGTGTTATCACATGGTTATTACGATGCTTATTACATGCAGGCGCAGAAAATTCGCCGCTTAATCGCGCAAGATTTTGAAGCGGCTTTTCAGCAGTGCGACATCATCATGGGACCAACAGCGCCGAGCACCGCGTTTAATTTTGGTGAAAAAGCGGATGATCCGGTAGCGATGTACTTGTCTGATATATATACCATCGCAGTGAATCTGGCAGGTCTGCCTGGTATGTCCGTTCCGTGTGGTCTGGGCAGTAATGGCCGCCCTGTAGGTTTGCAGATTATTGGCAATTATTTTAGCGAAGCCAAGATGCTGGGTGTTGCGCATCAATATCAATTGGCAACGGATTGGCATACACGTATGCCCGATAACATTTAATCCGCTAGCGGAAGGTCACGAATATGCAATGGGAAATTGTCGTTGGGTTGGAAGTTCATACTCAGCTGTCTACACAGTCTAAAATTTTTTCGGGTTCCAGCACCGCGTTCGGTGCTGAACCTAATACGCAAGCCAGTGCGGTGGATATTGCGCTGCCCGGTGTGTTGCCAGTGCTGAATAAAGGCGCGGTAGAACGTGCGATACAGCTGGGGTTGGCGATCAATGCCAATATCAGCCGTCGTTCAGTATTCGCACGTAAAAATTATTTTTATCCTGACTTGCCCAAGGGCTATCAAATCAGCCAGATGGAGCTGCCTGTGGTTGAGGGCGGACATTTGACCATACAGGTCGGTGATGTCGAGAAAGTCATACGTATCACGCGCGCACACCTGGAAGAAGATGCGGGTAAATCTATCCACGGTGATTTTCATGGTATGACTGGTATCGATTTGAATCGTGCTGGTACACCGTTGCTGGAAATTGTATCTGAACCTGATATGCGTGGCTCGGCTGAAGCTGTGGCCTATGCCAAGGCTTTGCATAGTCTGGTGGTATGGCTGGGGATATGTGATGGCAATATGCAGGAAGGCAGCTTCCGTTGCGATGCTAACGTTTCAGTTCGACCTAAAGGTTCGATTGAATTGGGTACGCGCTGCGAGATTAAGAATCTGAACTCGTTCCGCTTTATGGAACGTGCGATTGAGTACGAAGCACGCCGCCAGATTGAAATTAACGAAGACGGTGGCACCATACGTCAGGAAACGCGTTTGTATGATCCTGATCGCGATGAAACCCGTACCATGCGTTCTAAAGAAGACGCACATGATTATCGTTATTTCCCTGATCCTGATTTATTGCCACTGGTGATTTCCGAGGAATGGATAGCGCGCACTCGCGCTGCCATGCCTGAATTGCCGGCTGCTATGCGTGAGCGCTTTGTCGGTGAATACGCGATTTCTGCCTATGATGCAGCGGTGTTAACCAGCACCAAAGCCATGGCAAGTTATTTTGAGGCTGCGGTGGGTGCGGCTGGTGGTGAAGCGAAAATTTGTGCGAACTGGATGATGGGCGAGTTGTCTGCTGCATTGAATCGGGCTGAATTAACTATAGAGCAAAGTCCTGTCAGCGCGGCCCAGCTTGCGATGCTGGTGCGTCGTATTAGCGACGGTACGTTGTCGGGCAAACTGGCAAAAGAAGTATTTGAAGCGTTGTGGCAGGCTGAAGGTGGTGTCGACGAAATTATCGAGGCGCGTGGCTTAAAACAGGTTTCTGACAGCGGCGCAATCGAAGCCGTTGTGGCGCAGGTACTGGCTGACAACCCAAATCAGGTCGCTGAATATCGTGCGGGTAAGGAAAAAATGCTGGGATATTTGATAGGCCAGGCAATGAAAGCGATGAAAGGTAAGGCTAATCCGCAGCAATTGAATGAAATATTGTTACGCATGCTGGCTTAAATTCAGTTCGGATTTTTGGCGAATACAATGAATAATTAAGTGGGGGAGTTATGAATAGACGCTTGTTTTTGCAATCATTGTCCATCGCCAGCTTTGCTGTTAGTTATCCAGCTTACGCTCTGTTGTCATCAACATCTAATTTAACTATCGCTGTTTTTCCTGGCACAGGGGCGGAAGAAGTTCCTGTGTATGTATTTCAGTCAAGCACGCATGCGATGACTGAAGTGCTGACGAAAAAAATCAGCAAAAAGGTTTATACCGAACCCTTTCGTAGTTTCGCATTGTTGCGTAAAACAATTGATGATAATGCTGTCGATGCTTTGTTAGTGCCGCCTGTGATTGCGGCGTACGCAATGCAGCATGGTTATCAGCCTTTAGTGCGTATTCAGGATATGTCATCGGGTGCTCTCATTAGACGTAAAGGTCAATTAGTTACGCGCATAGGAATGACTGAAGCAGAATCATGGCTTGGGGCCATGGGGGCGGACTTGGTTGCGCAGCATAAGTTAGTGCCTGCAAATATGCTGGAAATAGTTAAAACGTAAGATGCCGTTGTTTATTTGTTGCAGCAAAAAGTTGTGCAGGCAGCTGTGTTACGTAGCGAAAAGGCGAATATGTTAATTGCGACAGGTGAATATGAGTTGTGGTACCCATTGGCGGCCACACCTGATTTGACTTTGTTAATTCACGATAAACTTGCTTCAAGCTATGCTGAACCGCTCAGACAGGCTATGTTGAACTTGCCTGTGGAGGCGATTAATAGTTTGCAAGAAGTGATTCATGTTCCCATTAAGCGATTTGTTGTCAGCAACAAGCAAGATTATGCGCCATTGTTGGGGCTGCTCAAATAGCGCAAGGTTAAGCTTTGTTGTTAATGTTGTTATGAAGAACTCAATATCGCTGCGTTAACGTCATGGTATTGCCATCACGTTGCATGTTGGTTTGATTGAGGAAACTCATGCCTAGCAAGGCAAATGGCAATCCGCCACCTTCTACTACTGTACCAGGTACCATATTTAAGCTGATCCCACCTACGCGTATGTTATTGAACATGACGCGGTAGGCTGCAGCGATGCCATTTGCTGTGCTGGTCGCGCCACGTTCTCCATTACGATAATTCACACCCAGGCGTTCAGCTTCCTGGGTGCTGATGGTGACTGAAGTTGCACCCGTATCCACGACAAAATTAACACTGCTGCCATTGATGGTGCCTATGGTGAAAAACTGGCCGCGGCTGTCTGCGGTCAGGCTTGCACTGGCTTTTGCACTATTGCTGCCGCCTGAGTAGGATTGTCCCATGGTCAATTCACGACGTTTGCCATCTACTTCAAAGATGGCCGATTGCGCATTGGCGCTGAGTAAGCGAGCGCCCTGCACAGTTTCACCGACCGCCATAACGTGAGGTTTCGCGCCATCAATCACTACCATGGCGTGATCTTTGAACAGGCCGGTAACATTAATATTAGCTGCATGTGCAATGGTGGTAGCGCACAAACTTAGCGACAGCATCAGTGTACTACGGCCTGATAATTTCATTGTTTGCCTGTTAATTCAATATAGCGTGCGCGATCCGCAGCAAACTTTGCTTTGGCAGCTGCCATTTCAGTATTTTTCTGAGCGAGCAAGGCTTCGAGGTCGCTGATGCGTTTCATGGTTTCTGCGTATTCAGCGCTTTTTGGCGGGAGTTTCGCCAGTTTGGCACGTAGTGGTTCAAGTCGTGCATTGGTGCCATCTATGACTAATTTGTATTGTTCCAAACTGCGATCACGTGCCAAGTCAATTTCTGATGGGGAGGTATAGGTATTAAGTAGCGCAGAATCGCGGCGTTTTTGCTCGGTAATTACTTGCGTTTCTTTATCCAGTTTAGCTTGATCAGCCTGTTGTTGAACTCGTTGTTCAGGGGTGAGTGCGGCAGCGGTTTCTTTGATAATGCTCCCTTTTTTATTCATTTCTATCGTGGCGCGTCCAGCTGCTTGTGGTGGCATAGTGTCACCATAGTGGGTGACCCCTTGCGCATCTTTCCATTTGTAAATGTCTGCATGGGCAATAGGTGTCAGGCCAAGAATAATGAATGTGCTGATGATTTTATATTTGGTGTTCATAGCGTGTTGGCTCCGTAAGTGAGTCGATATTGTGCGACTGCTGGTGCATATTGTTCCATGTTTGGGTGGCTTTGCAAATAGGTGAGCAAGTCATCCAGATTGGCGATCGCGAAAACAGGAATTTGATATTGCTGCTGCACTTCTTGTACTGCTGATAGTGAACCGGTGCCACGCTCCATGCGGTCGATGGCAATGATGACTGCAGCAGGCGTTGCGCCATGCGCGTGGATGATTTCCACTGACTCGCGTACTGATGTGCCGGCAGAAATGACATCGTCAATAATGAGTACGCGTCCAGCGAGTGGAGCGCCGACAATATTGCCACCCTCGCCGTGATCTTTGGTCTCTTTGCGATTAAAGCTATAGGGGGTATTTTTACCTGAATTAGCCAGTGCAATTGCGGTGCTGGCAGCGAGCGGTATGCCTTTATATGCTGGGCCAAACAGCACATCGAATTCTATTCCTGCAGCGAGTATGGCTTTAGCGTAAAATTCACCTAGTTGTTTTAATGCCAATCCATCGGCAAATAAACCTGCATTGAAAAAATAGGGACTCATGCGTCCCGCTTTGGTTTTGAATTCACCAAAACGCAATACGCTCTGGTTGATGGAAAACTGTAAAAATTCTTGTCTGAAATCGTTCATAAGTATGAAGAAAGCCTAAAAAATGCGTGTAATTACCGCGAATCTAAATGGTATCCGTTCAGCGACGAGTAAAGGTTTTTTTGACTGGATGCTAAGTCAAAATGCTGATTATATTTGTGTGCAAGAGCTCAAAGCGCAGCAAGCCGACATGCGTGATGAAATGTTATCACCGAATGGCTATATCGGCTATTTTCATTATGCTGAGAAAAAAGGCTATAGCGGTGTAGGAATATACAGCAAGCAGCCTGCAGATGAGATAATTGTTGGGCTGGGTATTGCTGACATTGATGCCGAGGGTCGTTATCTGGAAGCACGTTTTGGTAATTTGAGCATCGTGTCATTGTATTTGCCATCGGGTTCCAGTGGTGATGACAGGCAACAGGTTAAGTTTGATTTTCTGGCGCGGTTTTATCCGCATTTGCAGGCGTTAGTTGCCAGTGGGCGCGATGTACTGGTGTGTGGTGACTGGAATATTGCCCATCAGCAAATTGATCTGAAAAACTGGAAATCTAATCAGAAAAATTCAGGATTTTTACCTGAAGAGCGTGCGTGGATGACGCAAGTTCTGAGTGATCTGAATTGGGTCGATGTGTATCGGGTGTTATACCCTGATGCAACGGCAGAGGCTTATACCTGGTGGAGTAATCGCGGTCAGGCGTGGGCGAATAATGTGGGTTGGCGTATTGATTATCAGCTGGCAACACCTGATTTCGCAGCTAAGGCACAGTCTGCCAGCGTTTACAAAGAGCAACGTTTTTCTGATCATTCGCCCTTAATAGTGGATTATTTGTAATGGCCCTACATCCCTGGATATACGCACTCAAGGTTTATACCCATCCACGCGTAGCTGGGATGTTGTTTCTCGGCTTTTCGTCGGGATTGCCGCTGTTGCTGGTACTGGGGACGCTGTCGTTCTGGCTGCGTGAAGCAGGTATAGACCGTTCAACGATAGGGCACTTGTCCTGGGTTGGGTTGGCTTATGGTTTCAAGTGGCTGTGGGCACCGCTGGTTGATAGAGTGCCGTTGCCATTGCTCACGCGTTGGCTGGGGCGACGTCGGGCGTGGTTGTTGTTGGCGCAAGTCGTGGTCGTGGCAGCGTTGCTGGGTATGGCGAATACCGATCCGTCGGTGAGTTTGCAGCCGATGATTTATTTTGCGCTGGCAGTTGCATTTGCTTCAGCAACACAAGATATTGCGCTGGATGCTTACCGTATCGAGGCTGTTACTCAGGAGAAGCAGGGGGCGATGGCGGCAACCTATCAGGCAGGTTATCGGATTGCGATGATTACTGCGGGCGCAGGTGTGTTGTGGATAGCATCGGCTGTGGATGTTACGCCGACAGCGTATGATTTCATGCCGTGGCATGTGGCTTATACAGTGATGGCAGCATGTATGGCAGTAGGGATATTGGCAACTTTAACTATCAATGAACCCGAGCTGGCGCCAAATCTGATCGCGACACAGGAAGCTGGCGAGGTGCATGATGCGCTGGTGCGGCGTGGTTTACAGGGTAGAACTTTGCGTGTGGCGAGTTGGATGTATACCGCGGTACTGAGTCCGTTCATGGATTTTATTAAACGCTTTGGCTGGCAAGCAGCGCTGATACTGGCATTGATTGCGATTTATCGTATATCTGATGTGGTCATGGGGATAATGAGCAATCCATTTTATGTAGACATGGGTTATACCAAGGATGAAGTGGCGATGGTATCCAAGGTGTATGGCGTGGTGATGACTATCGTGGGTGCCGCTTTGGGCGGGGTGTTGACGGCAAAAATGGGAGTGATGCGCACGCTGTTTCTGGGCGCGGTATTGTCGGCGAGTACGAATCTGCTGTTCGTTTGGCTGGCAGGATTAGGGCATGACGTGTCAGCGCTGGTGTTTACTGTATCGGCGGATAATTTGTCTGCAGGTATCGCATCAAGTGCCTTTGTGGCCTATCTGTCGGGTCTGACGAACAGTGCTTATTCAGCAACGCAATATGCGCTGTTTAGTTCGGTGATGTTGATGCTGCCTAAATTCATTGCAGGGTTTTCCGGGGATTTTGTTGATGCCTATGGGTATGCCGATTTCTTTACTGCAACGGCATTGTTGGGTGTGCCCGTGCTGTTGTTAGTATGGTTGGTTAACCGACAAGAGAAGCGTAATGCTCGAGTTTAGTTTAATTTCTGTATTTTTAGTCGGGCTGTTGGGTGGCGTGCATTGTGTGGGGATGTGTGGTGGCATAGTGACGGCGTTGTCATTTGCCACACCAAATAATAAGCCTAGTCTGGCGATGCTGTTGGGTTATAACTTTGGGCGTATTTTGAGTTACGCAATTGCGGGGGGTATTGCGGGTGCGATAGGGGCGAGTAGCTTGTTGCTGAATGACTTTATGCCAATTTCGCGTGGACTGTATGCTTTTGCCAGTGTGATGATGATTTTGCTGGGCTTGTATTTGGCAGGATTGTCGCGTGCGGTGTTGGTGCTGGAACGGGTGGGTGGACATATCTGGCAGCGTTTGCAGCCTTTGATGAAGCGCCTGCTGCCTGTACGAAATGCGCCGCAAGCGGTGTTGGTGGGGATGATATGGGGCTGGTTGCCGTGCGGGTTGGTGTATTCAATACTGATTTCGGCTTTAGCGACAGGCAGTGCTGCTCAGGGTGCATTGGTGATGGCGATATTTGGAATGGGCACTTTGCCTAATCTGTTGGCTATGGGTATGTTGGCTAAACATTTGCAGGCATTTACACGTCGTCCAGCGGTGCGCTTATTGGCTGGATTACTGGTGGTGACTTTTGGCGTGCTGGGTTTGGCGCGTCTGTTATTGAATTAGGAAAATATGAATACAAATGAATTGCAGCCGCCACTCAGACAGCTGTTGAAACGAGCTGCGGTGGCGATTGATGCGGTGGTGCATAAGGGTCAAAATCTGAACAAGATTATGGCAGCACAGCCTCTGGCTGGTCGCGCGACGGTGCAGGATATGTGTTATGCCAGTCTGCGTGAGTATGGCGAGCTGGCAGCAATGCGCGATGCATTGTTGACCAAGCCATTGACCGACAGTGTGGTTGCGTGTTTGTTGGTGGTCGCATTGCGTCAGGTGCGTGCACGTCCAGATGCGACACATACAGTTGTGAACGAGGCAGTTGAAGCCGCAGCCGCAGTACAGCCTTGGGCGCGCGGGCTGGCAAATGCGGTATTGCGTAACTATTTGCGGCAAGTTGATAGCCTGGCGGAAAAGCTGGCAAGTAACCCGGTAGCAAATTGGAATTATCCGCAATGGTGGATAGATAAAGTGACGCTGGCATATCCGCAACATTGGCAAGCATTATTGACAGCCGGTAATCAGCATCCACCAATGACATTACGGGTGAATACGCAGCACGGCAGTACGTTGAATTATCTGGAATGTTTGCAAGATGAGGGCATAACTGCGCAGCAAGTGGGCGATTCGGCATTGCAGTTAAACCAGCCGTGTGCAGTTACAGCTTTGCCAGGATTCGCTACTGGACGAGTTTCGGTGCAGGACGCAGGTGCGCAGCTGGCTGCGATTTTGCTGGATGCGCAAGACGGCCAGCGTGTGCTGGATGCTTGTGCGGCGCCAGGCGGTAAGACCGGGCATATTTTAGAGCTGGCAGATGTGCAGCTGACGGCTTTGGATAACGATGAATCGCGTTTAGTCCGTGTGCGCGAGAATCTGGCGCGGTTGCAGTTAAATGCAACGTTGCTGGTGGGTGATGCGGCCCAACCTGGCAGATGGTGGGATGGCGTAGCCTATGATCGTATTTTGGCCGATGTGCCATGTAGTGCATCGGGTGTGGTACGCCGCCATCCTGATATTAAATGGCTGCGTCGCCCAGATGATATTGCGTTTTTTGCAGTACAGCAGGCGAAGATTTTAACGGCACTCTGGTCATGTCTGGCTGTGGGTGGTAAATTGCTCTACGCGACTTGTTCTATTTTCCCTGAAGAAAATCAGCAGCAAGTTGATGCTTTCCTGGCGTGCCATACTGATGCACGACAATTGTCGCTGGCAGGGGATTGGGTAACACCAGGGCAGTTATTAGTGAATGACCAACATGATGGATTCTTTTATGCATTGCTGGAAAAAATTTAAGCTGTGGCTGGCGCTGTCATTGCTGGTGTTAAGTAGCAGTGGGTGGGCAGCGACCGAAGGGATACAAATTAAATCGGCTGAGTTACGTCTCGCCGATGATGTCTATTATTTGCATGCGCAAATGCTGGTGACGCCAAATCCTACGATGGAGGAAGCGTTACGGAAAGGTGTGTCGCTCTATTTTGTGACCGAGTTTGAGCTTAAGCGCCCACGCTGGTATTGGTTGAATGAGGATATAGCCACATACAGTCGCGTCAGTCGCTTATCGTATAACGCCTTGCTGCGGCAATATGTGGTGTCGGGTGTCAATATACATGCGCATAGTGTGGATAAGCTGGAGGATGCGTTAATGGTGTTGGGTGAGGTGAGTGCCGTGCCTATCATCACCCGGAATGAATTGACGCAGCAAGCGATCTATTCTGCAAAACTGACCATGCGTCTGGATACGACGCAACTGCCTAAGCCTTTGCAAATTAATGCATTGGCGACGGGCAAGTGGGATCTGGAAGCAACTCCTATGGTGTGGACGTTTAAACCTTGAAATTTTTAGTTCTAATCAGTTTTGTTGTCGGCGCTGGATTAGTTTATTTACTCTCTAGTGCTAGCGCGAATACAGACCTGTTTGCCCAGCATTTTACCTGGTTGTTGGTGGCAACAGGTGTGCTTGTTGCCGCCATGGTGGCGCTGGTTATTTACCAAATCATGCAATTGCGCTACAAAGTGCGTGCAGGTGTGTTTGGCACCAAGCTGACCATACGTTTGATTTTGGTATTCGGTCTGATGACCTTGTTGCCGGGTGCCGTTGTTTATGCGGTGTCTGTGCAGTTTTTGTCCAAGAGTATTGAGTCCTGGTTTGACGTGCGGGTGGATACAGCACTTAGCAGTGGTTTGAATCTTGGTCAGGCTGTGCTGGATAATTTGCAGCATGATACGGCCAGAAAAGCTGAGTCTATGGCGCAAACTTTGGCGGAAGCGCCAGTTGCCAAGCATGCTACGTTACTTAACAGTTTGCGCGAACAGTATGGCGTGCAGGAAACTACCTTATTTACGGATAGAGGCAAGCTCATCTCATTCTCAGGGAATGAGCGATCAGGGCTGAATCCTACTGCGCCTGACAACAGTATTTTGCAACAGGTGCGCCAACAGCAGACATATTCGCGGATAGAAAATTGGGGTGACAAGGGCTTGTATGTCCATATTGTTGTGCCGGTTAATGTGCTGTCGTTTACTGAAAGCATACGCGTTTTGCAAGTGCTGCAGCCTGTGCCGCAAAAGCTGGCTGAGGATGCGGAGGCAGTGCGACTGGCGTATCAGGATTATCAGGAGTTGTCGATTTCCCGTTTAGGGTTGAAACGGTTGTATGGGCTGACGCTAACCTTGGCGATGGTGTTGGCATTGTTAGCGACTATTGCTTTGGCATTTTTAATCAGCGAGCAAATGGCCGCGCCGCTGCGTGCGCTGGCAAAAGGTACGCGCGCGGTGGCAAAAGGTGATTTCAGTCAGGTGCATCCTGTTAATAGTCGGGATGAATTGGGGATGCTGACGCAGTCATTTAATCGAATGACGCGGCAATTAGCCGAGGCGCGGCAAGCGACGGTGGATGGCCATGCCCAAATCGAGAAATCCCATGCTTATCTGGAGACGATATTAGCGAATCTGACCTCGGGGGTCATTGCGTTTGATGAGCAACTGCGTGTACGTAGTATTAATCCTGCTGCTGTGCAAATATTGGGTGTGGATGAAATGCTGATGCGAGGGCTGCAACCTTATCAATGGGCCAGCCATGTGCCACAGCTGGCTGATTTTGCGAATTTGGTGGCTGAGCAGTTCCAGACCCATACTGCGCAGGATTGGCAGCAGCAAATTACTTATCGCCCACCCCACGATAAACGTGTTTTGTTAATGCGTGGGACAAAATTGCCGAGCGGGATAGATAGCGGTTTTATCCTGGTATTTGACGATATTACACATTTGGTACGCGCCCAGCGTGATGCGGCATGGGGTGAGGTGGCGCGACGTTTGGCACATGAAATCAAAAATCCGCTTACGCCTATACAATTATCGGCAGAACGGATTGAACATAAATTTGCGAGTAAATTAAATTCTCCCGATGCTGAGGTGTTGCGTCGTTCTACGCAAACTATTGTGACTCAAGTGTCATTGATGAAAGAAATGGTGAATGCGTTTGCGGAATATGCGAAAACACCGTCAGCATTGTTGCAACCCGTTAATTTGAACGCGCTGATTCATGAGGTACTGGCACTCTATGGTCATGATGAACGTATCGATTTGAATTTGACTGAACCTTTGCCGCTGGTGATGGGCGATGCCAAGCTGTTGCGTCAGGTGATTCATAATTTGCTGCAAAATGCACAGGATGCGCTGGTTGATATCGTAGATCCGAAGATAGATATTATTACCCGTGTTGCTGAGCAAACTGTGCAGTTAATGGTGATGGATAATGGTATTGGATTGTCTGAACAGGTTAAAGACAGACTGTTTGAGCCTTATGCTACGACTAAGTCGAAGGGGACGGGTTTGGGTTTGGCAATAGTGAAAAAAATTATAGAAGAACATCATGGTGCGATTCGTATGGAAAATCGGGATGAAGGTGGTGTGGTCGTATGTATACGGCTACCTATAGTGGAAGATGGAGTGCAAGTATGAGCGGGCAGATTTTAATTGTCGATGATGAAATGGGTATACGCGAGTTACTGTCGGAAATTTTGACAGACGAGGGTTATGATGTGACTGTGGCTGAGAATGCAGCAGCGGCACAAAGCTACCGTGAAACCACACAGCCAGATTTAGTATTGTTGGATATATGGATGCCAGATATTGATGGTGTGAGTTTGCTGAAGCATTGGTCGGCTTCTGGACTGCTAACCATGCCTGTGGTGATGATGTCAGGGCACGGGACGATAGATACGGCTGTAGAAGCCACGCGTATCGGTGCGGTTGGATTTCTGGAAAAACCGATTGCACTGAAAAAATTGCTAGCTACTGTCATGGATGTTTTGAAGCAGCACCCTGTAAACAGTGTTGCGACTGCTCCGGCTGTTACGACAGTTTTGGATAAGGTGATATCTCCGCTAGAGCCGATGTTAACTGGTTCAGATAGTGATGATTGTATAGTGGATATGAGTTTGCCACTACGTGAAGCGCGAGATCAGTTTGAGCGTTTGTATTTTGAGCGGCTGATACAGCAGACAGAAGGTAATGTGACTTATATTGCAGAACTGGCCGAAGTTGAGCGCACTCACCTGTACCGCAAATTAAAACAATTAGGTGTGAAGATACCTAAGAAATGAAACAGTCCCTGTTCTTAATTACAGAAAATTTTCTGTAATTTTGTACTGATAAAATATGAAACGGGGATGGCTGCTGCTATCCCCGTTTCATAAGATTAGAATGCCACGCGCGTCGTACCGCCACCACTGAGTACACGGACTCTGTCGCCAACGCGGAATTGTTCGTTGACATCAACAGCCTGAGTGATAGCGATGGTGCGGCCTGAATCAAGTCTTACTGTGATTTCCACGCCATTTTGGGCTGTCACTTTCTCTTCTATTGCTGAGCCGCCCAAGCCACCTAAGACTGCGCCCAAGACTGCACCAGCAATCTGACCATTTCCACCACCAATCTGGCTGCCAGCAATACCGCCGACGGCAGCACCGCCTATGGTGCCTACAGGAGATTTAGTGCCCTCAATTTTAACGTTGCGCAGCGCCTGGATGACACCCATTTGTACTTCTTGTACTGTCCGTGCCTGATTGCGCGAATAGTCACTACTACCTAAACCACCGGCACAACCAGTGAGTGCCAGCGTGCTAACCATGAGTGCTGCAAGTAATTTGTTCATTTTCAAGCTCCCGTGAAAGATATGATATAGATAATACTGCTTATACAAGGTTCAGTTTGTAACCAAATGTTTCTTCAAATTTGGTCATAATTTCTGCACGCGCAGGGGTATGGTTTTGACCGCCGCGAGAGGCGATTTTTATCGCGCCCATGAGTGAAGCCAGGCGACCGGTCGTAGCCCAATCGAAATTATGTGTGATGCCATAGAGTAGCCCCGCGCGGTATGCGTCGCCACAGCCGGTAGGGTCGACGACTGCGGTAGCCGCAGCACATGGGATGTCAATAATAGCGTTGTCATAATGAATTTGCGAACCGGCTTCACCTCGGGTGACGATGAGGGCGCGTACTTGGCTGGCTAGTTCTGTCAGTGTTTTCCCTGTGCGCGCTTGCAGCATTTCAGCTTCATAATCATTTACCGTCACATAGTCAGCCAATTCGATAAATGCAAGCAGGTCAGCACCATCAAACATCGGCATGCCCTGACCCGGATCGAAAATAAATGGCACGCCTGCGGCTTTGAATTCACGGGCATGTTGCAACATGCCGTCGCGCCCATCTGGCGAAACAATACCGATTTTCGCATCAGGTGCATCACTGACATGGTTGAGATGAGAAAAATTCATCGCACCAGGGTGAAATGCGGTAATTTGGTTATCCGCCAAATCGGTGGTGATAAATGCTTGTCCAGTATAACTATCATCAACAGCGCGAATGTGTGTGCGGCTGATATTGAGTTTATCTAAGTGCGCAGCATAAGGCGCAAAATCGATACCGCAAGTTGCCATGATGGTTGGCTCGCCGCCTAATAATTGCAAGTTGTAGGCAATGTTGCCGGCACATCCGCCGAATTCACGACGTAACTCAGGCACAAGGAAAGAAACATTCAGCATGTGTATCTTTTCCGGCAGGATATGGTTTTTGAAATGGTCCTGAAAAACCATGATGGAATCGAAAGCAAGTGAACCACAAATCAGAGCGGACATAATGAATGTAGGGGAAAAATAAAATTAGATTATAGCCCACACCACGCTGCAAGCTTCATCAAAAGTTAATCATAGCATCATGAATTTGTCGTATATCCGGCTTAATCTGAGCTTCATGAATAAAACCCTGAAATACCTTATCTGGAGCGTGCCATTACTGCTACAAGCTAATGACGTTTATGCTTGGGGGCTTTATACACACGTATTTTTTGCACAATGGCTGGTTTGGGGTGTGCCGCTGCTGGATGGCGAATTGCGCCGTGCAGTGATGCGTTATCCAAAATTGGTGATGGCGGGGGCATGTTTGCCAGACTTGGCTTTGGTTGGCAGCGCGGTCCGGACGAGCGCATTTACCAACACGCATGACTGGGAGCCAGCGCAAGTGATGCTCAATGCCGCGCGTAATGATCAGGAGCGTGCATTGGCGGTAGGATTTTATAGCCACTTGTTTGCTGATGTCGTTGCTCACCATCATTTTGTTCCCGCGCATGAGCGCCTGTGGATGGATTGCCCTGTGCTGACTCATACGATATCCGAGTGGATGATGGATGCGCATCTAAGTGAGCACGTGTTGGCAACGCCCAAGCAATTGTTGATGGATGGCAGTGCCGAAATCGTAGCTTTTGTTGCATTTCATTTTTCTGTTCCTGAACAACAGGCTAAATCAGCAGTACGCTTATTGGCACGCGCCGACCACGGCTTGCGCTGGTGTCGTGTGCCACAGTTTCTATATAAGAACATCATGCGCTGGGATAAACGAGTTGCGTCACGATTTGATTATTTTATCAATGTGACCAATACCCGTTTTGCTGAATTAAATCAGGTGCTGGCTGGCGCATCTCCGATGCTTGCAGCCAACGGCGGTTGTGCCAAGGTGACCAGGCAGCGGATCAATAGTTATACGCCCCACGAAATTCAGTCTGGACACCCTTTGCCTGAGGATTGTTTTTGGTCGTGAAAGTAGTAGTGAGTTGAGATTGATGGGAACCATGAAAGCTTTATATTTTATTCACTAAAGCTCAATTTAAAGACCTCATATCCTAAGCTGTATTTATGATTTGATTTCGCTCACTAACCAGTTACATAGTAAAAATAGCCCTACCCCTCCAATTAAGCCAAATGCTCCATAATAACTAGTTCGCATCAGCTCATTGCCACCTACAATAGCTGCATACCCAAGAACACCTAAAAAATTAACAAGCACGATTAAGATTAATAATAAACCAATTGCATAAAGCCACACGCGATCGCTAGGATTGTTTTTCAATTTTTCCTGTCGTAGTCTGCTCAATAGATTTAAAAATCTAATTTGATAGGAAAAAGTAAAGGCAATCCAAACGCTAAATCCTGCAAACAATATGTTTTCGCCCATGAATCAATTCCCCCCGATTAACAATTTATACGATGTTTTTTTGGGGTCAGTTCTAACTTTACTGCATGTCCCCGTTTCCATGAAAATTATACGCTTGTTCCACAATACGATAATCCGTCCTTTTGCTGTTTCTAGGTTAAAATCCAACATTGAATTGAGTGGGCTCTGGCTGGTTTGGGGTCGTTGGTTAATTGATTGGGGTTGTGTATGAAATTTCAGCGTATTTGTGTGTTGGGTGGTAGTGGTTTTGTGGGTTCTGCGATTATACAAATGTTGGCGGCACAGGGACGTGAAGTGCGGGTGTTGACACGTAATCGTGACCGCGCCAAGGCGTTGACTGTATTACCTACCGTAGAAGTATTTGATGCCAATATCCATGATCAAGTCGAGCTGAATCGTCATTTTGAAGGTATGGATGCGGTGATTAATTTGGTTGGGGTGCTGCATGAGGGGCATGCTAGCAGGGTGGATAAGCCTTCTGCACGTCGTGGAGATTTTCACGAGAATCATGTTGAGTTACCACGCAAGATGTTGCATGCGGCAGCGGCGAATGGTGTGCAGCGTGTGTTGCACATGAGTGCGCTGGGTGCGGATCCAACTTCACGCAGCGCTTATCAACGCTCTAAAGGGGTGGGTGAGGCGTTGGTGCGTGAATCAAGTATGCCTAGTTCAGACAATGAGCGCTGGTATTTGGATGGGCCTAAATTTGTACATGGCTATGGTATGAATACGACTATTTTCCGTCCATCGGTAATTTTTGGTCGTGGCGATAGTTTTTTGTCGATGTTCGCAGGCTTGGTGAAGATGCTGCCAGTAATCCCTTTGGCGAATGCAGGGGCTAAATTTCAGCCGGTATGGGTTGAGGACGTAGCACAGGCGTTTGTGGATGCGCTGGATAATACAGCCACTTTTGGCGAGACTTATGATTTATGTGGGCCACAAGTTTATACCTTGCAAGAGCTGGTTGAGCTGACTGCACAAGCTATCAATAAGCATCCGCGTATTATTCCACTGTGCAAGAATTTGTCATATGCACAAGCATGGGCGATGGAATTGATGCCTGGTAAGAAGTTGATGACGCGTGATAATTTCTATGCGATGTTGGTTGATAACGTGTGTAGTGGTGAGCATCCAGCACCGCATAACTGGAAGCCGAGTGCGTTGGCCGCAATAGCACCTGATTATTTGAGTGGTGAGAATCCTCGTGGGCGTTATGATGCGTTTAGGCACTCTGCAGGCAGATAACATGCAAGTCTATGCGGTAGGTGGCGCAGTACGCGATAAGCTACTGGGTTTGCCTGTCAAAGACCGTGATTTTGTGGTGGTGGGGGCGACGCCTGAAATGATGGTGGCGCAGGGTTACTTGCCGGTGGGCAAAGATTTCCCAGTATTTTTGCATCCGCGTACGCGTGAAGAATATGCGCTGGCACGGACTGAGCGTAAAACTGCACCGGGTTATAAAGGCTTTGTGATTCATGCAGATCCAGATGTGAGTCTGGAGCAGGATCTGGCGCGGCGTGATTTTACCGTCAATGCGATTGCACAGGCTGATGATGGGTCGTTAATTGATCCTTATCAGGGGCAGTTAGATTTAGCGTCACGTGTATTTCGTCATGTGAGCGCAGCGTTTAGTGAGGATCCTGTGCGCATTTTGCGTGCAGCCAGGTTTATGGCGCGATTCGAAGATTTTTCCATTGCCCCTGAAACCATGCAATTGATGCGGGATATGGTGGCGGCGGGTGAAGTTGATGCGTTAGTGCCAGAACGTGTTTGGCAAGAGTTGGCGCGTGGATTGATGGAAGTGCATCCATCGCGGATGTTTATGACCTTGCGTGAATGTGGTGCGCTGGTGCGGATACTGCCAGAGGTCGAAGCATTATTTGGCGTGACCCAGCCTGAACAGCATCATCCTGAAATTGATACGGGTGTGCATGTGATGATGGTGGTGGATTATGCTGCGAGCATGAATTTTGAATTGCCTGTGCGCTTCGCAGCATTAATGCACGATCTGGGTAAGGGAATAACGCCTCGTGAACTCTGGCCGAAACATCACGGACATGAGGGTAGTGGTGTGGCGTTAGTCAAGGCGATCTGTGTGCGTTTGCGTGTGCCCAAGGAGTGCGCAGATTTAGCTGTGCTGGCAACCCGTTATCATGGCGATATCCATCGCGCACAACAATTGCGGGCAGATACAATAGTGAAGCTCTTCGGAGCAGTTGATGCATATCGACGTCCTGAACGATTTGTGCAATTGTTGCAGGCGTGTCTTGCTGATGCGCGCGGGCGTTTGGGGTTTGAAAAGGTGGATTATCCGCAGATGGATTATCTGCTCGCAGCATTGCAAGTGGCGACGAATATAGATACGGCGGGGATAGTCGAAAATACGACTAATCCTGCGAAAATTGGTGAGTGCATAATAGCAGCAAGAGCAGCAGCATTGACTGAATGGATAAATAAATGAAGCTTATTATTTTGGATCGCGACGGCGTGATTAATCAGGACTCGGATCAGTTTATTAAACGTCCCGATGAATGGAAACCTATACCTGGGAGTTTGGAAGCGATTGCGCGTTTAAATCAGGCGGGTTATCGCGTGGTGGTGGCGACAAATCAGTCAGGCGTGGGTCGTGGTTTGTTTGATATGGCGATGTTGAACGATATTCATGCCAAAATGCATAAATCGGTAGTGAATGCGGGCGGTCGTATTGATGCAGTATTTTATTGTCCGCACTCGGCGGAAGAAAAGTGTGCCTGTCGTAAACCGTTGCCAGGTATGTATCTGGAAATTGCTGAACGGTATGACACTGCGTTGCAAGAAGTGTATGTGGTAGGTGATAGTCTGCGTGATTTGCAGGCCGCTGCTGCAGTTGCGGCTTTGCCTATATTGGTGTTGACAGGTAAAGGTGAGAAAACTGAGAAGGCGGGTGGGTTACCCGCAGGTACTCAGGTATTCGCCGATTTGGCAACTGTGGTTGATAGGTTATTAATATTGTGATGGTATTGCGGTCAACGGTGTTTTTGTTGTTGCAGGCGGCATTGACGGTGATATTTGCAGTGTTTGCAGTAATGACGTTCCCTTTTTCTATTTTTATGCGCTATCGTGTTATTACACTCTGGAATCGCAGCATAATCTGGCTGGCGCGCTGGATATGTGGCATACGTTATCAGGTGATTGGGCGGGAGAACTTGCCATCAGCGCCAAGTATTATCATGGCGAAACACCAGTCGGCATGGGAGACTATTGCGTTGCCAATATTGTTACCGCCGATGGCTATCGTATTGAAGCGTGAGTTATTGCGCATCCCATTTTTTGGCTGGGGTATGGCAATGCTGTCGCCGATTGCGATAGACAGAGCTGATGGGCGGGCGGCGTTGCGGCAGATTACTGAACAGGGTAAGCAGCGACTGGCCGATGGTCTGGGTGTGTTGATCTTCCCTGAGGGTACGAGGGTGGCGCATGGTCAAATTGGTAAATATGGTATTGGTGGTGCATGGCTAGCAACGCATGCTCAGGCGCTGGTTGTGCCAGTTGCGCATAATGCGGGTCAGTGCTGGTCCAAAAATGCTTTCCTGAAACGGCCGGGCTTGATAACGGTGAGTATAGGACCAACTATAGACCCGCAAGGAATGAAACCAGATGCGCTTAACCAGGTTGTGCAAACATGGATAGAGCAAGAAATGGCGCGGTTGCCTGATGCCCAAGCGACTCGTTAGTGTTGAGTCGCGTTCGCTGCAATTACATGATCAGCTTTGCGCTTATCAATTAAAACGCAGTAGCATACGACGTACATTGGCACTGTTGGTAGGCAGGCAAGGTTTGGTGGTGCATGCGCCCTGGCGGTTGTCACTGCATGAGATTGAGCATTTCATTCATGCCAAGTCAGCATGGATATGGGCAAAATTGCAGCACTATGCAACGCAAAATAACTCATCGTGGGTATGGCACAATGATATGCGATTGTTATATCTGGGGCGTGAAATTAATTTGAATGTGAGTAATCACTCTCGCCAAATTTCGCTGGTAGGCGATGTGTTGCATGTGCCTAGTTTAGCACCAGAGAAAATTATTGCCTGGTATAAAACTGAGGCTGTACGAATTTTCCAAATGCGTCTGGCAGAATTTTCGCCGCGGCTGGATAAGTTACCGAGCGCATTGAGTTTAACAAATGCGCGTACGCGTTGGGGTAGTTGCACGAGTGCGGGTGTGATCCGTTTGCATTGGCGCTTGATACAAGCGACCATGGCTGAAATTGACTATGTGTTGGTGCATGAGTTAGCACATATGAAACATATGAATCATGGTGTCAGGTTCTGGCAACGGGTAGAAACATTGTTGCCTGATTACCAGCAGCCACATCGGCAGTTGCGCCAAGTGGGACATCGATATCATGATATGTGTACTGAACTATCATAGAGTTGAGCATCTAATAGATAGAGTTAACGCGCAATATTGCGCGATATCA
Source organism: Sulfuriferula nivalis (assembly GCF_009937995.1). NCBI lineage: Bacteria > Pseudomonadati > Pseudomonadota > Betaproteobacteria > Nitrosomonadales > Sulfuricellaceae > Sulfuriferula > Sulfuriferula nivalis. The sequence continues at coordinate 539,360 of NZ_AP021881.1, forward strand.
AAGGGAAGAAAATGCGTTTGTCAATTTGGTCTTATGCAGTATTGGGTTTGGTTTCGGTGTTGTCGATGCCGGTTATGGCGGCGACAAGCGAGAGTAAAGTAGTAACCACAGAAGCTACACTGCCAAAGTTAGTGCTTACCAACCAAATACTTTATCAGTATCTGGTGGCGGAAATTGCGGCTCAGCGTGGTGATCTGAAGCTGGCAAGTGAGGCTTATCTGGACTTGGCAAAACAGACGCGTGATCCGCGTATTGCCAAGCGGGCTACTGAAGTGGCAATTTATGCGCAGCAAGCGCAAGCGGCGGAGTCAGCTTCGAAATTATGGCTGGATTTGGATCCTGAGTCAGCGCGTGCTCGTCAGGCTGCTGCGGGAATATTGTTGAATGGCGGTAAATTAGTTGATGCACAGCCCTATCTGCAGCAGCTGTTAAAAGCTAATGCGGCACAAGCAGGTACGGAGTTTATTCGTATTAGTGCATTGTTAGACAAGCAGGCAGATAAAGCAGCAGTTTATAATCTGATGCAGAGTTTGACGCAGGATTATGCGACGGTGCCAGAAGCTCAGCTGGTGCTGGCGCAAGCTGCTGCCAGGGCAAATCAATTTGATGCAGCACTGCTGGCACTGGACAAGGCTGATAAATTAAAAGCGAACTGGGAACCTGCGGCCATGCTGCGTATGGAGATAGTGGGGCGAGATGGCCGACCAGAAGGGGTGACGTTTGCTCAGTCTTACCTCAAACAGAATCCAGGTGCACGTGAAATGCGTCTGGCTTATGCGCGGATGTTGTTAAAGCAAGGTCAGTTTACCGCTTCGCGTGAACAATTTCAGTTGCTAGCTAAAGCGGTTCCTACCAGTGCTGAAATGCAGGTTGCAATAGGGTTGATTTCATTGCAGTTAGGTGAGATGGATACGGCTCAGACAGCATTTAAATCGGCATTGGATTTGAATTATGCTGACGCAGCTATGATACGTTTGTATTTAGGCCAAATCGCAGAAGCGCAAAATAAACCGGATGAAGCCAAGACCTGGTATCTGAGTGTGCCGGCAGGTGATAATTACCTGACTGCACAGGCAAGATATGCGGGTATCCTTGCAAAACAAAAAGGTATGGAGCAAGCGCGCACTTACTTACATCAAGTTAAAGTGAGTGGTGAGGATGAGCGGATACAGCTTATTCAGGCTGAAGCCGAACTGCTCAGAAATGCAAAAGATGATGTGGGCGTATACGCTTTATTAACCAAGGCGTTGGCTGCGCATCCGGATTCTACAGAATTGCTCTATGACAGGGCGATGGCGGCAGAAAAGTTAAACCACCTTGATGTGGTAGAAAAAGATTTACGTCAATTGCTCAAGTTACAACCTAATCATGTGCATGCATTAAACGCACTTGGCTATACTTGGGCAGATCATAATATGCGCTTGCCAGAAGCGCTGACATTATTGCAACAAGCATTAAAATTATCACCGAATGATCCGTTCGTGTTGGATAGTATGGGTTGGTTGCAGTATCGTTTAGGTAATTTCAAAGATGCGGTCGACTATTTGCAGCGAGCTTATAACGAGCGGCGTGATCCTGAAATTGCGGCGCATTTGGGTGAGGTAATGTGGGTGCAGGGTCAACATGATGCAGCACGTACAGTTTGGCAGGATTCTTTGAAAGAAGCGCCTGAAAATGCAAGTTTAATGGCAGTGATGGCGAAGTATAAATAATGTTGCGTGTACTGCTGCTCGGGTTGCTGCTCAGTGTTGCGGGGTGTGCCAGTACACCGCCTGTCGTTCAAGTTCAGCAATTAAATCCGACGGCCGCCAGAGCATTTGTATTGGATGGGCGTATAGCGATGCATTACCAGACCAATGCCGCATCTGCTAATGTGCATTGGGTGCATAGTCAGGCTCAGGACGAAGTTACATTGTCATCCCCTTTAGGATCCACACTTGCCGTGCTGACGCGTGATGAATATGGTGTGCGCGTGGTTGATAGTGAGAAGAAAGTGTATGCCGGTCAGGATGTCACTGAATTAACTGAGCGCCTGCTGGGTGTGCGAATTCCATTGGATTATTTGGCATACTGGGTATTGGGGCAGGCTGTGCCTTATGCGCATTTTGAAACTAAAATGGACGCGGCGTCCATGCTGGCAAGCTTGCAACAAGCGGGCTGGACTGTTAGTTACCAGCGTTGGCAACAAGCGGGTGGCTATAATCTGCCGAATAAGTTGAGTGTGACAGGCGAAGGTGGTGAATTGCGTATGGTAATAACGCGGTGGTATCTCAATGGTGAGGGAGTATGAATTCGTTAGTTTGTGCCGCGCCTGCTAAATTGAATCTGTTTTTGCATGTTATCGGCCGACGTTCTGATGGTTATCATTTATTGGAGAGCGTTTTTCGATTTATCGATTATGGCGATACTGTAACGTTAACTCGTCGTGCTGACGGCCTGGTAATAAGAGAATATGAAAATGTGGAAATCGCTGAAACAGTTGATTTGTGTTTGCGCGCAGCGCGATTGCTGCAACTGGAAAGTGGAACAGCATATGGCGTATCGATAGGATTAGATAAACGCTTGCCGCTGGGAGGTGGTTTGGGTGGTGGCAGCTCTGATGCGGCAAGTGTCTTGCTAGGATTGAATCAGTTATGGGAGCTGAACTGGAGCAGGCAGCGTTTACAGGATTTGGCGCTGCAGTTAGGTGCTGATGTTCCCGTTTTCATTTTTGGCGAAAGTGCATTTGCACAAGGAATCGGCGAGATATTGCAATCGGTTACATTGCAGCCGGCTTGGTATGTGGTGCTGGTTCCTGATGTGCATGTGTCTACACCTAAGATTTTTGCATCAGAACAATTGACAAGAGACAGTAAAAGCATCAGAATAGCGGACTTTTCTAGGTCTGAGATATTTTCAGACTTAACAAGAAATGATTTGCAAAGTGCAGTGTGTGGTATTTATCCTGAAGTCGTTGAAGCATTAGCTTGGTTAGGTCAGTTTGGCTTGGCACGGATGACAGGTTCGGGCGCATGTGTGTTTGCAGAGTTTAAAGATGAGCAAGCAGCAAGGCTCGTTTATGATAAGTTACCGGCTGATGTGCGCGGATTTGTCGCGCAGGGATTGGATACTCATCCATTAAAGAATTTCGCGACGTAGTGCGAGCTACGGAGCAAACGTAACAACAGGGGTGTCGCCAAGTGGTAAGGCACTGGATTTTGATTCCAGCATTCGTAGGTTCGATCCCTACCACCCCTGCCAGTATTGTTTTAGCTAATAAATAAAAAGCGTGTAATCTGTTTTACACGCTTTTATTTTTTGTGGCTAATTTTGATGTTAGTGATGCGGTTTTGCGGGGTGTGTTGTGGCCTACGATAGCTTGATGGTGTTTACCGGGAATGCAAATCCTCGGTTGGCGGAAGATGTGGTGCGTCATCTCAATATTCATTTGGGGCGAGCAACTGTTGCACGTTTTTCAGATGGTGAGGTGATGGTTGAGCTGCTCGAGCATGTTCGTGGTAAGGATGTGTTTGTGTTGCAGTCAACATGTGTTCCAACCAATGACAGTTTGATGGAAGTCATGGTGATGGTTGATGCCTTGCGTCGTGCATCTGCAGGACGTATCACGGCAGCTATCCCTTACTTTGGTTATGCGCGTCAAGATCGTCGCCCACGTTCAGCGCGTGTAGCAATTACTGCAAAAGTAGTGGCTAACATGTTAGCCGGTGTGGGTGTTGATCGTGTGCTGACTATGGATTTACATGCCGATCAAATTCAAGGTTTCTTCGATATTCCTGTTGATAATATTTATGCATCACCGATATTGCTGGGGGATGTGTGGAAACAATCATATTCTGATTTAATCGTGGTTTCACCTGACGTTGGTGGTGTTGTACGTGCGCGTGCACTGGCAAAACGCCTGGAGTCAGATTTGGCGATTATTGATAAGCGTCGTCCTAAGCCTAACGTTGCCAAGGTGATGAACATTATCGGTGACGTTGAAGGGCGTACTTGTATCATCATGGATGATATGGTGGATACCGCAAATACCTTGTGTGAAGCAGCAAAGGCATTGAAAGAGCGTGGAGCTAAGCGTGTGGTTTCATATTGTACACATCCTGTGCTGTCTGGTACGGCCGTGCAGCGTATAGAACAATCGGCTTTGGATGAATTGGTGGTGACTGACACCATACCGCTACGAGAAGATGCAAAAGCAAGTTCACGTATACGCCAATTATCGGTGGCTGAATTGCTGGCGGAAACAATGCGTCGTATTAGTGACGAAGATTCAGTTAGTTCGCTGTTTATGGAATGATTTGTTGGTGGGGTAACCTGCTATGTGTTCATCGCCTGGTCGCGGGGATGAATTAACCTTGGATGTATGCATGTTGTGTGCGTCCTTAATTTTGGAGTAGAAAATGGAAGTTATTGCAAATAAACGTGACGTACAGGGTAAGGGTGCGAGCCGCCGCCTGCGTCGTAGTGGTAAAACACCAGGTGTTGTTTATGGTGGTAATCAGCCTGCCATGAATATTGAACTTGATCACAATGCAGTGTTTTACGCATTAAAGCGCGAAGCATTTCATTCATCAGTTTTGACCTTGGATATCGATGGGGCTAAAGAGTCTGTGTTGCTGCGTGATTACGTTATGCATCCATTCCGTATGGAAGTTCAGCACCTTGATTTTCAGCGCGTAGATAAAACCCATAAATTGCATGTTAGTGTGCCATTGCATTTTATCAATGCTGATGTTGCGCCAGGTGTGAAATTAAGTGGTGGTAATGTAAGTCATATTATGACTGAGTTGAATATTGCTTGTTTAGCAGATAGTTTGCCTGAGTTTATCGAGGTTGACTTGGCTAAATTGGAAGCGGGCCATTCGATTCACGTTGCTGATATTAAAATGCCAGCGGGTGTTGAGGTAGTATTGCATAAAGGTGAAAATCCACCTGTAGCAACTATCGTTGTGCCGCGTGGTGCCGCAACTGAAGAAAGCGCAGCTTAATAAATAAACCCATGGAGGCGATTAAGCTTATCGTGGGTCTGGGTAATCCAGGGCGTGAGTATGTTAATACGCGCCATAATGCGGGGTTCTGGTGGGTAACGCAATGTGCAGAAATAACGCGCATTGGGTTGAAGCCAGAGCCCCGCTTTTTTGCGGTTGCGGGGCGTCAATTAGGTGATGAAGCTTTGCATTTATTGTTGCCGCAGACTTTTATGAATCTGAGCGGTAAATCTGTGGCGGCATTAATGCATTTTTATAAAATTCCGGTAGAGGCGTTGCTGGTGGTGCATGATGAATTGGATTTGCAACCTGGTGAAGCGCGGTTAAAAAAGGGCGGCGGTCACGGCGGACATAATGGTTTGAAGGATATAGCGGCACAGTTGGGAACGTTAGATTTTTGGCGTTTACGTCTAGGGGTGGGACATCCTGGGCATAAAAGCGAGGTATCTAATTATGTATTAAATCCACCTAAGGTGGATGAAATGGGCGAAATTGAATCGGCAATCATGCGTAGTTTGCATGTGTTGCCAGAAATTCTACGCGGAGATTTATCTGCCGCAATGTTAAAACTTCATACTAAAGTGTAAATATCATGAGTCTTAAATGTGGCATAGTTGGCTTGCCCAACGTTGGAAAATCAACCCTATTCAATGCGTTAACGAGGGCAGGTATAGCCGCAGAAAACTACCCTTTCTGTACGATAGAACCAAATACCGGCATCGTAGAGGTGCCAGATTTGCGTATGGCGGCACTAGCTGAAATTGTGAAACCAGAGCGTATGCAACCTGCAATCGTTGAATTTGTAGATATTGCCGGTATTGTTGCTGGTGCATCGAAAGGCGAAGGTTTGGGTAACCAGTTCCTGGCAAATATCCGTGAAACGGATGCAATTACACATGTGGTGCGTTGTTTTCAAGATGACAATGTCATACACGTCGCGGGTAAAGTTGATCCCATTTCTGATATAGAAACCATACAAACTGAATTAGCATTGGCAGATTTGGCAACGCTGGAAAAAGCGGTAGCTCGTTATCAAAAGACGGCGCGTTCTGGAGATAAAGATGCGATAACTATTATGGCATTGCTGGATTTGGTACGTGCGCATCTGGATCAAGGTAAGCCAGTATATGCGATGGGCTTAGATGGCGATCAGCAGGCGCTAATTAAACCGCTATGCTTATTGACAGCAAAACCTGTGTTATACGCTGCCAATGTTGATGATAGCGGGTTTGAGAATAACCCTTTGCTGGACAAAGTGCGTGCCCACGCGGCTAAAGAAGGCGCGCCAGTAGTAGTAATTTGTGCCGCGTTAGAAGCAGAGCTAGTTGATATGGAAGACGAGGATAAAGTAGCGTTTCTGGCGGATTTGGGGCAGACAGAGCCAGGTTTAAATCGATTGATACATGCTGGATATAGTTTGCTGGGTTTAGAGACTTATTTTACCGCGGGTGTGAAAGAAGTGCGTGCATGGACAATACACAAAGGCAGTACTGCACCGCAGGCAGCTGGTGTCATACATACAGATTTTGAACGCGGATTTATTCGTGCTGAAGTTATAGCGTATCAGGACTTTATTGCGTGTAAGGGTGAGCAAGGCGCAAAAGAATCCGGGAAGATGCGATTGGAAGGTAAAGAGTATATTGTCAAGGATGGTGATGTCATGCATTTTAGATTTAATGTTTGACAAGTGCGAATAACTATTAGATAATAGCTGGCTTAATTTGGAGGGGTGGCCGAGTGGTTAAAGGCGACGGACTGTAAATCCGTTCTCTCAGAGTACGAAGGTTCGAATCCTTCCCCCTCCACCAGATTCGTAGTGAAAATTGCAAGCCATGCGTCAAGTCGCGCGGGATCTCAGGTGTGCGCGGGTGTAGCTCAATGGCAGAGCAGAAGTTTTCCAAACTTATGACGAGGGTTCGATTCCCTTCACCCGCTCCAATCGTTGTGCATGATATGGGTAAGTAGTGTAGTTTGGTATGGATTAAAGCCCATGTAGCTCAGTGGTAGAGCACTCCCTTGGTAAGGGAGAGGCCACGTGTTCAATCCACGTCATGGGCACCACATTAATATTGTAGTCATTGTTAGATTAAGAGGAATTAAATCATGGCAAAAGGCAAGTTTGAACGTACCAAGCCGCACGTAAACGTAGGCACAATTGGTCACGTTGACCACGGTAAAACCACATTAACAGCAGCGATTGCGACTATCCTCTCGAAGAAATTCGGCGGTGAAGCCAAGAACTATGCTGATATTGACTCAGCGCCAGAAGAAAAAGCGCGTGGTATTACTATCAATACTTCACACGTAGAATACGAAACAGAAAAGCGTCACTACGCACACGTAGACTGTCCAGGTCACGCTGATTACATCAAAAACATGATTACCGGCGCTGCACAAATGGACGGCGCAATCTTGGTTGTATCCGCTGCTGATGGTCCTATGCCACAGACTCGCGAACACATCCTGTTGGCACGTCAAGTTGGCGTACCATACATCATCGTCTACATGAACAAAGCAGACATGGTTGATGATGCAGAATTGCTGGAACTCGTAGAAATGGAAATTCGTGAATTGCTCAGCAAATACGACTTCCCCGGTGACGACACACCAGTTATCACCGGTTCAGCATTGAAAGCCCTTGAAGGCGACCAATCAGAAATCGGCGAAGCATCCATCTTCCGTTTGGCAGATGCGTTAGACAGCTACATCCCAGAACCGGAACGCGCAGTAGATGGCGCATTCCTGATGCCAGTTGAAGACGTATTCTCAATTTCTGGTCGTGGTACCGTAGTAACAGGTCGTATTGAACGCGGCATCGTAAAAGTTGGTGAAGAAGTTGAAATCATCGGCTTGAAGCCAACCGTTAAAACCACCTGTACCGGTGTTGAAATGTTCCGCAAGCTGCTAGACCAAGGTCAAGCAGGTGACAACGTAGGTCTGTTGTTGCGTGGTACCAAGCGCGAAGACGTAGAACGTGGTCAAGTTTTGGCTAAACCAGGTTCAATCAAGCCGCATACAAAATTCAGTGCAGAAATCTACGTACTGTCTAAAGATGAAGGTGGTCGTCATACACCATTCTTCAATGGTTACCGTCCACAGTTCTACTTCCGTACAACTGACGTAACTGGCGCAGTAGATTTACCAGCAGGTACCGAAATGGTGATGCCAGGTGATAACGTATCAGTATCAGTAGCACTGATCGCACCTATCGCTATGGAAGAAGGTCTGCGTTTCGCGATTCGCGAAGGTGGTCGTACTGTAGGTGCTGGTGTGGTCGCTAAAGTAATCGAGTAATAAGGATCTTGGGTTTGGCGGTCTTGGATTTATACAAGACAGTCAGACCCTTTTTGTTTTAATAGGCCAGTAGCTCAATTGGCAGAGTATCGGTCTCCAAAACCGAGGGTTGGGGGTTCGAGGCCCTCCTGGCCTGCCAAATTAACGGGAGTGTGAACGCCTTGAAATAAAGGCTCACAAGTTTCAGATGACCGAAAAAATCAAAATGCTGGCTGCTGCGTTATTAGTAATTGCAGGTATAGCCGGCTACTACTATTTTTCAGAAGCGGCTGCTTTTGTTCGCGTATTGTCAGTTTTAGTGGGTGTGTTTGCTGCAGTTGGTGTTATGTGGCAAACCCCAGTGGGCCAGCAGTTCTTCGTGTTTTCACAAGAGTCTGTGCGTGAAGCGAAAAAAGTAGTTTGGCCAAGTAGAAAAGAAACGATACAAACAACAGGTATCGTTTTTGTTTTCGTAATTGTGATGGCTGTGTTTCTATGGTTCGTCGATGCGGGTTTGATGTGGGCTGTAAAAATGCTGATGGGGCGGAGTGATACATGAGTAAACGTTGGTATGTAGTGCACGCCTATTCTGGCTTTGAGAAATCAGTACAACGTTCTTTTCTAGAGCGGATTGAGCGCGCTGGTATGCAAGATATGTTTGGCCAGATTCTTGTCCCAGTTGAAGAAGTAATCGAAATGAAGGCGGGTCAGAAATCAATTACTGAGCGTAAGTTCTTTCCAGGCTACGTGCTTGTAGAAATGGAAATGAATGATGATACGTGGCATTTGATTAAAGATACACCGAAAGTAACAGGGTTTGTTGGTGGGACAGCGATGAAGCCTACGCCTATCACAGCTAAGGAAGTTGATGCAATATTGCATCAGGTTCAAGAGGGTGTTGAAAAACCAAGGCCTAAAATCCTGTTCGAAATTGGTGAGTCAGTTCGTGTTATCGATGGGCCATTTAATGACTTTAATGGCGCAGTTGAAGAAGTGAATTATGAAAAAAACAAGTTGCGCGTATCGGTGTTGATATTTGGTCGTGCTACCCCTGTTGAACTGGATTTTGATCAGGTAGAAAAAGCCTGATAAGTAAAGAGCGATGTGAGTCGCTCAATTTTTGAAGTCGGGGAGATTGATCTAGTTTGATTAATCGTGATTACCCATTTTAGGAGTCGTCAAAGTGGCAAAAAAAATCGTTGGCTACGTTAAGCTACAAGTACCTGCGGGTAAAGCAAATCCAAGTCCTCCTATCGGACCAGCGCTGGGTCAGCGTGGTTTGAATATTATGGAATTCTGTAAGGCATTTAATGCTCAGACTCAAGGTCTGGAGCCAGGTTTGCCTATTCCTGTTGTGATTACTGCATATGCGGATAAGAGCTTCACTTTTGTGATGAAGACACCGCCTGCTACTATTTTGATCAAAAAAGCAGCTGGAATTACTAAAGGTAGTCCAAAGCCACACACAGACAAAGTGGGTAAATTAACACGTGCACAAGCTGAAGAAATTGCTAAAGCTAAAATGCCTGATTTAACCGCGGCTGATATGGATGCTGCAGTTAAGACAATTGCAGGTAGTGCTCGTAGTATGGGTATTGAAGTGGAGGGTGCATAAAATGGCTAAAATGTCTAAGCGCCAACAAGCGATTGCTGCAAAAATTGATCGCAATAAAAGTTATGCCGTGGCTGAAGCCTTGGCTCTGATTAAAGAAACTGCAACTGCAAAATTTGATGAGTCTGTTGATATTGCCGTTAATCTAGGTATTGATGCGCGTAAATCAGACCAGCTAGTACGTGGTTCGGTAGTGTTGCCACGTGGGACAGGTAAAACTGTTCGCGTTGCTGTATTCGCACAAGGCGAAGCAGCTAAAGCGGCTACAGAAGCTGGTGCTGATATCGTTGGTTTTGAAGATCTTGCTGCAGAAATTAAAGCAGGTCGTATGGATTTCGACGTGGTTATTGCGAGTCCTGATGCCATGCGCGTAGTTGGTCAGTTGGGTCAAGTGCTAGGTCCACGTGGTCTTATGCCTAACCCAAAAGTAGGTACTGTGACACCTGACGTTGCTGGTGCGGTCCGTAATGCACGTGCTGGTCAAGTACAATATCGTACTGATAAGGGTGGTATTGTACAGTGCACCATCGGCCGTGCCTCGTTTGAAGTAGATGCGTTGAGTGAAAACTTAGCTGCATTGGTAGATGCCTTAGTTAAGGCTCGCCCAGCTTCAGCTAAAGGTGTGTACATGAAGAAAGTTTCTGTATCAAGCACGATGGGTGTTGGTGTGCGTGTAGACGCAAACAGCATCGCGTAATAAAAATTATCTGCGATAAGCAGGTTGTAGAACTTTGGGCTGTCAGCGATTACCGCTGACAGGTTGTCAAAGACCGTAGGGTTTGATTGGCTAACTAGCCATCAATTTAATTGTAAGTCTAAAAGCTTGCTCCCAACGTAGATGGCGCTCCCTGAACCAGGATAAGCTTTTGCAGTGCAATGGTAACTCCTGATGATAGGTCGCCGACTCTCGGATGTTAGCAGGGTTTCTCCCCTGTTGGTGTTCGGTGTTTTTAAGAAGGAGGTAAGACCTTGAGTCTGAATCTAGAGGAAAAGAAAGTAGTTGTTGCCGAGTTAGGTAATGAACTAGTTGGTGCGCAAACCATCGTTGTTGCAGAATATCGCGGCATGGGTGTGGTTGGTATGACTACTTTACGTGCTAAAGCACGTGAAAATGGTGTTTACCTGCGTGTGTTGAAAAACACTTTAGTACGTCGCGCGGTTGCAGGAACTGCCTTTGAAGGTCTAACCAATGCTATGGTTGGCCCTTTGGTTTATGGTATTTCTAAAGACCCAGTGGCTGCAGCTAAAGTGCTGGCTGATTTCGCGAAAACCAATGACAAATTAATCATTAAAGCGGGTGCTATGCCTAATTTTGTAATGTCTGCTGCAGATGTTGCAAACTTGGCTAATATGCCTAGCCGTGATGAATTGTTGGCGAAATTGTTGGGCACTATGCAAGCACCTATTGCCAAGTTTGTTCGTACACTTAATGAAGTTCCAACCAAATTTGTTCGTGGTTTGGCTGCTGTACGCGATAAGCAGGCAGCTTAAGCTAACAAAATTATTTAATATTTACCCTTTTAATCAGGAGATTTACCATGGCTTTATCCAAGGCTGATATTTTAGATGCAATTGCAAACATGACCGTTCTTGATCTTTCTGATCTGATCAAAGAAATGGAAGAAAAATTTGGCGTATCTGCTGCAGCTGCTGTTGCTGTTGCTGCTGCTCCAGCTGCTGGCGGCGCTGCTGCTGCTGAAGAAAAAACTGAATTCGATGTGATCTTAACTGGCGCAGGCGAAAACAAAGTTAACACCATTAAGGTAGTTCGTACCATTACCGGTCTTGGCTTGAAAGAAGCTAAAGATTTAGTTGATGGCGCACCTAAAGCTGTTAAAGAAGGTGTTTCAAAAACTGAAGCTGAAGCAGTTCAAAAGCAATTGGTTGAAGCTGGCGCTACTTGCGAAGTTAAGTAATATTGTTGTTTTTGCATTATCTAAGCTGGTCTTAGGTAATGCAGAAAACATAAGACAGCAGGACAGCATAGTGCTGTCTGTTGTCTTTTGTCTTCTGCGCAGGCCCCTCTAGGAGATTCCATGAGCTACTCATTCACCGAGAAAAAACGTATCCGTAAAAGCTTTGCAAAACGAGCAAATATATTACAGGTGCCTTTCTTGTTGGCAACACAACTTGAATCATTCCGCGCTTTTTTGCAAGAAGATGTTGATCCTGCAACGCGTATTAATGATGGTTTACAGGCAGCATTTACCTCAATCTTTCCTATCGTTAGCCACTCTGGTAACGCCAAATTAGACTTTGTGAGCTACGTACTAGGTGAGCCTGCTTTTGACATGGTTGAATGTCAACAGCGCGGCTTAACCTATGCATCTCCATTGCGAGCAAAAGTCCGCTTGACGATAATGGATCGTGAAGCTTCTAAGCCTACTATTAAAGAAGTAAAAGAGCAGGAAGTCTACATGGGTGAAATGCCTTTGATGACACCTACTGGCTCTTTCATCATTAATGGTACTGAACGCGTAATCGTTTCTCAGTTGCATCGTTCGCCAGGTGTGTTCTTTGAGCATGATCGCGGTAAAACGCATAGCTCAGGCAAGTTGTTGTTCTCTGCTCGGATTATTCCATATCGTGGCTCATGGCTGGATTTTGAATTCGACGTAAAAGATTACCTATACTTCCGTATCGATCGTCGTCGTAAGATGCCAGTTACTACATTGCTGAAGTCACTGGGTTACAGCAATGAACAAATACTTGCAGAATTTTTCACTACTGACGTATTCCATTTAAGCAATCAGCTGATTCGCTTTGAATTAGTGCCTGATCGTTTGCGTGGCGAGATTGCTCGGTTCGACATTATTGATAAAGATGGTGCGGTTATTGTTGCTAAAGATAAGCGCATCACAGTCAAGCATATACGCATGATGCAAGAAGCTGGGTTACAGCAGATTGCTGTGCCAACTGACTTTATTCTGGGCCGTGTACTAGGCACTAATGTTGTCGATACAGCAACAGGCGAAGTGGTTGCGCATGCAAATGATGAAATCACTGATGTATTGTTAGCTAAGTTGCAAGAAGCGAATATTGCTTCAGTTAAAACTCTGTATGTGAATGAGCTAGATCAGGGTGCATTTATCTCGGCGACTTTACGTACAGATGAAACACAAGATCAGTATGCTGCTCGTGTTGCGATTTATCGCATGATGCGTCCTGGTGAGCCTCCTACTGAGGACTCTGTAGAAGCGCTATTTAATTCACTATTCTTTAGTGAAGATCGCTATGACTTGTCAGCCGTCGGTCGTATGAAGTTTAACCGCCGTATCGGTCGTGAAGAATTGGTTGGTAGTGGTGTGTTATCTACTGAAGATATCGTTTCAGTGATTAAAATATTAGTTGAGCTGCGCAATGGCCGCGGTGAGATTGATGATATTGATCACTTAGGTAATCGACGTATTCGTAGTGTTGGCGAGTTGGCAGAGAATCAATTCCGTGCTGGTTTAGTTCGTGTTGAGCGTGCTGTTAAAGAGCGTTTGTCACAAGCTGAGTCTGATAACCTGATGCCGCATGATTTGATCAATGCGAAGCCTGTTTCTGCAGCTATCAAGGAATTCTTTGGTTCCAGCCAGTTGTCGCAATTTATGGATCAAACCAATCCGCTGTCTGAGATTACGCATAAGCGTCGTGTTTCAGCTTTAGGACCCGGTGGTTTGACACGTGAACGCGCAGGTTTCGAAGTCCGTGACGTACATCCTACTCACTATGGTCGCGTCTGTCCGATTGAAACGCCTGAAGGGCCAAATATCGGTTTGATCAATTCATTGGCTTTGTATGCTAAAACTAACGAATACGGTTTCCTGGAAACCCCTTATCGTAAAGTAATAGATTCAAAAGTAACCGATCAGATTGATTATCTGTCAGCGATTGAAGAGGGCAAGTATGTTATCGCTCAGGCCAATGCTGAAATGGATGCCGAAGGTCGTTTCACCAGCGAAATCGTTTCATGTCGTTCTAAGAATGAATTTGAGTTGGCAGCACCTGACACCATTGATTATATGGACGTCGCACCTTCACAAATTGTATCTGTTGCGGCTTCATTGATTCCTTTCCTGGAACACGATGACGCGAACCGCGCATTGATGGGTTCTAACATGCAACGTCAGGCTGTACCTTGTTTGCGTGCTGAAAAATCATTGGTAGGTACGGGTATTGAACGTACTGCTGCAGTCGACTCAGGAACGACAGTTCAAGCTAAGCGTGGTGGTGTGGTTGATTACGTTGATGCTGGTCGTATTGTTGTTCGTGTAAACGACGATGAAACCAAGGCAGGTGAAGTTGGTGTGGATATTTACACACTGATCAAGTACACACGCTCTAACCAAAACACAAATATCAACCAGCGTCCGTTGGTGAATGTTGGTGATAAGCTGATGCGTGGCGATGTGATAGCTGATGGCGCGTCTACCGATATGGGTGAATTAGCCTTAGGTCAGAACTTGCTCGTGGCATTTATGCCATGGAACGGTTTCAACTATGAAGATTCGATTTTGATATCTGAAAAAGTTGTTGCTGATGATCGTTATACTTCAATACATATTGAAGAATTAACAGTTGTCGCGCGTGATACCAAGCTCGGACCTGAAGAAATTACCCGTGATATATCAAATCTATCCGAGCGCATGTTAAACCGTTTGGATGATTCTGGTATTTGCTTTATTGGTGCTGAAGTCGAGGCTGGTGATGTTCTGGTTGGTAAGGTGACACCTAAAGGTGAAACTCAACTGACACCAGAAGAAAAATTGCTGCGTGCTATTTTCGGTGAAAAAGCATCAGACGTGAAAGATACGTCCTTGCGTGTGCCTTCAGGCATGGCTGGTATAGTAATTGATGTGCAAGTGTTCACGCGCGAAGGTATCGAGCGTGATGCACGTGCGAAACAGATTATTGAAGACCAATTAGCCGGATATAAAAAGGACATGGCTGACCGTATGCGTATCGTTGAAAACGATACCTTTGCGCGTTTGCAACGTTTAATTACCGGTAAGCTTGCTAAAGGCGGTCCGAAAAAACTTGCAAAAGATACCGCTGTTGATCTTGCATACCTGGAAAGCATAAGTCGCTATGACTGGTTCGATATTCGCTTGGCTGATGACGAAGCAAGTCGCCAAATGGAATCACTTAAAGACAGTCTCGACCAGAAACGTATCGAGTTTGATGCGATGTTTGAAGAGAAGAAAAAGAAATTGACCGCTGGTGATGAATTGCAAGCGGGTGTGCAGAAGATGGTTAAAGTCTATGTTGCAGTTAAACGTCGTCTGCAACCTGGTGACAAAATGGCGGGTCGTCACGGTAACAAAGGTGTTGTTTCCAAAATTGTTCCGATTGAAGATATGCCGTTCACCGCAGATGGTACACCGATGGATATCGTCTTGAATCCATTGGGTGTGCCTTCACGTATGAACGTTGGTCAGATTCTGGAAACGCATTTGGGCTGGGCTGCCAAAGGGCTTGGTAAGAAAATTGATGCCATGTTGCAAGCGCAGAAGGAAGTTTCTGAAGTGCGTGAATTCATCGGTAAGATTTACAATTCTACTGGTCACAAGGAAGATATTGATAGTTTCACGGATCATGAAGTTATCGAATTAGCCAAAAACTTGCGCCAAGGTGTGCCTTTCGCAACCCCAGTGTTTGATGGTGCTTCTGAAGAAGAAATCAAAGACATGCTGGAGTTGGCTGATTTACCGCGCAGTGGACAAATCACCCTGTTTGATGGTCGTACTGGTGAAGCGTTCGATCGTAAGGTAACCGTTGGTTACATGCACGTATTGAAACTGCATCACTTGGTCGATGATAAGATGCATGCTCGTTCAACTGGACCGTACAGCTTGGTTACGCAACAGCCGTTAGGTGGTAAAGCGCAATTCGGTGGTCAACGTTTCGGTGAGATGGAGGTATGGGCACTGGAAGCTTATGGCGCATCGTACATCTTGCAGGAAATGTTGACGGTTAAATCTGATGACGTGAATGGTCGTACCAAAGTGTATGAAAACATCGTTAAAGGTGAACACAAGATTGAAGCAGGTATGCCTGAATCTTTCAACGTGCTAGTGAAAGAAATCCGTTCCTTGGCAATTGATATTGATCTCGAGCGTTATTAATGCAATGAGGGGTGATTGGCGCGCCCCTCTGTTGTACGCGCCTCATTGGAGAGAACTATGAAAGCATTGCTCGACTTATTTAAACAAGTCACTCAAGAAGAAGAATTTGACGCGATCAAGATTGGTCTTGCGTCACCTGAAAAAATCCGTTCATGGTCTTATGGCGAAGTAAAAAAGCCTGAGACTATCAACTATCGCACGTTCAAGCCCGAGCGTGACGGTCTGTTTTGTGCCAAAATTTTCGGCCCAGTAAAAGATTACGAATGTTTGTGTGGTAAATATAAGCGCTTAAAGCACCGTGGTGTTATTTGTGAAAAATGTGGTGTCGAGGTTACTTTATCCAAAGTGCGTCGTGACCGTATGGGTCATATCGAGTTAGCAAGTCCTGTCGCGCATATCTGGTTTTTGAAATCATTACCATCCCGCTTAGGTATGGTGCTGGACATGACTTTGCGTGATATAGAACGCGTACTGTACTTTGAAGCATATGTCGTTACCGATCCTGGCATGACGCCGTTAAATCGCTATCAGTTATTAACTGAAGATGATTATCTCGCAAAATATGATGAGTATGGTGATGAGTTCCGTGCCAGCATGGGTGCTGAAGGCGTGCGTGAGCTTTTGAAGAGCATAGATATACCGGCTGAAATCGCTTCAATTCGTGCCGACATGGAAAAAACCGGCTCCGATACCAAAATCAAAAAATTGGCAAAGCGTCTTAAAGTCATCGAAGCGTTCCAAAAATCAGGTATTAAACCTGAGTGGATGGTGCTCGAAGTCTTGCCGGTCTTGCCACCAGAATTACGTCCATTAGTACCGTTGGACGGTGGTCGTTTTGCGACTTCAGATTTGAATGATTTATATCGCCGTGTGATTAACCGTAACAATCGTTTAAAGCGTTTGTTAGAGCTTAAAGCACCTGAAATTATTCAGCGTAACGAAAAGCGTATGTTGCAAGAAGCAGTTGACTCATTGCTCGATAACGGTCGTCGCGGTAAAGCAATGACCGGCGCCAATAAGCGTCCATTAAAATCTCTTGCTGACATGATTAAGGGTAAGGGTGGTCGTTTCCGTCAAAACTTGCTTGGTAAGCGTGTTGACTATTCAGGCCGTTCCGTTATTGTGGTTGGTCCACAATTGCGCTTGCATCAGTGTGGTCTGCCGAAAAAAATGGCGCTGGAGTTATTCAAGCCATTCATATTCCACAAGCTGGAAGTGTTAGGTTTGGCTACAACAATCAAAGCTGCTAAACGCATGGTTGAAACCGAAGAGCCAGTCGTTTGGGACATACTTGAAGATGTTATCCGCGAGCATCCGGTCATGCTTAACCGTGCACCAACCTTGCACCGTTTGGGTATACAGGCATTTGAACCACAGTTGATTGAAGGTAAGGCAATTCAATTGCATCCTTTGGTATGTGCTGCGTTCAACGCCGACTTCGACGGCGATCAAATGGCGGTGCACGTACCTTTATCATTAGAAGCGCAAATGGAAGCGCGCACATTGATGCTTGCATCAAATAATGTGCTGTCTCCTGCTAACGGTGAACCTATTATTGTGCCATCGCAAGATATCGTTCTGGGTCTCTATTATATGACCCGTGAGCGCGTAAATGCGAATGGTGAAGGGATGAAATTCGCAGATGTGGACGAAGTGTCCCGTGCTTATGAATCACGTCAGGTCGAACTTAATGCAAAAGTTACTGTTCGTATCAAGGAAGCTTTTTATGACGAGCAAGGCGAACGTGCCGAGAAGGTGACTCGTTATGAAACAACTGTAGGTCGCGCATTGCTTTCAGAAATCTTGCCGATAGGTTTGGATTTCATGCATATCAACAAGATATTGAAGAAAAAAGAAATATCAAAATTGATCAACGTCAGTTTCCGTCGTTGTGGCTTGCGTGAGACTGTAATCTTCGCCGATAAATTAATGTACACCGGTTTCACCTATGCAACTCGCGGTGGTATGTCTATTTGTGTTGATGATATGTTGGTACCAACACAGAAACAAGAAATTATCAGCGCATCCGAAAAAGAGGTGCAAGAGATTCAGAATCAATATACATCTGGTCTGGTAACTCAGGGTGAGCGTTATAACAAGGTGGTTGATATCTGGGGTCGTGCTGGTGATCAAATTGCAAAAGCGATGATGACTCAGCTAGGTAGCGAGCCAGTTATTACACGTGATGGTGTAGCGACTACGCAAGAGTCATTCAATGCTATTTACATGATGGCAGATTCTGGTGCGCGCGGTTCGGCAGCTCAGATTCGTCAGTTGGCTGGTATGCGTGGTTTGATGGCCAAGCCAGATGGTTCGATTATTGAGACACCGATCACGGCGAACTTCCGTGAAGGCTTGAATGTTCTGCAGTACTTTATTTCAACCCACGGTGCGCGTAAAGGTTTGGCTGATACGGCGCTGAAAACAGCTAACTCAGGTTACTTGACCCGTCGATTGGTTGATGTGACGCAAGATCTGGTCATCATTGAAGATGATTGCGGCACACGTGATGGTGCTGTGATTAAAGCGCTGGTTGAAGGTGGTGATGTAATTGAGCCGTTGAGTGAACGCGTATTAGGTCGTGTAACAGCTCAAGACATTATTCATCCTGAGACTGGCGAAACAGTGATAGAAGCTGGCGTCATGCTCGATGAAAATATGGTTGAGCATATCGAATCACTTGATATTGATGAAGTGAAAGTTAGAACTGCGTTAACCTGCGAAACACGTTATGGTTTATGCGCCAAGTGTTATGGCCGAGATTTAGGTCGTGGTTATCTGGTGAACGTCGGTGAGGCTGTGGGTGTGATCGCTGCTCAGTCGATTGGTGAGCCAGGTACTCAGTTGACCATGCGTACGTTCCACATCGGTGGTGCTGCATCGCGTTCAGCCGCAATTAGTCAACTTGAATCTAAGTCAGCTGGTGAGGTGGTGTTTAGCCCTGCGATGCGTTATGTCACAAGTGTTAAAGGTGAAGATATCGCTATTGTACGTAGTGGTGAAATTATCATTATGGGTGAAAACGGTAGAGAACGTGAGCGCCATAAAGTGCCTTACGGAGCGACCTTAACCACCAAGAATGGTGACAAGATTAAAGCTGGCCATGTAATGGCGATGTGGGATCCACATACACGTCCGATTATTACCGAATATGCAGGACGCATACGTTTTGAAAACGTTGAAGAAGGTTCTACTGTTGCAAAACAAATTGATGATGTAACTGGCTTGTCAACTTTGGTTGTTATCGATCCTAAGCGTCGTGCTGGTGTGGCGAGTAAAGGGTTACGTCCACAAGTTAAACTTCTGGATGATGCCGGAGTAGAAGTTAAAATGGCAGGCGGTGAAACCCCTGTTAATATAACTTTCCAAATTGGCGCTATTATCACGGTTAAGGATGGACAAGATGTTGGTGTTGGCGAGGTATTAGCACGTATTCCACAAGAGTCATCTAAAACTCGAGATATTACTGGTGGTTTGCCACGAGTAGCAGAATTGTTTGAAGCGCGTTCACCTAAGGATGCTGGTGTGTTAGCTCCAGTTACAGGTACCGTTTCATTTGGTAAAGATACTAAGGGTAAACAACGCTTAGTAATTACCGATATGGATGGTCAGGCGCATGAATATCTGATACCAAAAGAAAAACACGTTACTGCGCATGATGGTCAGGTGGTAAACAAGGGCGAAACCATAGTTGATGGTCCAGCAGATCCACACGATATTCTTGCGTTAAAGGGTGTTGCGGAATTGGCTCGATATATCACTGATGAAGTGCAGGATGTATATCGTTTGCAAGGCGTTAAGATTAACGATAAGCACATCGAAGTTATCGTGCGTCAGATGTTGCGTCGTGTAAGTGTTGTCGATGTTGGCAATACTAAATTCATTCAAGGCGAACAAGTTGAGCGTGCTGAACTGCTAATCGAAAATGAGCGCGTAGTTGCGGAAGGTAAAGAACCAGCAACGTTTGATTATGTATTGCTAGGTATTACCAAAGCTTCACTTTCTACAGATTCATTCATCTCTGCGGCTTCGTTCCAAGAAACAACGAGAGTGTTAACCGAAGCTGCAATTATGGGTAAACGTGATGAGCTGCGCGGACTGAAAGAAAACGTTATTGTGGGTCGCTTAATCCCAGCGGGTACGGGTTTGGCTTATCACAATGCACGACGTATGCAGAAATTAGGTTTAGATATAGCTACTGAATCTGATATTTTTGTAACACCTGAAACTGTTGATACCGAGCAGTCGGCTTGACACTAGTTAAGTAAGCCTATAAAATTCATCGTCTTTTTTACCGAATATGAATTTTATAGGTAAATATTTAGTAATTTAACGTACTTGTGCGAGCAAGTACGCTACACAGCATCCTTTTTTAGGGTGTGCGCGTAATTTATTTGGAATCGAGATAGTATGCCTACAGTCAATCAGTTGGTGCGTAAACCACGTGCTGCAAAGCGCGTGAAAAGTAAAGTCCCTGCCCTTGAAGCTTGCCCACAAAAACGTGGTGTTTGCACACGGGTTTATACAACGACACCTAAAAAACCAAACTCAGCGTTGCGTAAAGTTGCACGTGTACGTTTGACCAACGGTTTCGAAGTAAGTAGTTATATTGGTGGTGAAGGCCATAACCTGCAAGAACACTCGGTCGTATTGATCCGTGGTGGTCGTGTTAAGGATTTGCCTGGTGTTCGTTACCATACAGTTCGTGGTAGTTTGGATACCGCTGGCGTTAAAGATCGTAAACAGAGTCGTTCTAAATACGGTACTAAGCGTCCTAAGAAAGCTTAAGTTAGTTTTTAATTGGTGTAGGGTTGCGGTAAAAGCGCGACGCGCGCCGCATTCCAGCATTAATGTAGTATTTGAGAGGTAGTTATGCCAAGACGTAGAGAAGTGCCCAAGCGCGATGTGTTGCCAGATCCAAAATTTGGCAATCAAGATGTTGCTAAATTCGTAAATGTGTTGATGTCCAGCGGTAAGAAATCTGTTGCTGAACGCATTATTTATGGCGCGTTTGAGCAGATGGGTAGTAAATCAGGTAAAGATCCTGTTGAGATGTTTTTGTTGGCGTTGAATAACGTGCGTCCGGTAGTTGAAGTTAAGAGCCGTCGTGTAGGTGGTGCTAACTATCAGGTTCCTGTAGAGGTTCGTCCGGCTCGTCGTTCAGCATTGGCTATGCGCTGGTTAAAAGAAGCTGCACGTAAACGTGGTGAGAAATCCATGGGTATGCGTCTTGCTGGTGAATTGATGGACGCTTCTGAAGGTCGTGGTGGTGCGATGAAAAAGCGTGATGAAGTTCATCGTATGGCTGAAGCAAATAAAGCATTCTCGCATTTCCGTTTTTAATTTAACTGCCAGTTTATGCTGGCAGTCTTAACTGGGTAGTAAAAAAGTGGCACGTAAAACTCCTATAGAACGTTATCGTAACATTGGTATCAGCGCACATATTGACGCTGGTAAAACAACGACTACCGAACGTATCCTGTATTACACAGGTGTTTCGCATAAAATCGGTGAAGTTCATGATGGTGCTGCAACCATGGACTGGATGGAGCAAGAGCAAGAGCGCGGAATTACCATTACTTCTGCTGCTACAACTTGCTTCTGGAAAGGTATGGACAATAACTACCCAGAGCATCATATCAATATTATCGACACGCCGGGACACGTAGACTTCACTATTGAAGTTGAGCGCTCGATGCGCGTGTTGGATGGCGCTTGTATGGTTTACTGTGCTGTTGGTGGTGTTCAACCGCAATCTGAAACCGTTTGGCGTCAAGCTAATAAATATGGTGTGCCGCGTTTGGCTTTCGTAAACAAAATGGATCGTACTGGTGCGAATTTCATGAAAGTTTACGAACAAATGCGCACTAGACTTAAGGCGAATGTAATTCCTATACAGATACCTATTGGTGCTGAGGAAAACTTTGCTGGTGTGGTTGATTTGGTAAAGATGAAAGCTATCTACTGGGATGACTCTACCCAGGGTATGAAATTTGACGAGCGTGAAATTCCAGCTGAGTTGTTGGATGAATGTACGTCATGGCGTGAAAAAATGGTAGAAGCAGCTGCTGAGGCTAGCGAAGAGTTAATGGATAAGTATTTGGAAGAAGGTGATCTTTCAGTTGCTGAAATTAAGAGTGCGTTGCGTATTCGTACCATTGCAAGCGAAATCATGCCCATGATGTGTGGATCCGCGTTCAAGAACAAGGGTGTTCAGGCTATGTTGGACGCCGTAATTGATTACCTGCCTTCACCTAAAGACATTCCACCGGTTAAGGGTGAATTGGAAGATGGTAGTGAAGGTGAGCGTAAGGCAGAAGACACTGAGCCTTTTGCTGCTTTGGCATTTAAGATTATGACTGATCCGTTTGTTGGTCAGTTGATATTCTTCCGCGTATATTCTGGTTCGCTCAATTCAGGTGATTCAGTTTATAACCCTATTAAGGGTAAAAAGGAGCGTATCGGCCGTATTCTGCAGATGCATGCTAACCAACGCGCTGAAATTAAAGAAGTGTTGGCAGGTGATATTGCTGCTGCAGTTGGTTTGAAAGAGGCTACAACTGGTGATACTTTGTGTGACCTGAATAAAACTATTATCTTGGAACGTATGATATTCCCTGAGCCGGTTATTCACGTTGCAGTAGAGCCTAAAACTAAGGCCGACCAAGAAAAAATGGGTATGGCGCTGAACCGTTTAGCTCAGGAAGATCCATCTTTCCGTGTTCGTACCGATGAAGAAACAGGTCAGACTATTATTTCTGGTATGGGCGAATTGCACCTGGAAATTTTGGTTGATCGTATGCGTCGCGAATTTAACGTGGAAGCTAATGTGGGTGCACCGCAAGTGGCTTATCGTGAAGCAATTCGCAAGGCTGTCGAAGTCGAAGGCAAGTTTGTTAAGCAGTCTGGTGGTAAGGGTCAGTACGGTCACGTATGGTTGAAAATGGAACCTAATGAGCAAGGTAAAGGCTTCGAATTTATTGATGCGATTAAGGGCGGTACGGTTCCACGTGAATTTATTCCTGCTGTAGAAAAAGGCTTGCGTGAAACATTACCAAATGGTGTCTTGGCTGGCTTCCCTGTGGTTGATGTCAAGGTTACGCTGTTTGATGGTTCATACCACGACGTTGACTCTAACGAGAATGCATTCAAGATGGCCGCGTCTATGGGTTTCAAAGACGGCATGCGTAAAGCTAGCCCAGTGCTTCTAGAGCCTATGATGGCTGTAGAAGTTGAAACACCTGAGGATTATATGGGTGATGTGATGGGTGATTTGTCTTCACGTCGCGGTATTATTCAGGGTATGGATGACACGCCAAGCGGTAAAGTAATTAAAGCTGAAGTGCCATTGGCTGAAATGTTTGGTTACTCGACAACTGTTCGCTCTATGAGCCAGGGTCGTGCAACCTACAGCATGGAATTTAAACACTATGCTGAAGCGCCTAAGAATGTTACTGAAGCAATTATCAACAAAAAATAATCTGACTATAAGGAATTAAATCATGGCAAAAGGCAAGTTTGAACGTACCAAGCCGCACGTAAACGTAGGCACAATTGGTCACGTTGACCACGGTAAAACCACATTAACAGCAGCGATTGCGACTATCCTCTCGAAGAAATTCGGCGGTGAAGCCAAGAACTATGCTGATATTGACTCAGCGCCAGAAGAAAAAGCGCGTGGTATTACTATCAATACTTCACACGTAGAATACGAAACAGAAAAGCGTCACTACGCACACGTAGACTGTCCAGGTCACGCTGATTACATCAAAAACATGATTACCGGCGCTGCACAAATGGACGGCGCAATCTTGGTTGTATCCGCTGCTGATGGTCCTATGCCACAGACTCGCGAACACATCCTGTTGGCACGTCAAGTTGGCGTACCATACATCATCGTCTACATGAACAAAGCAGACATGGTTGATGATGCAGAATTGCTGGAACTCGTAGAAATGGAAATTCGTGAATTGCTCAGCAAATACGACTTCCCCGGTGACGACACACCAGTTATCACCGGTTCAGCATTGAAAGCCCTTGAAGGCGACCAATCAGAAATCGGCGAAGCATCCATCTTCCGTTTGGCAGATGCGTTAGACAGCTACATCCCAGAACCGGAACGCGCAGTAGATGGCGCATTCCTGATGCCAGTTGAAGACGTATTCTCAATTTCTGGTCGTGGTACCGTAGTAACAGGTCGTATTGAACGCGGCATCGTAAAAGTTGGTGAAGAAGTTGAAATCATCGGCTTGAAGCCAACCGTTAAAACCACCTGTACCGGTGTTGAAATGTTCCGCAAGCTGCTAGACCAAGGTCAAGCAGGTGACAACGTAGGTCTGTTGTTGCGTGGTACCAAGCGCGAAGACGTAGAACGTGGTCAAGTTTTGGCTAAACCAGGTTCAATCAAGCCGCATACAAAATTCAGTGCAGAAATCTACGTACTGTCTAAAGATGAAGGTGGTCGTCATACACCATTCTTCAATGGTTACCGTCCACAGTTCTACTTCCGTACAACTGACGTAACTGGCGCAGTAGATTTACCAGCAGGTACCGAAATGGTGATGCCAGGTGATAACGTATCAGTATCAGTAGCACTGATCGCACCTATCGCTATGGAAGAAGGTCTGCGTTTCGCGATTCGCGAAGGTGGTCGTACTGTAGGTGCTGGTGTGGTCGCTAAAGTAATCGAGTAAATATACTTGCTGTAAAACATAAAGGGCGGTATAATTCCGCCCTTTCGTATTTGAAGTTCTGCTCTTTAAGGTGTGGTTATGAAAAATCAAAAAATTCGTATTCGTCTCAAGGCGTTTGACTATCGTCTAATTGATCAGTCAGCATTAGAGATTGTCGAAACAGCAAAGCGTACTGGCGCAGTAGTTAAGGGTCCAGTTCCATTGCCAACTTCTATAGAGCGCTTCGATGTGCTCCGCTCTCCTCACGTTAACAAAACTTCTCGTGATCAATTTGAAATCCGTACGCATTTGCGTCTTATGGATATCATCGACCCAACAGATAAAACTGTTGATGCGTTGATGAAATTAGATCTGCCAGCTGGTGTTGAAGTAGAAATCAAGGTTTAGTATTCCCGTACCAAGACGGTTTTCTTGGGGTATAAAGCTGGTCAATTGTAATCAGCGCCTTTTTGTTAAGGATAGAAAAATGAGTTTAGGACTCGTCGGTCGTAAAGTAGGCATGACCCGACTCTTTGCTGAGGATGGTAGTACCATTCCAGTAACGGTGTTGGATGTGTCGAATAACCGCGTAACTCAGATTAAAACAACTGAAACTGATGGCTATAATGCGGTTCAGGTTGCTTTTGGTGTGCGTCGCGCTAGTCGTGTAAACAAATCAGCTGCTGGTCATCTTGCTAAGGCGGGTGTTGAGGCTGGTCGTTTGCTAAAAGAATTTCGTTTGCCAGCAACTGAAGCTCCGGCATTGGTTGCGGGTAGCGTAGTTAGTGTTGAAATATTTCAGCCTGGTCAACTGGTTGATGTTACTGGAACTACTCTGGGTAAGGGTTTTTCTGGTGTAATTAAGCGTCATCACTTCTCATCTAACCGTGCAAGTCACGGTAACTCACGTTCGCACAATACGCCAGGTTCAATTGGTCAAGCGCAAGATCCAGGTCGTGTTTTCCCTGGTAAGCGTATGGCTGGTCAATTGGGTGCTGTGCAGCGTACTGTGCAAAAACTGGAAGTGGTCCGTATAGATACTGAACGTCAATTGATATTGGTCAAAGGTGCTGTTCCAGGGTCTAAAGGCGGTCATGTTGTTGTTCGCCCTAGTGTGAAGGTAGGTGCCTAATGGAACTAAAGATGATTAACGACAAAGGTCAGGACGCTACTGCTTTAGTTGCGTCTGATGCTTTGTTCGGTCGTGAATATAATGAAGCCTTGGTGCATCAGATTGTTACTGCTTATATGGCTAATGCCCGTAGCGGTAATCGTGCACAAAAGGATCGTCGCACAGTACATCACAGTACCAAAAAGCCATGGCGTCAAAAAGGAACGGGTCGTGCTCGTTCTGGTATGACTTCAAGCCCTATTTGGCGTGGGGGTGGTCGTGCGTTTCCAAATAGCCCTGATGAGAATTTTACACAGAAGATTAACCGTAAAATGTATCGCGCAGGTATTGCGGCTATATTGTCCAAATTGGTTAGCGAAGGAAGTCTAAGTGTTGTTGATTCGTTAACAGTTGAAGCACCTAAGACCAAATTGCTTGCTAACAAATTGAAGGCGATGGGATTTAGTGATCGCGTTCTAATAGTTACTGATAACTTAGATGACGATTTGTGGATGGCTTCACGCAATTTGCCTAATGTAATGATTGTTGAGCCTCGTCATATTGATCCAGTGAGTATGGTTCGCTTTGGTCGTGTATTGATGACAAGCGCTGCTGTTAAAGCTGTTGAGGAGATGTTGGCATGAGTACATTAAAATTTAGTGATGCACGCTTGTTGCAAGTTATCCTGGCGCCGCAAATTTCTGAAAAGAGCACTTACGTTGCAGATAAACACGAGCAGGTGATCTTCCGTGTTTGTCCTGATGCAACCAAGCCTGAAGTTAAAGCAGCTGTTGAAATGCTGTTTAAGGTTGAGGTCAGTAGTGTAAATATGCTTGTTGTTAAAGGTAAGCAAAAGCGTTTTGGTCGTTTTATGGGTCGCCGTAGCGATTGGAAAAAAGCTTTTGTGTGCCTGAAACCTGGGCAAGAGATTAACTTTGCGGCGGGTCAGTGAGGAGTAAAACATGGCACTTATTAAAGTAAAACCAACATCCCCTGGTCGCCGTTCATTAGTTAAAGTTGTGACGCCAGATTTGCATAAAGGCAAACCTGTCGCTTCATTGCTGGCTCGTAAAACTAAAACGGCTGGCCGTAATAATAACGGTCATATTACTACCCGTCATATGGGTGGTGGTCATAAACAGCACTATCGCTTAGTAGACTTCCGTCGTAATAAAGATGGTGTTCCAGCTAAGGTTGAGCGTTTGGAATATGATCCTAACCGTTCCGCAAATTTGGCGTTGTTATGCTATGCGGATGGTGAACGTGCATACATTATCGCCCCTAAGGGTGTTTCTGCTGGAATGCAGTTGATGAATGGTTCTGATGCGCCTATCAAGGCTGGCAATGCATTGCCACTTCGTAATATTCCAGTTGGTAGTACGGTTCATTGTATAGAAATGATGCCAGGCAAAGGTGCGCAAATCGCACGTTCTGCTGGTACTTCTGCCCAGTTGCTAGCTCGTGAAGGCGCTTATGCTCAACTGCGCTTACGCTCAGGTGAGATTCGTAAAGTGCATGTGGATTGCCGCGCTACTATCGGTGAAGTCGGTAATGAAGAACATTCATTACGTTCTATCGGTAAAGCGGGCGCTAATCGCTGGCGTGGTATTAGACCTACCGTTCGTGGTGTTGTAATGAACCCGGTTGATCACCCACACGGTGGTGGTGAGGGTAAGACAGCAGCTGGACGTCATCCAGTTAGTCCTTGGGGTGTTCCTGCCAAGGGTTACCGTACTCGTAACAACAAACGCACTAGCGGTATGATTGTGCGTAGTCGTCATAAACGTTAAAAGGTCATAACTATGCCACGTTCGATTAAAAAAGGTCCGTTTGTTGACGCGCACCTACAGAAAAAGGTTGAGGCAGCACGCGCAACCAACGACAAGCGTCCAATTAAAACTTGGTCACGTCGTTCAACAGTTTTGCCTGATTTTATTGGTCTTACTATAGCTGTACATAATGGTAAGCAACACATACCTGTTTTTGTATCTGAAAACATGGTAGGTCATAAACTAGGTGAGTTTTCTTTGACCCGTACTTTTAAAGGCCATGCGGCTGATAAGAAAGCGAAGAAATAGGAGCCTATGATGAAAGTTTCAGCTATTTTACGTGGCACCCATTTGTCAGCACAAAAAGCTCGCTTAGTCGCTGATCAAATACGTGGTCTGCCAGTGGATCAGGCGCTTAATATTTTGGCTTTTAGCCCTAAAAAAGGTGCTGTTGTTATCAAGAAGGTTCTGAATTCTGCTATTGCTAATGCTGAGCATAATGAAGGCGCTGATATCGACGAATTGAAAGTCGCGACTATCACAGTTGATGAGGGTCCTTCTATGAAGCGCTTCATGGCTCGTGCAAAGGGTCGTGGCAATCGTATTATTAAACAGACTTGTCATATTGCTGTGACAGTCGGCGACGAATAAGGAACGGTAATGGGACAGAAGATACATCCGATAGGTTTCCGTCTTCCAGTAACGCGCAACTGGAGTTCGAAGTGGTTTGCTAACAGCCATGACTTCGCAGCTACGCTAAACGAAGATATTAAAGTTCGCACATTTCTTAAAAAGAAATTAGCTAATGCATCAGTCAGTAAGATTGTGATTGAGCGTCCGGCTAAAAATGCACGCATCACCATACACAGCGCTAGACCTGGTGTTGTTATTGGTAAAAAAGGTGAAGACATCGAAGTGTTGAAAGCGCAACTGCAGAAAATGATGGCAGTTCCAGTGCATGTCAATATCGAAGAAGTTCGTAAACCTGAAATTGATGCTCAATTGATCGCGGCAAATATTGCTGGTCAGTTGGAAAAACGTATTATGTTCCGTCGTGCTATGAAACGTGCCATGCAGAATGCAATGCGTCTCGGCGCTCAGGGTATTAAAATCATGAGTTCTGGTCGTTTGAACGGTGCTGAAATCGCTCGTACTGAGTGGTATCGTGAAGGTCGAGTCCCTTTGCATACACTCCGTGCCGATATCGATTATGGTTTTTATGAAGCGTTAACTACTTATGGCATTATTGGCGTAAAAGTTTGGGTTTATAAAGGCGATATGTTAGCAAATGGTGAACAGCCAGTCGTTGTGCCAACCGAACCAGAGAAACGCGTAAGAAAGCCAGGAGCAAAACATGCTACAGCCAGCTAGAAGAAAGTACCGTAAAGAACAAAAGGGTCGCAATACTGGTATTGCTACCCGTGGTAACAAAGTCAGTTTTGGTGATTTTGGTTTGAAAGCTTTGGGTCGTGGTCGTTTGACAGCGCGCCAAATTGAAGCAGCACGTCGTGCAATGACTCGTTATATTAAGCGTGGCGGACGTATTTGGATTCGTGTTTTCCCTGACAAACCAATTTCAGAGAAACCAGCTGAAGTACGTATGGGTAACGGTAAAGGTAATCCAGAGTATTACGTTGCTGAGATTCAGCCAGGTAAAATGCTCTACGAAATGGACGGTGTTGATGAAGTAATTGCACGTGAGGCATTCCGTCTTGCTGCTGCTAAATTACCAATTCAGACTACTTTTGTAACTAGAATGATAGGTGGCTAATGATGATGGCGAGCGAATTGCGTGCTAAATCCACGGCAGATGTTAAATTGGAATTGATTGAATTGTTGCGTGCTCAGTTCAGCTTGCGTATGCAAGTTGCAACTCAGCAAACTAACAAAACCAGCGAGCTTGGTAAATTGCGTAAAAGTATTGCACGAGTCCGCACTGTGTTACGTGAGAATGAACTGAAAGCGGTGAATAAATGAGTGCAGCTGAAAACAAAGTTGTTCGTAGTATGACTGGTCGTGTAGTGAGCGACAAGATGGATAAAACAGTAACTGTGCTTGTTGAACGTAAAGTTAAACATCCGGTTCTTGGTAAAGTTATTCGTCGCTCTAAGAAATACCATGCTCATGACCAGAATAACGATTATCACGAAGGTGATTTAGTGATTATTGAGGAAAGTAAGCCAATATCCAAGACTAAAACTTGGATGGTTGCTAAATTAATATCTAAAGCGGCAGCTGTATAACACTTGCACTTTTAGTTAAGTGCTGTTATACTCTTTTGCTTTCGTCCTGCCGGTAACGGCATCTTCCCGTACGGGTCCAAAACTAGCTGTCTTGACAGGGAACCCTGGCTCGGCGGGTTAAGTTGGAGAGTTAAATGATACAAATGCAGTCTAGGTTGGATGTGGCTGACAATACAGGTGCGCGGTCTGTTATGTGCATCAAAGTGTTGGGTGGCTCAAAGCGTCGCTATGCAAGCATAGGCGACATTATTAAAGTTGCTATTAAAGATGCAGCCCCTCGCGGCCGTGTCAAAAAAGGCGATGTATATAATGCTGTCGTAGTGCGTACTGCTAAGGGTGTTCGTCGTCCTGATGGTTCTTTGGTTAAATTTGATAACAATGCCGCGGTATTGCTTAACAATAAACTCGAGCCAATTGGTACACGCATCTTTGGGCCAGTTACCCGCGAATTGCGCACTGAGCGATTTATGAAAATCGTTTCATTGGCACCAGAAGTGCTTTAAGGGGGTTGCGTGAACAAGATACGTAAAGGTGATAATGTTATTGTTATCACAGGAAAAGATAAGGGCAAGCGCGGTACTGTGCTGGCTGTAAAGAGCGATACTCATTTGTTGGTTGAGGGCGTTAATACTGTCAAGAAGCACGTAAAGCCTAATCCTGTTAAAGGTGATGCGGGTGGTATTCTTGTTAAAGAAATGCCTATGCAAATCTCGAACGTGGCTTTATTTAATTCCGCTACCCAGCGTGCTGATCGTGTTGGATTTAAGTTTTTAGAAGACGGACGTAAAGTTCGGATTTTTAAATCCTCCAACGAAGTCGTCGATATTTAAGGAATTATAATGGCTCGTTTACAAGAATTCTATAACACCACGGTTGTGCCTGAATTGGTTAAACAGTTCGGTTATAAGTCTGTGATGGAAGTCCCTATGATCGAAAAGATCACGCTCAATATGGGTGTTGGTGAGGCTGTTGCGGATAAGAAGGTGATGGACCACGCTGTTGGTGATATGCAGAAGATTGCAGGTCAAAAGCCGGTGGTGACAAAATCTCGTAAATCTATCGCGGGTTTCAAGATTCGTGATGATTATCCTGTAGGTTGTATGGTTACTTTGCGTCGTGAACGTATGTTTGAGTTTCTCGATCGTTTAGTTACCGTAGCAATCCCGCGTATTCGTGACTTCCGTGGTTTGTCAGGTAAGTCATTTGACGGTCGCGGTAACTACAACATGGGTGTGCGTGAGCAGATCATATTCCCAGAAATTGAATATGATAAAATCGATGCTTTGCGTGGTATGAATATTACCATTACTACAACCGCAAAAACTGATGCTGAAGCGCGTGCTTTGCTTGCTGCATTTAAGTTTCCATTTAAGAACTGAGGATGTCATGGCTAAACTAGCAGTGATTAATCGCGATTTAAAACGTCGCGCCACGGTAGAGAAATTTGCTGCAAAACGTGCTGAAATTATGGCAACAATTGCAAATACTGATTTGTCTGAAGAAGTGCGTTTCGAAGCGCGTCTGAAATTGCAAAAGTTACCACGCAATGCAAGTCCTGTTCGTTTGCGCAATCGTTGTGCGCTGACTGGGCGTCCGCGTGGTGTGTTCAGGAAGTTTGGTCTGGGTCGCATTAAATTGCGTGAACACGCTATGCGTGGTGAAGTGCCAGGCATGGTTAAGGCCAGCTGGTAAGCGGGAGAGTATCGAATGAGTATGAGTGATCCAATTGCAGATATGCTAACGCGTATACGCAATGCACAAAGTGTAGAGAAATCTACCGTTAAAATGCCTAGCTCTAAAGTCAAATTGGCTATTGCTAAAGTTTTAAAAGACGAAG
Source organism: Sulfuriferula nivalis (assembly GCF_009937995.1). NCBI lineage: Bacteria > Pseudomonadati > Pseudomonadota > Betaproteobacteria > Nitrosomonadales > Sulfuricellaceae > Sulfuriferula > Sulfuriferula nivalis. Next base: position 570,972 of record NZ_AP021881.1, read on the forward strand.
GTTATGTCGATGATTTTTCAGTCGATGATAATTCTGGCAAACCCGAATTGCATATAGGTTTAAAATATTATGCAGGTCGTCCCGTTATTGAAAAAATTGAACGGGTAAGCCGTCCCGGACTGCGCATATATAAAAGCAGTCAGGAACTTCCAAAAGTGATGAATGGACTCGGTATTGCTATTATCTCCACCTCAGGTGGGTTAATGACTGACCGCAAAGCTCGCGCAAATGGCGTGGGTGGCGAAGTTCTTTGCATCGTAGCTTGATGAGGAAATGCAATGTCTCGTGTAGCTAAAAATCCAGTAGCAGTGCCTGCTGGTGTAGAAGTAACAATTAACGCGAATGTTGTCGCAATTAAAGGGCCTTTAGGTACTTTAGAGCAAGCAGCAAACGCAAATGTGGTAATTGCTCGTGAGGGTGACACTTTAACATTTGCGCCCGCTGATGATTCGATTCGTGCAAATGCAATGTCCGGTACTATGCGTGCTTTGTTAGCAAACATGGTTCAGGGTGTTACTAAAGGATTTGAGCGTAAATTACAATTGGTTGGTGTTGGTTATCGTGCGCAAGCTGCGGGCGATGTGCTTAACTTAACCTTGGGTTATTCGCATCCTATTGCACATAAAATGCCTGAAGGCATCAAGGTTGAAACGCCAAGCCAAACGGAAATACTTATTAAAGGTATGGATCGTCAAAAGGTTGGTCAAGTTGCTGCTGACGTTCGCGCATATCGTAAACCTGAGCCTTATAAAGGTAAAGGTGTGCGTTATTCCGATGAAGTGGTTGTGATTAAAGAAACCAAGAAAAAGTAAGGTTAAATCATGGATAAGAATACAGCGCGTCTGCGCAGAGCACGCAAAACCCGTGCCCGCATTGCAGATCAAAAAGCCACACGTTTGGTTGTTTATCGTTCAAATTGCAATATTTATGCGCAAATTATCGATGCAACGGGTGGTAAAGTTTTAGCAAGTGCATCTAGTGTTGAAGTCGATGTTCGTAAAGAATTGGCTAGCGGTGGTAACGTTGCTGCTGCGACTTTGGTAGGTAAGCGCATTGCAGAAAAAGCTAAACAGGCTGGTATTGTTGAAGTTGCTTTCGACCGTTCTGGTTTCCGTTATCATGGTCGCGTTAAAGCGTTGGCTGATGCCGCGCGTGAAAACGGTCTGAACTTCTAATTGGGGTGTACATATGGCAAAGATAGAAACTAACCAAGAGAGTAGTGATGGTTTGCGCGAGAAGATGGTCGCCGTTAATCGCGTTACTAAAGTGGTTAAAGGTGGACGTATTTTAGGTTTCGCTGCATTGACTGTTGTTGGTGATGGTGATGGCGGTATTGGTATGGGCAAGGGCAAGTCCCGTGAAGTGCCAGTTGCTGTACAAAAGGCTATGGATGAAGCTCGTCGTAAATTGACTAAAGTTAATTTAAAGAACGGAACCTTGCACCACGCAGTTATTGGTAAACATGGTGCTGCTGTAGTTTATATGCAGCCAGCGTCTGAAGGTACTGGTATCATTGCTGGTGGTCCGATGCGTGCTGTTTTCGAAGTGATGGGTGTTCATAACATTCTTGCTAAGTGCATAGGATCTACTAATCCTTACAACGTTGTTCGTGCAACGATTAACGGTCTAATGCAAATAAACTCTCCTTCAGAAATTGCTGCTAAGCGTGGTAAATCTGTTGCTGAAATTACGGAGTAAGCGATGACTGCTACTGCAAAAAAAATTAAAGTGACGTTGGTTAAAAGCGTTATTGGTACGAAGCAAGATCACCGTGCTTGTGTTAAAGGCTTGGGTCTGCGTCGCTTAAATCATACCGTAGAAGTGTTGGATACTCCTTCAAATCGCGGCATGATCAATAAAGTTTATTATCTCGTTAAATGCGAGGGTTGATATGGAATTAAATAATTTAAAGCCAGCTGCTGGTAGTAACAAACCTTGTCGTCGTGTTGGTCGCGGTATTGGTAGTGGTCTAGGGAAAACGGCTGGTCGTGGTCATAAGGGCCAAAAATCACGTACTGGTGGATTCCATAAGGTTGGTTTTGAAGGCGGTCAAATGCCTATTCAACGCCGTCTACCTAAACGTGGTTTCGTTTCATTGACAGCTGGTGATACTGCTGAAGTTTTGTTGAGCGTAATTGATAAGTTGCCTATTGATCAGATTGATATTCTGGTTTTGAAGCAAGCTGGTTTGATTTCAGCTAGAGCGAAAACTGCCAAAATTGTTATGACCGGTACTATTTCTCGTGCAGTAACGCTTCAAGGTTTAACTGCTACTAAAGCTGCTCGTGCTGCTATCGAAGCGGCAGGTGGAAGTTTTCAGGACTAAATCTTGACTGCTACTAAAGCTAAAGTTGGTGCTGCCAACAAATTCGGTGATCTAAAGCAACGTCTATGGTTTTTAATAGGTGCTTTGGTGGTATATCGTATTGGTGCTCATATACCTGTTCCAGGTATAGACCCGGTGGCACTAGAGCATTTATTTAAAGCGCAACAGGGTGGAATCTTAGGCATGTTTAACATGTTCTCAGGTGGTGCTTTGTCACGATTTACTGTTTTTGCTTTGGGAATAATGCCTTATATTTCCGCATCTATCATTATGCAATTGCTGACTGTAGTTTCACCGCAGCTAGAAGCTTTGAAGAAAGAGGGCGATTCGGGTCGTCGTAAAATTACACAATATACTCGTTATGGCACTGTAGCTTTGGCGCTGTTTCAAGGGTTAGGTATTGCAGTTGCATTGGAGTCACAGGCTGGTTTAGTTATAGATCCTGGCTTCTTGTTTCGAATTACCGCTGTAATGACTTTAGTTGCTGGCACGATGTTTCTAATGTGGCTGGGTGAGCAGATAACTGAACGCGGTATTGGTAATGGTATATCGATGATCATCTTTGCAGGTATAGTTGCAGGTTTGCCGCACGCAATCGGTGGTACTCTAGAGTTGACTAGTACTGGTGCATTTTCAATTCCTTTGGTGTTGATGTTGTTTGTCGCAGTTATTTTAGTAACGGCTTTGGTTGTATTTGTTGAGCGCGGTCAGCGTAAAGTACTTGTTAATTATGCCAAGCGACAAGTTGGTAATAAGGTTTATGGTGGTCAAAGTTCACATTTGCCTTTGAAGTTGAATATGGCTGGTGTAATCCCACCTATCTTTGCTTCTAGTATTATTTTGTTTCCTGCCACATTGGCAGGGTGGTTTGGTAGTCATGAAAGTATGAGTTGGTTGAAGGATGTGGGTTCTGCACTTTCACCTGGTCAGCCAATATACGTGATTCTTTATGCAACTGCTATTGTGTTCTTTTGTTTTTTCTACACTGCGTTGGTGTTCAATCCAAAAGAGACTGCAGATAATTTGAAGAAAAGTGGTGCATTTGTTCCAGGTATACGTCCTGGTGAGCAAACATCAAAGTACATAGATAAGATAATGACAAGGCTAACGTTGATAGGTGCAATTTACATTACCTTGGTTTGTTTACTACCTGAATTCTTGATAGTGAAGTTTAATGTGCCTTTTTACTTTGGCGGTACTTCATTGTTAATTATTGTGGTTGTAACTATGGATTTCATGGCGCAAGTTCAAGCCTATGTCATGTCGCAACAATATGAAGGTTTGCTCAAAAAGGCAAATTTTAAAGGTAATGGTTTTGTTTCACGTTAATTGTATGGTGGCTTAAGGATGTCTAAAGAAGATACCATCCAGATGCAGGGTGAAATTTTGGAGACGCTGCCTAATGCGACTTTCAAGGTTAAGCTTGAGAATGGGCACGTAGTATTAGGTCATATTTCTGGAAAAATGCGCATGCATTATATTCGTATTTTACCAGGTGATAAAGTAACGGTTGAACTTACGCCTTATGATTTATCTAAAGCTCGAATTACATTTCGAGCTAAGTAAGGTTTCTAACCGTTTAAGCAGTTTTGTTAAGGAGTTGTCATGAGAGTACAGGCATCGGTAAAGAAAATTTGCCGTAAATGTAAGATTGTTCGCCGTAAAGGTGTTGTTCGTGTGATCTGTGAGGATCCGCGTCACAAGCAACGTCAAGGATGATTGTCTTGACAGCGCATTGTATGTTAAAATTTAACGTTTTGATTCTGGAGTAAGCAGATGGCCCGTATTGCTGGGGTAAACATCCCGAACCACCAACATGCTGAAATTGCATTAACTTCAATTTACGGTATAGGTCGCACCACTGCACACATGATTTGTGTGAATGCGGGTGTTGGTACAACGACTAAGATTAAAGATCTTACTGATGCTGACATGGAAAAACTCCGTGAAGGTGTTGCTAAGCACACTGTAGAAGGTGACTTGCGTCGTGAAGTAACGATGAACATCAAGCGCTTGATGGATATGGGTTGTTATCGTGGTTTGCGTCATCGTCGTGGCTTGCCATTGCGTGGTCAACGCACCCGTACAAATGCTCGTACACGTAAAGGCCCTAAAAAAGCTGTTCGTGCATCGAAATAAAGGATAAATGATATGGCTAAAGCTAATATAAGAGTACGTAAAAAGGTTAAAAAGAATGTTGCTGAAGGTGTAGCACACATTCATGCTTCTTTTAACAATACCATCGTTACCATCACAGATCGTCAAGGCAATGCGTTGTCTTGGGCTACTTCTGGTGGTGCTGGTTTCAAAGGTTCACGTAAAAGTACACCATTTGCAGCACAGATTGCAGCTGAAAATGCAGGCAAACTAGCTCAAGAATGTGGTGTTAAGAATCTTGAAGTGCGTATTAAGGGTCCTGGACCTGGCCGTGAATCTGCGGTTCGTGCATTAAATAACGCTGGTTTTAAAATTACCAGTATCTCTGACGTGACGCCAGTGCCGCATAATGGTTGCCGTCCGCCTAAGAAACGTCGTATCTAAGCAGGAGTTGTAAAGTGGCCAGAAATTTAGATCCAAAATGCCGCCAGTGTCGTCGCGAAGGCGAGAAACTGTTCTTGAAGGCTGAAAAATGCTTCACTGATAAGTGTGCTATTGAGCGTCGTCCTTTCCCACCAGGTCAGCACGGTCAAAAGAAAAATAATCGCTTGTCTGATTATGGTGTGCAGTTGCGTGAAAAGCAAAAATTGCGTCGTACATACGGCGTTTTAGAGCGCCAATTCCGTGATTTGTACAAAGAAGCTGATCGTCAACGTGGTGTAACAGGTGAAACACTGTTGCAATTACTTGAAGGTCGTCTTGATACTGTTACTTATCGTATGGGCTTTGGCGGTTCACGTGCTGAATCACGTCAAGTAGTTCGTCATAACAGTATTTTAGTTAATGGCAAACGCGTAAATATTCCATCCTATGCTGTACAGCCTGGTGATGTGATTGAAGTAGCTGAGAAATCTAAGCAACAATTGCGTATTAAAGCAGCTTTAGCGGCTGCTGAACAACGTGGTTTCCCTGAGTGGATAGAAGTTAATGCCAAAGATATGAAAGGTACATACAAAGCGCGTCCACAACGTGCTGAATTGCCTGCAACTATCAATGAGCAACTTATTGTTGAATTGTATTCTAAATAATCCCGAAGCATTTAAGAGGGAAACCATTCATGCAAAGTAGCACTGCTGATTTATTAAAGCCACGAATTATAGATGTAGAAGCTGTAACACCAACACGTGCTCGTGTAATTATGGAGCCGTTTGAACGTGGTTATGGTCATACACTAGGCAATTCATTAAGACGTATTTTGTTGTCATCTATGCCTGGTGCAGCACCAACTGAAGTAAGTATCAGTGGTGTGTTGCACGAGTATTCAACCATTGAAGGCGTGCAAGAGGACGTTGTTGACATTCTTTTGAATCTTAAAGGTATCGCGCTTAAGCTTAACGATAGAAGCGAAGTTACGCTTAAATTGAGTAAGTCTGAGCAAGGTTTAGTGACTGCTGCTGATATTGAAGTGCCACACGATGTTGAAATAGTGAACCCGGATCACATTATTGCGCACCTTACCAAAGGTGGCAAGATTGAAATGGAGATCAAAGTTCAGCAAGGGCGTGGTTACCAACCAGTTTCTGCACGTCGTCAGGCTGAAGATACTCAAACTTTGGGTTCAATTAAAGTTGATTCATCATTCAGCCCAGTTCGTCGCGTGGCTTATGCTGTTGAAAGCGCCCGTGTAGAACAGCGTACTGATCTGGATAAGTTGATTTTAGATGTTGAAACCAATGGCACTATTGATCCAGAAGAAGCAGTTCGTTATGCTGCGCGTATTATGGTTGAGCAATTAGCATTGTTTGCTGACTTGAAGGGAACTCCTGTTGCTGCTGAAGCTCCAAAAGTTCCACAGGTTGATCCAACCTTGTTACGTCCAGTTGATGATTTGGAACTGACTGTGCGTTCGGCAAATTGCTTAAAAGCTGAAAACATTTTTTATATCGGTGATTTAATTCAGCGTAGTGAAAATGAATTGTTGAAAACACCAAATTTAGGCCGTAAATCTTTAAATGAAATTAAAGATGTTTTGGCTTCCAAGGGTCTCAGCTTGGGTATGAAACTCGAAAACTGGCCACCAGTTGGGCTTGAGAAGCCTTAATTAAGGATAAGGAATATAACGATGCGTCACCGTCTCGCCAATCGTAAATTAAATCGTACTAGTAGTCATCGCGCTGCTTTGTTACGTAACTTGACCAATGCTTTATTGCGTCATGAAGTTATTAAAACAACTTTGCCTAAAGCAAAGGAACTGCGTCGTTTTGCAGAGCCATTCATTACTTTAGGTAAAAAACCTAGTCTTGCTAATCGTCGTTTAGCTTTCAATCGTTTACGTGATCGTGAAATGGTTGTTAAGTTATTTGATGAATTGGGTCCTCGTTTTGCTACACGTAACGGTGGATACTTACGTATCTTAAAATTCGGTTTCCGTAATGGTGATAATGCACCTATGGCATTAATCGAAATGGTAGATCGTCCTGCAGACGCTGAATTAGTAGAAGATGTTGCTGCTTAAGGCATCCATACTTGTAAAAAAAGCCGATTTCATCGGCTTTTTTTATGTCTGTAATTTTTAGTGAGTATTAAGCAGCTAGAAATTTAATATTGTTTTATAGAATCGAGTAATATAAATCATCTGCGATTTTAAGTCATTCTTGCTTTAGCAAGAATGACTTTATTAATATTTTAATTTAGTGGTTCGAACAAGCTAATTAATTCGTCTGGACTGAATGCACTGACTCCGACACCTTCATCCCCAAGTATTCCTTGTGCTAACGCACGTTTTCTATCCTGCATTTTAATTATCTTTTCTTCAACGGTTCCAATTGTAGTCAGCTTGTATGCGAATACTGGGTTTAATTGACCAATTCGATGTGCGCGGCCTGTCGCTTGATCTTCAACGGCAGGATTCCACCACGGGTCGTAATGAATAACGGTATCTGCTGTAGTTAAATTAAGACCGACTCCACCGGCTTTCAAACTAATGAGAAATAATGGCACATCGCCATTCTGAAATTGCTGAACTGGTGTGGCTCTGTCTTGGGTGTCTCCAGTTAGGCGTACAAATGGGATTTTTAAACTATTGAGTTCAGGCTCGATTAAATCTAACATTGATGTGAACTGTGAGAATAGCAGCACGCGACGCCCTTCTTCTATCATGTCTGGTAACAATGAAGTTAGCATTTCAAGTTTTGCCGATTGCTGCACGCGATGTGCTGTGGGTAACTTAAGTAATCTCGGATCGCAGCAGACTTGGCGCAATTTTAATAATGCATCAAGAATAACAATCTGACTCTTTTTAAATCCCTTACTGTCAATTTCTCTGCGTATTTTATCTTGCATCACAGCACGTACAGACTCGTATAAGTCACGTTGTGCGCCTATCAGTTCACAGCTGCGAATGATGTCAGTTTTAGGCGGTAATTCGGTAACAACCTGTTGTTTGGTGCGTCGTAACATGAATGGCTTGACGCGTTGTGCGAGTGCAACACTACGTTGTTTATCTTCATGCTTCTCTATAGGGTTACGAAATTGGCGTTTGAACGTATCAGCGCTACCCAGTAATCCTGGTAGCAGAAAATGGAACAAAGACCATAGTTCACCCAGATGATTTTCCATCGGGGTACCCGTTAAAGCCAATCTATGACGCGCCTGAATTTGATGAACTATCTGAGTAGAAAGTGCCTTAGGATTTTTGATAGCATGTGCTTCATCAAGTATTAGCAGGTGAAAAGGTTGTGCGGTTAGAAATTCCTTATCGCGCGCCAATAAAGGATAGGTAGTCAACACTATGTCATATTGAGCTACAGATTCAAAATGTTGCTTACGCTCTTGCCCATGTAAAAGCAGTACTTTCAGATCTGGTGTGAACTTTGCTGCTTCCGCTTGCCAGTTAAACATTAAACTCGTTGGCGCAATGACCAGACTTGGGCGATCGGCGCGCCCTGCTTGTTTTTCAACCAGCACGTGTGCCAGCGTTTGTAGCGTTTTACCTAACCCCATGTCATCAGCTAGGATGCCACCCAGGTTATATTCCCTGAGAAACTGTAGCCAGTTCAGCCCCTCTTGTTGATATCCGCGCAATGTTGCATTTAATCCAGCCGGGATAGGCACAGGAACAATGCCAGTAAAGTCTTTTAGTTTTTGACCTAACGCCAGTAATCTTTCACCTCCTAACCATCTTGGTCGTGCATTGGCTTCCAGTTCGGCTAAACGTGTGGCATGGAGCGCACTTAATTCCAATTTCCCATCGACCGTGAGGCTGTGTTTGCCATCAAACAATTCCACGAGTACTGACAATATTCCTTGTAACCTTTGCAATGGCAACGCCAACATGCGTTTATCTGGCAACATGCAAACCAGTTTTCGTTTAGGGTCACAGTTAGGATTGGTGAGTTCACGAATTTGATCTGGGCTATATTGTTGGAAAGTTTGCGCTAGGATAGGTAATAAACTGATACGTTCACCATCGACATCTATACCCAGATCCAGACTAAACCAATCGTTGCCAGAGCTTTCTTCTATGTCTGCGCTGAATTCATCGCCCACTTCAGCAACGCTGTATGGAAACTCATCAGTCATTTCAACGGACCATCCAAGCTCTCGCAATCTGGGTACGTCTTCTATCATGAAATCTAGCCAATCGGATGGCTGCGCCAGGCTGAGAGTTGTCGCTTGTTCCTTTGTTAATGCCAGAGCAGGGAAGAGTAAATCAACTTGGGTTAAATCAGTGTGCGTCATGATGAGCTTGGAAAATTCACGCTCTTGCTGCAAATCACGGACGGTAGTGTAGCGTGTGTTATCTTTGCGACGGCTAATTGACGCGTTAGTTGAATAGTCATTGACTCGAATTCCATGATATTCAAAAGCGATTTGTGCACATGCGAGTAAGTGCACGCTGGTATCGTCACGTCGTTTCCAGTGATCATTCAGGTTTACTGCGATTTCCTGTAGGATCAGTATGGGGTTAGGTGGGACTTGATCCAAATGCGCAGTCGTTAGTGACTGCGGTTCAGGTAACGTAATGTTTGGTAGGCGCTGCTTTAATGTATGCGTAACTTCAGTTAATGCCTCGCTTGGAATTGCGGGAGAGTTTACCAGTATGCTGGCTAAGTGGTCGGGGATGCCTGTTGCCAGTTTCCCACATTGCATGGTGTGGGTGTTTAGCCACCAAGGTGGTGTGATCGGCAGTACGATTTCATTAGCATCTAGTGGCACACTGAGTTGCTGATTGCCTTCTTCGTCCGCGATCCAGTTAAGCTCACATTCACGCGTTTCGCCAAGAGATAATGTGGGTGATTCACTGTCTTGCCAGCAAGCGCGGCTGCTGCTTATGATGTCGTGGAGTAATTCGCCGCTATGCGCACCGGTAATCTTCGGATCTGATGGCGACAATGGGTTGGATTGAAATATGCGGGCGCATAACTTCCTGTCTAACTCGCTAGCCACGCTGCCACCGCGTCCTAAAGCAACCTCAAAAAACTGAGTGTAGCGCATTGCCTTGCCGAATCCACCATCCTTTTTAAGTCTGGAGCGCATCAGCCGCACAGTTAATCCTGATCCATACATTGCAGGAGCGAGAACGTAAATCAGTCGATATGCTTCGTGAGGTGGATATTCAGGGGCATCTACTTCTGCAAGGGCTTCATCAATTTGAGCTAACCAATTCTGCGCAGTATATGTCGATTTTTGCGCTGGTATGATGGACTTAAGCGTGATGGGTTGCAAGTCTTGTTCATTTGCTGGTGGTGTATGTAGCGTGTGTATGAGAGCCGCGATGACGTGTTTGCAATTACGTCCTATTGGGCAATCACATGCACCATCGATAATAAGTTTGCCATTGCGCATTTGCAGGCTGATACGTTGATGGTAAGGGAGTGCGCGACTTCCCTGAACTTCACCTAATAAAAGGTTGTTGTTGTCATCATAACCAACGTGCTGAACTTTATGTTGTTCATAAATGCTGAGTCCACGATCATAAAAGATGGTCGGGAAGGTTTTTTTAATGTCGGCAAGGGTATATCGAATGTGCATGGGTAGGCTTAAGCAAGTAGAGGTTTAAGATAGCGACCAGTGTGGCTATCCGGATGTTGAGCGATATGTTCGGGTGTGCCGCTGGCGACTATATAGCCGCCACCATCACCACCCTCAGGGCCAATATCGAGTACCCAATCGGCGGTTTTAATCACGTCTAAATTGTGTTCGATGACAACTACGGTATTGCCCTGGTCGGCCAGTTTATGTATCACCTTGAGCAGTAAAGCTATATCGGCGAAATGCAAGCCTGTGGTGGGTTCATCTAATATGTATAAGGTGCGGCCTGTGTCGCGTTTGGAAAGCTCTAGTGATAGCTTTACGCGTTGGGCTTCGCCACCTGATAGTGTTGTCGCTGCCTGACCGAGTTGTATATAACCCAGGCCAACATCCAGCAGTGTGCTGAGCTTGCGTGCGACAACCGGAACTGCGTTGAAGAATGCATATGCATCTTCGACTGTCATCGCCAGTACTTCGGCGATGGTTTTCCCCTTGTAATTAATCTCCAGTGTTTCACGGTTATAACGCTTGCCGTGGCACACGTCGCAAGGCACATAGACGTCGGGTAAGAAATGCATCTCGACTTTAATTACACCGTCGCCTTGGCATGCCTCGCAACGCCCACCTTTGACATTGAATGAGAAGCGGCCAGGACCATAACCACGTTCACGTGCAGCAGGCACGCCTGCGAACAGTTCACGGATAGGGGTAAATAATCCTGTGTAAGTTGCGGGGTTAGAGCGTGGCGTGCGACCGATAGGGCTCTGATCCACGTTAATCACTTTATCAAATAAAGCCAGCCCGTCGATTTGCGTGTAAGGTGCAGGTTCAGCAGACGAGCCGTACAAATGTCGCGCCATCGCGGCATAGAGGGTATCGTTGATTAACGTTGATTTGCCTGAGCCTGATACACCAGTGACGCATACCAGCAAACCCGCTGGCAATGTCAGCGTCACATTTTTCAGGTTATTACCCGTAGCGCCAGTGAGTACTAACTGACGTGTCGGATCAACTGCACGACGTTGTGCTGGAATGGCAATGCTGCGACGTCCTGATAAATAGGCTGCAGTGAGAGAGTCAGGGTGCTGCATAATTTGTTCTGGTGTTCCGCTGGCCACCACATGTCCGCCATGTACACCTGCGCCAGGGCCCATATCCACCACAAAATCTGCCATGCGTATGGCATCTTCGTCATGCTCGACCACGATGACGCTATTACCTAAATCGCGTAGCCGTCGTAATGTCGCCAATAAACGGTCGTTATCACGCTGATGCAAGCCGATAGAGGGTTCATCAAGCACATACATCACGCCGGTCAGACCTGAGCCTATTTGCGAAGCCAGACGTATGCGCTGTGCTTCACCACCAGAGAGTGTTTCTGCAGATCGGTCTAGCGATAAATACTCTAGCCCTACATTATTCAAGAACTGCAAACGTGCGGCAATTTCCTGAATGATGCGTTCAGCGATGGCTTGCTTATTGCCAGCTAATTGCAGATTCGTGAAAAAAGTAAGTGCCTGCTTCAACGGCAGTGCTGATAACTCATACAGCGTTTTGTTTGCCACATAAACATAGCGTGCTTCACGTCGGAGTCGGGTGCCGCCGCAACTTGGGCAGGGCTGGTTATTCAAATACTTGGAAAGCTCTTCGCGTATGGATTGTGAATCGGTTTCTTTATAACGTCGTGCTAAGGTATTTAAAATGCCTTCAAACGCATGCAGTTTAGGCCGACGTTCGCCTGGATAAGTAAAAGCTATTTGTTCTTTACCACTACCAGAAAGAATAATGGTTTTGACAGTGTCCGGCAGTTGTTCAAATGGCGTTTCCAAATCAAAGCCATAATGCAGTGCTAGGCTTTGCAGCAATTGAAAATAAAATGGATTGCGTTTATCCCAGCCTTTGATTGCACCTGCGGCTAGAGATAAATGTGGAAAGGCTACTACGCGCTTGGCATCAAAAAACTGGATGACGCCCAGGCCATCGCATTTGGGGCATGCACCGGCAGGATTGTTAAATGAAAATAAGCGAGGCTCAAGTTCGGTCAGTGCGTAATCGCAGACTGGGCAGGCATAGCGTGCTGAGAATAATGTTTCAGCATTGGTTTCCATATTCACCGCCAGCGCGCGGCCATCAGCATGACGTAACGCAGTTTCAAATGATTCGGCCAGTCGCTGTTTCACATCGGCACGGACTTTCAATCTATCAACGACCACCGCCAGCGTATGTTTTTTATTTTTATCGAGTTTGGGCAGTTCGTCCATTTCATAAACGTTGCCATCAATCCGTACACGAACAAAACCTTGTGCGCGCAACTCATCGAGTAAATCGACATGCTCACCTTTGCGGTCATTGATAATTGGTGCCAATATCATCAGTTTGGTATCTTCGGGCAAGGCCAGAACATGGTCGACCATTTGCGATACGGTTTGCGCGGTGAGTGGGATATGGTGTTCAGGACAATGTGGCTCACCTACGCGAGCGAATAGCAAGCGCAGATAATCATGAATTTCTGTCACTGTACCGACGGTCGAGCGTGGATTATGGCTGGTGGCTTTTTGCTCTATGGAAATCGCAGGCGATAAGCCTTCGATGGAATCCACGTCGGGTTTTTCCATTAACTGCAAAAATTGCCGCGCATACGCCGATAGCGATTCGACATAACGGCGTTGGCCTTCGGCGTAGAGCGTATCAAAAGCCAGGGAAGATTTGCCTGAGCCAGATAAGCCGGTAATCACCACCAGTTTATTGCGTGGTAAATCCAGCTGTATGTTCTTTAAATTATGCGTCCGTGCACCGCGTATGCGGATATTATCCATGCCTGTCATACTCTAGAAAGGGCTAACCTGTTAATATACCTTTTTTTACTCATGTTCCCAAGCAATGAATAAAACAGATGTCGATATCGACAAAATGAATGCCAGCGAAGTCCGTGCCAGCGTTGGTTTGGCGAGTATATTTGGCCTGCGTATGTTGGGTATGTTTTTGATCTTGCCCGTGTTCGCACTTTATGCCGAACACCTGCCGGGTGGTAGTGACCACACTATGGTTGGGTTGGCGCTAGGTGCATACGGACTGACTCAAGCAATGCTGCAACTACCATTCGGCATGGCATCAGACCATTTCGGGCGTAAGCGTGTAATTTATATTGGTTTGATACTGTTTGCTATAGGAAGCTTTGTTGCTGCCAACGCAACCACCATAGAAACGATAATTATCGGTCGTATTATTCAGGGTGCTGGTGCAATCTCAGCCGCGGTTACCGCATTACTGGCGGATTCTACGCGCGAGGAGCATCGTACCCATGCTATGGCGATGATAGGCGGTACCATAGGCGTGACTTTTGCCGTATCTCTGGTGCTTGGCCCCGCGCTTTATCAGTATATCGGGATGCATGGTATTTTTCTGCTTACTGCTGTGTTATCACTTACTGCTATAGCCGTTGTTAAATGGTATATCCCTGACCCTGCTCATAGCCAATTCCATCTTGATGCTGAGGCTAGTCCAGGTAAATTGCGTGAGGTGTTACGTAATACCCAATTATTGCGATTGAATTTCGGCATCTTTGCGCTGCATGCCGCACAAATGGCAATGTTTGTGGTTATTCCTTTCGCGCTGCGCAGCACTGGAAATCTGGATATCAATCATCACTGGGAAGTATATTTGCCTGTAGTGTTGGTAGCTTTTATCGTTATGGTTCCCGCTATTATCTACGGAGAGAAGAAGGCAAAATTAAAACAGGTTTTTGTTGCCGCTGTTGCACTCATGCTTATGGCGCAACTTGGTATGGCAGCCAGTATGCAACATTTCTGGGGCATCGTCGGCGCCTTGCTGGCGTATTTCATTGCTTTTAATGTGCTGGAAGCAACTTTACCCTCACTTATTTCAAAAATTGCACCTGTAGGTTCCAAGGGAACGGCGATAGGCGTTTATAATACCTCGCAGTCGATAGGTTTGTTTGTCGGTGGTGTGGTAGGTGGATGGTTATCGCAACATTATGGTTATGCTGCTGTATTCATGTTCAGTGCCGGCTTAATGGTGTTATGGTTGATTGCTGCAGTTGGGATGCGTACGCCACCCGCAGTTAAAACACGTATGTTCCGATTGGGCGTGTTAACTCCACATCAGGCTGATATTCTTAATCAAAAATTACGTGAAATTCAAGGTGTGCATGAATCCACAGTGATTGCTCAAGAGAGTATTGCAATTATGAAAGTAGCCCAACGGGGTTGGGATGAAGCAAGTGCGACCAAATTGATAGAGGAGAGCAAAAATGGCGTCAGTAAATAAAGTAATTTTAGTAGGCAACATCGGTAAAGATCCAGAAATTCGTTACATGCCTAGCGGCGATGCTATGGTTAATTTGACGTTGGCGACGACTGATAACTGGAAAGATAAAAATGGTGAAAAACAGGAACGTACTGAGTGGCATCGCGTTGCTATATTTGGCAAGCTAGCTGAAATTGCTGGGCAATATTTGAAAAAAGGTTCACAGGTTTATTTTGAAGGTAGCCTGAAAACACGCAAGTGGACAAACAAAGAAGGTCACGATCAATATACTACTGAAATTATCGCTGACAAAATGCAGATGCTGGGTGGGCGTAGTGGTGGCGGTTCGGCCAGTATGGATGACGGTGGCTATACAGAAAGCCGTCCAGCTCAACGCGCTAGTGCACCTGCACAGAATAGTGCACCTGCTAAATCCAGCAGTCCTAGCTTTGAAGACATGGATGATGATATTCCATTTTAATCAGTACATTCTAAAAAAAGTAGAAAATAATTAATAAAGGCCCGCATTAGCGGGCCTTTTATTTATCCTTAAGTGGTTGCCAGTCACGCACGAATGCTGAAAATTGTTCTGTATTAAGCGGCTTGCTGTAGTGATAGCCTTGTATTTCATCGCAACCTTGTATGCGGAGAAAATCAAGTTGTTCTGCGGTCTCCACGCCTTCAGCTATCGTTTGAAATCCTAAGCTGTGTGCCATGCTGATAATGGCTGTAACGATGGCTTTATCTTCTGGATCAGTATTGATGTCACGGATAAAAGACTGATCAATTTTGAGTTTGTATACTTTGAATTTTTTTAGATAATTCAGGGATGAATAGCCCGTTCCAAAGTCATCTATTGACATGCGTACGCCACGATTATGCAAGTTGTCCATGATTGCGATGGCTTCTAGTGGCTCGTCCATGGCTACACTTTCTGTGAGTTCCAATTCCAGATATTGCGCGGGCAGATCAATTTCATTGAGGAGTGATGTCACCAGATCAGGCAATCCTGTATGACGGAATTGTACAGCGGATAAATTGACTGCAATTATCATGGGCGGTAATCCAGCCTCTATCCAGGATTTGAGCTGCTGGATAGCGGTGCGTAATACCCATGCGCCAATTTGGTAGATTTGTCCGCTGTCTTCAGCGATCGGAATGAATTCTGCGGGTGAGATTAATCCAAGTTCAGGATGGTGCCAGCGTAACAATGTCTCTGCACCTACGAGTTTGCCTGTATCAGTGCTGATTTGTGGTTGATAATTGAGCACAAATTGCTGCTGGTCTAGGGCTCGACGTAGTGCATTTTCCAGTATGAGTATGCGTGCAGATTTGGCCTGCATTTCTTCAGTGTAATAGCGATAACTGTTACGTCCTGAGTTTTTGGCGCGGTACATAGCCACATCTGCATGTTTAATCAACGTATCAAAATCGTCGCCATTCTGTGGATAAATTGCAATACCTACCGAGGCGGTGAGGATAAGTTCATGTCCTTGAATTTGGTATGGGCGGGCAGTGGCGGCAAGCAGTTTTTCAGCCACGTGTGCAGCGGCATCAGGATGAGTGTCAGGTAACACAAAAATAAACTCATCTCCACCCAGACGGGATACAGTATCTTCATCACGTAGCAATGTTTTTAGGCGTTGAGCAAGTTGGATAAGTAATTCATCACCTATGCGATGACCAAGGTTATCGTTGATGTTTTTGAAGTGATCCAGGTCTAAGAACAGCACGGCAAGATTGCTGCCAGCACGTTGAGCAACACTGATAGATTGACGCGCGCGATCTTCAAGCAACAGGCGGTTGGGTAAGTCGGTCAATGGGTCAAAGTGAGCCAGATTATGGATATTAATCTCGTCCCGTTTACGTTCAATAGCGATAGCAATGAAATGTGCAAGCATCTCTATGAGTTGGATGTCATTCCTGTTAGGTGCTGTAGCAGTGTGTTGATAGAGTGCAAAAGTGCCTAATACTTTTTGTTGACTGCCAATGATGGGTTCTGACCAGCACGCCGCTAATTTTGCTTGTTGGGCTATAGCTCGATAATTTTTCCAGTAGGGGTGGTGGGCAATATCTTCAACAATAGTGCGCTGCTTTGTATATGCCGTATTACCACAAGAACCTGCATTCTCACCGATGGGTTCACCGTCAATCGCTGCATTAAAAAAATCAGGCAAGCTAGGTGCTGATGCAACGTGCAAGGTTTGTTTTTCTGCATCCAGCAATAATATGCTGCACATTACGTCTGGTTTCAGGCTTTCTACTCTATGGGTAATCGTCGTTAAAATTTCGTCTAGCGATTTGTCGCTGGTAATCAGCTCCAGCATAAAAACACGTTGATCAGTCATTAGCTGGTCGTGTTGCTGTTGAGTCCGTCGCTCGAAATTAGCCAGGGCAAAATCAATATCGGCGACCATTTCTTCCAGTAACCTTTGTGCTGCAGCGTCAAAGGCATGGATACGGCTGCTATACATATTAAAGGCGCCGACTACCTGATTATTTTGATGTATTGGTAGTGTGGCGGAAGAACCCCAGCCGTACTGTTTGCCTAATTCATGCCAAGGTGCTGTAGTGGGATCAGTGATGAAATCTTGACAATAATATGCTTGATCATTGCGGATAGCGATGGTGGTTGGGCCGTGAGCGCTGGTATCTTGACTGTTAGGAACAATATGGAGGTGATCGATATAATCTGTGCCTTCACCATATTGACTGACAGGTATTATTTGTTGGGTGGCGGTGTCTAACCAGCCTATCCAGGCCATTTTCATGCCACCATAAGTAACGCTGGCTTCACAAACTTTGGCAAATAATTCAGTTTGGTTTTTGCTACGCACTATGGCCTGGTTGCACTGACTTAATGCTGCATACAGGCTGGTCATGCGTAGCATTTGTGCCTGAGCAAGGTTTCTGGCGGTATCGATTTCATTGAGCTTGGTTTGAGTTGCGGCCAGCCAGCCGAGCACGCTGTTGTTCATGCCAGATGGTATGGAAATAAAAGGGTAGAATTTACCTTGAGCAAGGTTTTCTACCTG
Organism: Sulfuriferula nivalis; assembly: GCF_009937995.1. Lineage (NCBI taxonomy): Bacteria > Pseudomonadati > Pseudomonadota > Betaproteobacteria > Nitrosomonadales > Sulfuricellaceae > Sulfuriferula > Sulfuriferula nivalis. The sequence continues at coordinate 588,729 of NZ_AP021881.1, forward strand.
TTGGTATATCTCATGCAATGAGCCACCAAGCATACGCCGCATATTGCGATAAATACGCCAGAGTGCAAAGAATAGTGCCGCACCTAGTATTATAAATATCCAACGTAACTGGGTTGCTAATTGCTTGGCGGCTTCAACGCTAGCATTGGTGCGTAACTCCACCATTTGTTGAAACTGACTGATAGGCTGCATGATGGCAGCTTTGTCTTGATAATATGCTTGTGAGTGCAGCATCGCCAGTGCATCTGTATGTATACCTGACACAGGTTGTGCTACATCGTTTTCTACTCGCTGAAAGGCGGCAAATTCGGTATGGGTCAGTGCATCTGAGTTGGCTTTGGCAAGGGCTAACTTGGCAAATTCAGCATTAGTAAAATGCGCCTGCCGCATTAAATCCAGCAGGCTAATTGTTTGATTGCTGGATGGGCGCGGGCGCTGATCATCAAGCTGCACTAAATCCCAATAGATATTTTCATAATCTTCAGGACGTGGATGCTTGCCATTACGGATGTCGAGTATTTCCTGGTAATGCTGTTTGTAGATGGGATTGCCGGTGGCTGTATAAGCACGTGCCATACGGGTTAAGTCATCTGATGATTGACGTAGTTCATCAGCGAGTAGATAAGATTGCAAGCGTAAATCATTGGCCGTATCAATGGCTTTTTCGGCACGTACGTAGACGGCGAAAGCAATTATCAGTGCGATATAAATGGCTAATGTGAGCCATAAATAGGCTGAAAAACGACGGCCATTATGGGTAGGCTTCATAACCTTCAATACCAATCAGTAGAATAAGGTTATAGTATTAGACAGTGATTAAGTTAGGGCGTCAATTTAAGCTGACTGTTTGCTGATAAGGCCTGATAATTAGGTGGGTTATGGATGCTTGTTAAGTAGTAACGATATCGGTTATTAGCCTATATGTTATGTCTGCGTAGTGTACTCTGGTACCCATTTTTTTAGCATCTGTTTGACTTCAGCTTCGCTGACGATGTGCTCTTGCGTCAACCAAATGAGCGCTTGTGACAGCCATGCATCTTCTACAGTCCGCGCTTGCGCAATGCGCAGTTTAGGATGGGGCGTAGTGAGTGTGTGTTCGTCATCTGCTAATAATTCTTCATAAAGCTTTTCACCCGGGCGCAGACCAGAATAAACGATTTTGATGTCGTTTTCGCTAAAGCCAGACAGTTTAATCATATCGCGGGCGAGGTCGGCGATTTTGACGGGTTCTCCCATATCCAGCACAAATATTTCACCACCGTCACCCATTAGTCCCGCTTGCAACACTAACTGGCAAGCTTCAGGGATGGACATAAAATAACGAGTGATGTCTGGATGGGTGACGGTAATCGGTCCACCATGAGCGATTTGTTCCTGGAATTTTGGAATAACACTGCCTGAGCTTCCCAGCACATTGCCAAAACGCACTGCCACAAAGCGCGTACGTGACGTGTCCGTGGGTGCGGCGTGCAGACTTTGGCAAACCATTTCAGCCAGTCGTTTGGATGCGCCCATGACATTTGTCGGGTTGACCGCTTTATCGGTAGAAATGAGTACAAACTTGGCTACACCATGGCGTTGTGCGGCGTGCGCCAGCATATAAGTACCAAGCACGTTGTTACGCATAGCTTGCCAGGCATTGCTTTGTTCCATCAGTGGCACGTGCTTATAGGCTGCGGCGTGGAAAATTACGCTAGGCTGATGCTGGCTGAGTAAACTATCAATAACTGCCGCGTGTTTGACATCGCCTATCGCGCATAGAATATGAACATCGGGAAACTCAGTGTTAAATTCCTGTTCGATCTTGTACAGCGCGAATTCGCTCATTTCAAACAGAATAAGTAACTTAGGCTGGAAGCGTGCAATCTGGCGGCATAGCTCAGAGCCGATAGAGCCGCCTGCGCCGCTTACCATCACGACCTGATTGTGGATAAGCTGTTGTAAACCTGCATCGTCCAGTTGCACAGGATCACGTCCGAGTAAGTCATCCAGCTCAATTTTGCGTAACGCTGATACGGTGACCTTGCCGCTGGCGAGGTCATCAAATGCTGGCACGGTAAGGGCTGCAATACCCGCATCAGCACAAATTTGCGCAGCATGGCGGCGCACGCTGTGGCTGGTGGACGGCATTGCAATCACGGCATGTTGCACATTTAATTTTTCCGCATGACGCGCTAGGCTATCCAGCTTGCCGAGTACAGGTACACCATATAAATCTCGTCCTTGCTTGGTTGGCATGTCGTCAAGTAAACCTACGACACGCCATTCACGACTCTGCGCCAGTTCACGTACCAGTGATGCCGCTGCACCACCCGCGCCGAGAATAATAACAGGCTCACGCTCAGTCGCCAGTGCGCCAAAGCGGTGTTCCTTCCAGGCCCGGTAAGTCAGACGGCTGCCACCCATGATGAGGAGTAACAATATGGGATCAAGCACCAGCACTGAACGCGGCACAATAGCTTTGATTTGAAACATGAACAAAGCCAATGGAATCAACAAAGCGGCCACGCCCACAGCGAACAAAATCCGCCGCAAATCAGGCAAACTGGCAAATCGCCATATGCCACGATAAAGCCCAAAGCGCCAGAACGCCAACGCTTGCAACGGCATGACCCAGGCCAATGTGCTCAGTGCGCTAGGCCAATATTCGGCAGGAATGCTCAGGTTGAATCGCAACCAGTATGCAACCAGCCAAGCTAGTCCAGCAGCAGTTAAGTCGTGGAGGAATGCGAGCAGGATGCGAGTGTTAAAGCGAGAGACCATATTCAGCTTGGATAATTAAACTGCACAGATTATACCCTGATAGTTTGCAGGTGCGGTGTTTGTGGCGCTGGATCAAATTTAGCTGTTTACTTGAAATAAAAAACACGAAAATTTAGCGGGCGATTAGTGCCTTAAACTTTCGTGTTTTGTCTGAAGCTGGAAAATACTAGTGCGTTAAACGCAGAAAATGTAATTATTTTCCGCGCCCACCACTGCGATGTGGGCTGCTAGGTGCACGAGCTGCAGGTTTAGCTGCTGGGCGAGGACCGTTGCCAGAGGCTGGGCGGCGATTTTGACCACCTCCACCACCGCCACTACGTTGGCTGCCATTTAATATCGGCTCCGCTTTGATGCGTGGGTCTACTTCAAAGCCAGGAAATACTTCAGCGATGATTTGGGTTTTGGTCAGGCGTTCGATTGCGGTTAATAACTTTAATTCATCAACGCAGACCAATGAAGTGGCTTCACCTTCGCTACCTGCACGACCAGTACGGCCGATGCGGTGAACGTAATCTTCAGCGACGTTAGGCAGTTCAAAGTTGACGACGTGCGGCAATTCGCTGATGTCGATACCGCGTGCAGCGATGTCGGTGGCGACCAGTACTTGTAATGTGCCATCTTTGAATGTCTTGAGTGCACGAGTACGAGCAGCCTGGCTCTTGTTGCCGTGTATCGCCATGGCAGGAATGCCGTCTTTATCCAGATTTTCAGCCAGACGATTCGCAGCATGTTTGGTGCGGGTAAATACCAGCACTTGAAACCAGTTGTTGTCTTTAATCAGCAGGGTGAGCAATTCACGTTTGCGTTCACGGTCAACAGCGTAGGCTTTTTGTGAAATCAGCGTGTTGGTAGCATTGCGGCGTGCGACTTCTATTGTGGTTGGCTTGATAAGTAAACTATCGGCTAACGCTTTGATTTCATCGGAGAAGGTCGCTGAGAACAACAAGGTTTGGCGCTGTTTAGGAATAAGCGCCATGATTTTTTTGATGTCGCGGATAAAGCCCATGTCCAGCATGCGGTCAGCTTCGTCGAGCACAAGAATTTCAACTTGTGATAAATCTACGGTGCGCTGTTGCGCATGGTCAAGTAAACGGCCAGGAGTAGCAACCAGTATGTCTACGCGTCCGCGCAGTTTCTGGATTTGTGGGTTGATATTGACACCGCCAAACATCATCATTGATTTAAGTGGCAGATACTTGCCATACTCACGTACGCTTTCTTCTACTTGTGCGGCGAGTTCGCGCGTAGGCGTTAAAATCAAAGCGCGTATTGGTGCGCGATCAGATTTGGCGGGTATCGTGGATAAACGATGCAAAATTGGCAACACGAAACCTGCGGTTTTACCCGTACCAGTTTGTGCGCCACCAAGCAAATCACCCCCTGTCATAACGACGGGAATGGCTTGAGCCTGGATAGGGGTAGGTTCGGTATAACCGCGCTCAGTAACCGCGCGAACGATGGCTTCGGACAAGCCTAGGGTAGCAAATGACATAAATTTCCTGAAAACAGATCGGCCTGTCGTTACTTTAAGCGTAACGCCAGTCTAGGGCAGGCAGATGGAGAGAATAAACCAGAATTGTTAGCGCTAGGACTGGAGCAGGCTAATCAAGAGTGCACATTATAACAGATTAACAGGGGGATACCTGTCATGTTGTTGACGGTAAATTGCGTATGAATTACTCTCTCACTGTTGTCAGCTTTTGTCTTGGCAATAACGGGGGTTTTAAATAATGAGGGAGGGGATATGAGTTATAAATTGAATATGGTTATGGGTGCAGTCGCATTGAATTTGCTGGCTTTGCCAGCAGCCCATGCAGAGCTGATTCGCGGCGTGGCACAACAAATTACACATCAGCCTTGGGAAAATGACAACATGCCTACGGGTAAGGGCTGGGCGGTTAAAGCGCCTGCCGGTCAAGGGTATGCGGTTAGTACAGGACGGAAAACTACTGGGGCAAACGGAATAAACTATCATGGTGGCCCAGTGATGCTGGGCACGACCAATGTTTATTTTATCTGGTATGGTAATTGGGCTGGCAATACGGCATCCAGTATCTTGCCTGATTTGATAGGTGGTTTAAGTGGTTCGCCTTATTTCAATATCAACACAACTTATTATAACGCGAGTAACGTCGCTGTGACTAATGCTACATTGCTGAAAAAGACTGCAACGGACAATTACTCGCATGGCAAAGTATTAGCTGATACAGATGTTTCAGCCATCGTGAGTGGTGCGATAGCCAATGGCTCGCTGCCAGTAGATGCCAACGCAGTGTATTTTGTGCTGACTTCAGCGGATGTGACTGAAACTTCAGGTTTCTGTACGTCATATTGTGGCTGGCATACCCATGGAACTATCAGCGGACAAGATATTAAATATGCTTTCGTTGGTAATCCTGATCAATGTCCAAGTTCTTGTGCGGCACAAACAACCAGCCCTAACGGTAATGCAGGTGCAGATGGCATGGCGAGTGTGATGTCACATGAACTGGAAGAAGCGGTGACGGATCCGGATCTGAATGCATGGTATGACAGCACAGGTAAGGAGAATGCGGATAAGTGTGCGTGGAAATTTGGCAGCACTTATACCACCAGCAATGGTTCGATGGCGAATATGAAGTTAGGTACCCGTGATTACCTGATACAGCAGAACTGGTTAAATGCATCTGGCGGTTTGTGTACTTTGTCACATTGAGTGAGGGCTATCGGGTGTAGTGTGCGCCCGATAGTTACTTAGCGGAGGTGCGGTATGAAAATATTGACTGTATTGTTTTGGCTGGGACTTAGCTTAGGCTCAACGAGTTATGCGGCTGACAATGTAGTATCGGTAACGCGATTGGTCATGGTGTTTAACACATTAGAAGCGGAGTTAGATGTTGCTGCGCAACATAACAATGTAGAAGTTATAAATAAATTACTCGCGCCGAATTTTGAAATGCGGGTGGGCGCCATGCCCGGTAATCCTGTGCCACGTGCGGCCTGGCTGCATCAATTACAGACGGTTCCGTCTGCACCATTGATTCCTGAGCAAATGGCTGTGCATGATTATGATAACGTGGCTGTGGTCAGTTTTTTGAATAAACGCAGCACATCGGCAGGTGATATATATATTGTTGATGTATGGAAAAAGCTGGCGTTAAGCTGGCAATTAGCCGTGCGCTACGCAAGCCCTGCCGGACGTGCTGATTTTGTTATTCCGGGCGCTGCATTGAATGAGCCTGTGCTGGATAAACGTTACTAGAGCTTATTTCCCGCGCATAAACATCTTATCTAACTCCGTCAAACTGATTTGAAACCATGTTGGCCGACCGTGGTTACACTGGTTGGCTCGCTCGGTTTTTTCCATATCACGCAGTAACGCATTCATTTCAGTAATGCTTAATTGCCGATTAGCGCGAACTGCGCTGTGACATGCCAATGTGCTCAGGCGTTCATTACGCTGTTCGGTAAGTGCATTACTTGCGCCTGATGTACGCAATTCGCGTAATAAGTCACGTGTAAGCTGGGCGGGGTCAGCGGTCTGTAGTAGTTGTGGGATGGCGCGAATAGCGAGGCTGGTAGGCGATAGCGGCGCGATTTCGAAGCCCATCATATTCAGCGCATCAGCATGTTCAGCGGCGGTCGCAACGTCCAGTTCATCCACATTGACAGCTATCGGTATCAACAAAGGCTGGCTGGCTATGGTCTGCAGGTCGAGCGCGGTTTTGAATTTTTCATACATGATGCGTTCGTGCGCGGCGTGCATGTCAACGAGTACTAACCCCGCTTGATTTTGCGCCAGGATATAAATGCCGTGGAGTTGCCCCAGCGCGTAGCCTAACGGGTGGTTGTCAGTGTTAAACGCGGGTTGTGGTGCGGGCGCGGTGTCACGCGACATCAACTCATAATAATTGTCTGGTTGCGCTATACCCAAAGGCATTGCTGCCTGATATGACGGCGCATAACTGGGGCATGGTGCGTAGGTGGGCGTCGTGTTGCTGCTGATGTGGGTGGTGTCGGCGCTGGTTGTGCCGATTTGTACTGTTGCGGCAGGCGCTTGCCCTGCGCGACCTGCTAGTGACTTATTGATGGCATGGTAAATAAATTGATGCACAGCACGACTGTCGCGGAAACGCACTTCGGTCTTGGCAGGGTGGACGTTGACATCGACCAGCGCAGGGTCTAGTGTCAAAAACAGGCAATAAGCAGGATGACGGTCATGGTGCAAAATATCGTGGTAGGCTTGTTTGAGCGCGTGTGCCAGTAATTTGTCACGGACAAAGCGACCATTCACAAACATATATTGCGCATCGCGGCTGGCACGGGAATAGGCAGGTAATGCACTCATGCCGTGCACGCTAAGACCAGCCGTGGTTTCAGCAACATTTACCGCAGCTTGATTGAAGTCCGCACCTAGTACCGCACTAATTCGTTCCGCCATATCTTGTTCGCGCCAGAGTTGCACGGCACGATCATTGTGATGCAAGCTGAAACTGACATCGGGGCGGGCAAGGGCGATGCGCTGAAAAACATCGTTGCAATGGGCGTATTCTGTTGCGGCTGATTTGAGGAATTTACGCCGTGCAGGCGTGTTAAAAAACAAATCCCGCACTTCGATAGTCGTGCCTGTAGTGAGCGCCGTGGGTTGAACTTCACTGGGTGACGCACCATCGGCCTGTATTTGATACGCCAGTTCTGATCCGTGGGCGCGGCTGGCTAAACGCACTCGCGCAATCGATGCGATACTTGCCAAGGCTTCGCCTCGAAAACCTAAACTGGCAACGCATTCCAGATCTTCCAGGCTGCTGATTTTGCTGGTGGCGTGGCGGGCCAGGGCCAGATTCAATTGAGCCTCTTCTATCCCTACGCCATTATCCGCCACACGAATTAACTGTGTGCCACCCAATTCCAGATTTACGCGTATCTCGGTTGCCCCCGCATCCAGACTGTTTTCAAGCAACTCTTTAAGCGCAGCGGCAGGGCGCTCAACGACTTCACCAGCGGCAATCTGGCTGATGAGGATGTCAGGGAGCGGGTGGATAGTGGGCATTATTGTGTACCTAACAGTTTCATGCCGGTATGTTTGATAGCGTCTTTATCAAAGCTGACTGTATATTCGCATAGCGCTGCATGCCCTAATCGCTCTATAAGGCAATCAGAAAAGTCAGCTTTGGTATGGCTGAATAAGCGTAATGCTTGTGCAACAATGTCCGCTTGAGAGATAACTATTTCTTTTGTCTTGAGCAGGCTGTCAAGTGTGATGATGATGTCTTCCCGGGGAGCCTGGTAAGCACCTTGTAGTACCCATACTAATTCTATCAACGTAATGATGCTGATATAGCCTGGTTGTTCGGGAGATAACGATTCAATTAATGTTGTTGCTAGGGCTGATTGCCTTATATCGTCTTGTACAATGTAACGCACGATAACATTGGTATCCAAACCTATCATTTTGTACTCGCACCATATTGTGCAATGACTGCATTCATTTGTTCTATGGATACTGATTGTACAGGTTTGCGTATCAAGCCCTTGAGCGCGGTGACAGGGTGTGTGGCGGGTATGATGGCAAATTGTCCGTCATCCATTTCAACAAATTCGATTCGATCGCCCGCGTTCAAGCCCAGTGAGCTACGCACGTTGATGGGGATGGTGATTTGACCTTTAGAGGTGACAGTGGCTGTCGTCATGGCGCTTGCTCCATAAAAAACATTCCTTACTTTAGTGTAAGGAATGTTTTTTAGCAAGCATTTATTAGTTCATTTGTGTATTAGTCCCGAATTGCCATTTTTGACCTGGCCGTTGCCGGATTGCTGGCAAAGTAACGTTTGATACCGTCAACAATCGCGTTAGCGAGCTTGTCCTGATAGGCGTCATCTCCCAAGCGGGATTCTTCTTCAGGATTGGAGATAAATGCGGTTTCAACCAGTATGGAAGGAATATCGGGTGCCTTGAGCACAGCGAAGCCTGCTTCTTCTACCTCACCTTTATGCAGGCGGTTAACTTCTGACAGCTGGTTGAGTACCGAGCTGGCCAAACGGCGGCTGTCAGTGTTGGTAGCAGTTTGCGACAGGTCTATCAGCGTTTTGGCGAGGTTTTTGTCTTTTACGCCCACATTTACACCGCCAACCAGATCGGCATCGTTCTCGGATTTAGCCAGCCAGCGCGCAGCGGCACTGGTGGCGCCGTGTTCGGACAGGGTAAATACGCTAGAGCCGCGTGCATCTGGGCGGATAAACGCGTCGGCATGGATGGAAACAAATAGGTCGGCATTGAGTCGGCGTGCTTTATTGACGCGCTCGGCCAGCGGAATAAAGAAATCGCTGTCGCGGGTAAGCACTGCGCGCATATTATCAATCGCATCAATTTTAGCTTTGACACGTTTGGCTATGGCGAGGGTGACATTTTTTTCCAAAGTGCCATTTGCGCCATGGGCACCTGGATCTTCACCACCGTGACCTGCGTCAATGGCGACAGTGACCAGGCGAGTGATGACATAACTGGGTTTTTTGCCGGATTTATCAGATTTGTCCACAGGTTTCGGGGTTTTGTCGTCACTGGTGATATCTGTGTTCTCGGCGATTTTGGTGTCGGGTTTGAGCTCTGGCTTGATATCAGCCTTGATGTCTGGTTTTGGGTCTGTAATTGGCGCGGTGATAGCAGCATCCGTATCCGCTGGTTTTGCTGCGCCAGGCTTGGCGGGATAAACGTCCAGTACCAAACGGTTACCATAAGTGCCTACGGGCTTGAGTGTGAACAGGGTGGGTTTGACTTCTCCGCGAAGGTCTAGCACCAGGCGAAATACACCAGGACGATTTAAGCCCGCGCGTAATTTGGCTATCCAAGGGTCATTGGTACCAATTTTATTGGTGAGGTCAACAATCGCTTGGGCGCTGGTTACGTCTTCCAGATCAATAACTAAACGTGCCGGGTTTTCTAATGAAAATACTTTGTAATTAATAGGTGCAGCGGATTCTAAGGTTAGTCGGCTGTAATCATTGGCCGGCCAATAGCGCGCGTCGTTGATAGTATTTGCGGCAGTTGCCCACAGCGGAGCCATGCACAGTGCGGCTATGGCATAGGTGGCGATGCGGTTAGCAATTGATTGAGACATGTGCGACCTCCTGGCGTAATGGCGACCAGCTCGGCGTTACGAGCATCACCATCAGGCGTTAAATACAAACTTATATCGGGGGCGGGGAGTAATTCGGCAGCTTTTTCAGGCCACTCGACCAAGCACACGCTAGTATCATTAAAGTACTCTCTGAATCCCGCTTCCTCCCATTCTAACGCATCATTGAAACGATATAAATCAAAGTGATATAAATTTATTCTCGAAAGTTCATAAACTTCAACCAGCGCATAAGTCGGGCTCTTAACTTTTCCGTCAAAACCCAGTCCACGTAATATGCCTCGGCTCAGGGTGGTTTTGCCCACACCAAGATTGCCGTAAAGGTAAATTACCAGGCCAGGCGTGAGCTGGCGGGCGATAGCAGCACCGAAAGCCAGCGTGGCAGCTTCATCGGCGAGGTGTAAGGAATGGCGGAGCGGGGTATCATTCGCAGTATGGATCATCATCAACTCACATTATTGGCGCAGCAAATTAAATTCTGGGCAGCGGAACTGGGTTTGCACGGCGTGGGCATTACGGATTGCGATTTGAGCATGGCGGAAACAGAGCTGCTCAACTGGCTGGCGCAAGGCTATCACGGCGAAATGGATTATATGGCAAAACATGGCACTAAGCGCACTCGTCCTGCGGAATTGGTACCAGGTACGGTGCGAGTGATTTCGTTGCGGCTGAATTATCTGCCGCCTGATGCGCGTGATAGTTGGGAAGTGATGAATGATCCGCAAGCGGCATTTATTTCAAGATATGCATTAGGTCGCGATTATCACAAAGTCATGAGGACGCATTTGCAAAAGTTGGCAGAGCGTATACAGGCAGCGGTGGGTGAGTTTAATTATCGCGTATTTACTGATTCCGCTCCCGTGATGGAAGTGGCGCTGGCGACTAAAGCTGGACTGGGCTGGCGTGGTAAACATACCTTATTGCTTAACCGTGAGGCAGGGTCATGGTTTTTTCTGGGTGAAATCTACACTGATTTGCCCTTGCCTGTGGATGAGCCAGTTAGCGCCCACTGCGGCGTGTGCCAGGCGTGCATAGATATTTGCCCGACACAGGCCATCGTTGCGCCGTATGAACTGGATGCACGGCGGTGTATTTCCTACCTTACTATCGAGCACAGCGGTGCAATACCTGTGGAACTGCGCCCGTTAATGGGTAATCGGATTTACGGTTGTGATGATTGCCAGCTAATATGTCCGTGGAATCGTTTTGCACAGACTAGCAGCAGCGCAGATTTTACTGTGCGCAACGGTTTGGATAGTGTGCAGTTAGTGGCTTTGCTGGCATGGACTGAGGCTGAATTTGATCAGCGCCTGCAAGGTAGTGCAATTCGGCGTATCGGGCACGAGCGCTGGTTGCGCAATATTGCCGTGGCGCTGGGGAATGCGCCAGCAAGTGCCGAAATTATGACTGCGTTAAAATCTCGTGCTGAACACCCCTCAGAAATCGTGCGTGAGCATGTACAATGGGCGTTATCGCAACATCAAGTTTAATGAAATGCAAATCGACTCTAAACAGGCTATCGGCGTATTTGATTCGGGTATAGGTGGGTTAACCGTCGTGCGTGCGCTGATGGAGCGTCTGCCGTTTGAAAATATTGTGTACTTTGGTGACACCGCGCGAGTTCCGTATGGTGTGAAATCAGTGGAAACCATCGCCCATTACACCACGCAAATCGCCCAGTTTTTGCTGGAAAAAAACGTTAAGTTACTCATCATTGCCTGTAACACTATGGCGGCTGTTGCTGCGCAAACTGTGCGGGATATGTCGCCAGTACCAGTGCTTGATGTTATCGAGGCAGGCGCATGGGCGGCGGTACAAGCCAGCAAAACACATCAGATCGGCGTTATCGGCACCCCTACTACCGTTAACAGCAACACCTACGCACGTGCTATCCACGACTTGACGCAAGATGCGCGCATCTATTCTCAAGCTTGTCCATTATTCGTACCGCTGGTTGAAGAGGGGTGGCTAGATCATCCGGTTACTCGGCTTACTGCTCAGGAATACCTCAAGCCTGTCATCGCCGAACATATCGACACCCTCGTGCTGGGTTGCACTCACTACCCGCTGATTAAACCGCTGTTGCAAGAAGTCATGGGTGAAGGCGTAAAACTGGTCGATTCAGCCGAAGCCATGGCCAACCGAACCGCGGCCTTGCTTGCTGAACTCAATTTGGCTAATACCAGCCATGCACTGCCGCACTACGAATATTACGTCACCGACGTTCCGGTGAAGTTCCAGACCATAGGTGAGCGTTTCCTGGGTCGTTCGTTGAGCCATTTGCATGTGGTGAAATGGTAGGCTTGGTTGATGTAGGGGCGTGAGTCAGCTATAATGCGCGCGCTGGCCCGGTTAGTTCTAGTGGTAAAACAAGGCACTCGTAACGCTTAGTCGACAGTTCGATTCTGTCACCGGGCACCAGTCAGAATTAAGCAATATTAAAATCCCGTTAAACCCGTTAAGATAGGGTTTGCGGGTTTTTTTTCGCCTGATGTTCGGATGTCTGTTAGATTTGGTTTTATCCAGATTACGATTAACATTTTTAGATGTGAGCTTATGAAGGCAATCATACTTGCAGGTGGTTTGGGTACGAGGATTAGTGAAGAGACTTCTACGCGTCCTAAGCCTATGGTGGAAATTGGTGGCAAGCCTATTTTGTGGCACATCATGAAAAGCTATTCGGCGCATGGTATTCATGACTTCGTGATTTGTTGTGGTTATAAAGGCTACCTTATCAAGGAGTATTTCGCCAATTACTTTCTGCATATGTCCGATGTGACGTTTGATATGCGTAATAACAAAATGGAAGTGCATCATCGCAGCGCAGAGCCATGGCGGGTGACGTTGGTGGATACTGGTGAAAACACCATGACGGGTGGGCGTATCAAGCGCGTGGCCGAGCATATAGGGGATGAGGATTTTTGCTGTACGTATGGCGACGGGGTGAGTGATGTCAACATTACTGAGTTGATAGCTTTTCATCAGCAGCATGGAAAACTCGCTACATTAACTGCTACACAACCATCGGGGCGCTTTGGTGCAATCAATTTTGCAGGAAACAGCGTGACCAGTTTTCAGGAAAAACCTCAGGGCGATGGCGGCTGGATTAATGGTGGTTTTTTTGTGTTGTCGCCTAAAGTACTGGATTATCTTGTGGACGACAGCACCGTCTGGGAACGTGAGCCTATGGAGCAGATTGCCAGCGCAGGGCAAATGTCAGCTTATTTTCATACCGGATTTTGGCAGCCTATGGATACGCTGCGGGATAAAAACCATCTGGAAACCTTGTGGGCAAGTGGGAAGGCCCCATGGAAAACATGGTAGAGCCAGCGTTCTGGTCAGGTAAAACCGTATTAGTGACTGGACATACTGGTTTTAAAGGTGGCTGGCTGTCCTTATGGTTGCAGTCTATGGGTGCAAAAGTGGTTGGTTTTGCGTTAGCGCCGCCCACTCACCCTAGTCTGTTTTTGGCTGCGAATGTAGCGGACGGGATGGTCAGTATAGAGGGCGATATACGAGATTACGCCGCCGTGCTTGCAGTATTCAAACAACACCAGCCTGAGATAGTTATTCATATGGCAGCGCAGGCACTGGTGCGCTATTCTTACGCTAATCCTGTTGAAACCTATGCTACGAATGTGATGGGCACTGTGCATTTATTTGAAGCGGCACGGCAAACGGGTAGCGTCCGTGCGATAGTCAATGTGACCAGCGATAAATGTTATGAAAACCGTGAGTGGGTATGGGGTTATCGTGAAAATGAGCCTATGGGTGGCTATGATCCATACAGCAGCAGCAAAGGCTGCGCCGAATTAGTGACATCAGCCTACCGTAATTCATTTTTTAACCCACAGGATTATGCGCATCATGGCGTAGCAGTGGCATCGGCACGGGCTGGTAATGTCATCGGAGGTGGTGACTGGGCGGAAGACAGGTTGATACCTGACATCATACGTGCCATTACCCAAGGTGAGCCAGTACGCATTCGTAGTCCACATGCCATACGTCCATGGCAGCATGTGCTGGAGCCGCTATCGGGATATTTGGTGTTGGCGCAAAAATTGTATGAAGCTGGTGTGGCATATGCTGACGCCTGGAATTTTGGTCCGAATGAAACGGATGCCAAGCCCGTGCAATGGATAGTCGAGCAACTTACCCAGAATTGGGGTGAAGGTGCAAGCTGGGTACTTGATGAAGGTGAGCATCCACATGAGGCGCATTATCTTAAGCTGGATTGTTCAAAGGCGAAAGCGCGTCTGAATTGGCACCCTCGTTGGCAACTGGAAGATGCGTTGCAAGCGATTGTGGATTGGCAGCGAGCTTATCAGGCGGGGCGGGATATGCGTGTAGTAACTCTGCAGCAAATCGGCACTTATTGCGCTTAACTGATGCAATGGATTTTGGATTGAATAATTGAGGTTCATGTGAGTAAAGAAGCGCTAAGGCAGCAGATACTTGAGTTGGTCGAGCAATATAGTGCGCTGCAATATGCAGAGCAGCTATTTACTCCCGGAACTACTGTCGTTCCGCCAGCGGGTAAAGTTATTGGCGGTAGTGAGCTGAAGAATATGGTTGAAGCTTCGCTGGATGGCTGGCTAACAACAGGTCGTTTTAATGAGGCTTTTGAAAAGCGCTTTGCTGAATTCGTGGGCGTGCCTTACGCGCTGACCACTACGTCGGGTTCGTCTGCTAACTTGTTGGCCTTTACCGCACTGACTTCACCAAAACTGGGCGATCGTGCCTTGAAACCAGGGGATGAAGTGATTACCGTGGCAGCAGGTTTCCCAACCACAGTGAATCCCATGTTGCAGAATGGCATGGTGCCAGTTTTTGTAGATGTGGACATCCCCACTTACAACATCGATCCCCAAAAGATTGAGGCTGCAGTCAGTGATCGTACCCGTGCCATCATGATTGCGCATACATTGGGCAATCCATTCGATTTGGATGCCGTAATGGCAGTAGCGAAGAAATATAACCTCTGGGTCATAGAAGATTGCTGTGACGCTTTGGGTTCGCGTTATAAAGGCCAGCATGTAGGTACCTTCGGTCATATTGCCACCTGCAGTTTCTATCCCGCTCATCACATCACCATGGGCGAAGGGGGTATGGTGTTTACCAAAGATATTGAGTTGCGCAAAATTATCGAGTCGTTCCGCGACTGGGGGCGTGATTGCTATTGCCCAGCTGGTCATGACAACACATGCAGCAAGCGTTTTGGTTGGCAGTTTGGGTCATTACCAGCAGGGTATGATCATAAATACACCTATTCGCACCTGGGCTACAACCTCAAAATTACCGACATGCAAGCCGCTTGTGGTCTGGCACAAATGGATAGATTGCCTGAATTCATCGCTGCGCGTAAACATAATTTTGCTTTCCTCAAAGAGCGTCTGAAATCTTGTGAAGAATTTCTGATTCTGCCAGAGGCGACACCTGACAGCGAGCCATCCTGGTTTGGTTTCCCCATTACTATTCGTGATACAGCGGGTATTAATCGTGTGGATTTGCTGAAATACCTGGATCAAAACAAGATCGGCACGCGTTTGTTGTTTGCGGGAAATTTGACACGCCAGCCGTATTTTGAAGGTCGCACTTATCGTGTCAGTGGTGAGCTTGAACGAACTGATGAGGTGATGAGTAACACCTTCTGGATCGGCGTTTATCCGGGATTAGATGAAGAGATGCTGGGTTTTGTGGTCGAGAAAATTGAAGCGTTTCTGGGCGTGAATTTCTAAAGTGCTTGTTGAATAAATCATCATTCATGGCAGGTTATTTACCCAAGCTTGAAATTATGGTCGATAAATGATTAAATGTTCAGCTTGTGAACGCATGATTTTGTGACTTGCTTATCTAAATGTTAACAGACGAATATCGCTACAAAATACTCAGGAAATTAGAGGCTGAGCCTGAAACCAGTCAGCGTGAATTAGCACGTGAATTGGGTATCAGTTTGGGCAAGGTGAATTTTTGCCTGAATGCGTTGATAGAAAAAGGGCTGGTCAAGGCTAATAACTTTCGCCATAGTCAAAATAAAAAAGGCTATATCTATTTACTCACGCCCAGCGGGGTTGAGGAAAAAGCAAAAATAACCGTGCAGTTTTTGAAATACAAACTTGCGGAATACGAAGCAATCAAAGCTGAAATACAGCAGTTGCAGCATGATATTGAATCTAATGTGAGATCGAAATGAAAAAAGCACTTATTACCGGTGTGACCGGGCAGGATGGCGCCTATCTGGCTGAGTTTTTGTTGGAAAAAGGGTATGAAGTTCATGGCGTGAAGCGTCGGGCATCGCTGTTTAATACTTCCCGAATTGATCATTTGTATCGTGACCCTCATGAAGATGGAGTTCGTTTTTTTCTGCATCATGGGGATTTGACAGACTCTTCGAATTTGATCCGTCTTATTCAACAGATACAACCAGACGAAATATATAACCTTGCTGCGCAAAGCCATGTCGCAGTCAGCTTTGAAGAGCCTGAATATACAGCGAACTCTGATGCCCTTGGTGCTTTGCGTGTGCTTGAGGCAATTCGTATCCTTGGTCTGGAAAAGAAAACTCGTTATTACCAGGCCTCTACCTCTGAGCTTTATGGGCTAGTGCAAGAAACCCCGCAAAAAGAAACTACGCCATTCTATCCGCGCAGTCCTTATGCTGTTGCTAAACTCTACGCCTACTGGATTACCGTGAATTATCGGGAAGCGTATGGCATGTATGCCTGTAACGGTATTCTCTTTAATCACGAATCACCTATCCGTGGGGAAAACTTCGTTACCCGTAAGATTACGCGTGCTTTGGCCCGTATCAAGCTTGGTTTACAGGAACACCTCTATCTCGGGAATCTTAATGCACTACGTGATTGGGGGCATGCTAAGGACTATGTTGAAATGCAGTGGCTCATGCTGCAACAGGAACAGCCGGATGATTTTGTCATTGCGACGGGTGTGCAATACAGCGTACGTGATTTTGTAAATATCGCTGCCAGAGAGTTAGGTATTACTGTTCACTGGGATGGAGAAGGCCTGGATGAAAAAGGGTATGACGCATCAGGGAAATGTATTGTTTCAGTCGACCCTCGTTACTTCCGTCCAACTGAAGTTGAAACGCTCCTTGGTGACCCTTCCAAAGCCAAGGAAAAGCTCGGCTGGCAACCAAAAATCACCTTCGATGAGTTGGTTAAGGAAATGGTGCGCGAAGACCTTAAGGCTGCCGAACGCGATGAACTCGTGAAGCGGCACGGATATTATGCAAATAATTACCACGAGTAACTTGGTGTGAGGTTGAGGCGGAATCTGATGGCAGGGCTGGCAAACTCGGTTTGGTCAGCCCTGATTGGTTTGGCGGTGGTTCCGTTTTATCTGAAATATCTCGGAATAGAAGCTTATGGCTTGATAGGTTTTTTTGTGACGACTCAAACATTGCTCCAACTTCTGGATATGGGGATGGCACCAACCATTAATCGCGAAGTTGCGCGCTGTTCAGCGTCTGGTGATTTAAAAGAAGCAGGCAAGCTGCTGCACACTTTGGCCATAATTTATTGGTGTATGGCAGGGGTGATTGCTTTATTGATTCTGGCGCTTGCGCCTTGGATTGCAGAATACTGGCTGCAATCTAAACAGCTTTCACCCCAAATTATTTCACATGCCGTGATGTTAATAGGGCTGGTTGTTGCATGCCGCTGGCCAATTGGTTTGTATCAGGGGGCACTGATTGGAGCGCAACGGTTGACTGTATCAAGTGGTATCAATATGGCGATGGTGACAATCGGTAGTTTGGGCGCGGTAGCGGTGCTCGCTTTTATATCTCCAACGATTGAGGCTTTTTTCATTTGGCAGGCTTGCGTGGGTATTGTATATGCAATCACTATACGTGCGGCTGCTTGGCGAATAATAGGGGATACGAAAGCTAACCATTTTGATGCGGACTATATTAGACGTATCTTGAAATTTTCTTTAGGAGTGGGTGCTATTTCATTTTCTGGGATTGTTTTAACACAATTAGACAAGGTGATACTTAGTAAAACATTAGGATTGGAAAGTTTTGGGAAATATATGTTGGCCACAATGGTGGCCAATAGCCTCTATATTTTAATTGTTCCGATATTTAATACTGCTTATCCAAAGTTTTCCTCTTTGGTGGCGCAAGAAAAATTAGAAGAACTTTTTATGCAATACCGTACTGCTAGCCATTTACTTGCCACTATGTTGTTTCCTTTGGCAATGGTTATGGTATTGCTTTCACAGCAATTAATTCAATTATGGACGGGTAATGGTAGTCTTGCTGCTGATGTAGCCCCTTTGGCATCTCTACTGTTAATTGGTTATGCATTGCATGGTGTGATGCATATGCCATATGCATTGATGTTAGCGCAAGGTGAGACTAGATCAATGTTAAAAATATACGTTTCTCTAATTGTTATCATTGTGCCACTTACTGCAGTTCTTTCATTAATGTATGGTGCGGTTGGCGGGGCGCTGGCGCAGCTTCTGTTGTTTGTTTTTTATGTTTTGATGGGAACATGGATCACACATAAAAGATATTTTATAGGTTTTGCACGCGAATGGCTGTTGATAGATGTTGGCGTGCCTCTAGGTATTTCCTTGCTAATTGGCCTATTGGGGTTCTTTATTTTATCAATGCTAGGAGCTGAAGTGTATGTGAAGTTGATGGTGGGGTTGGTTCTTTGGGGTGTTGCAACTCTGTTAAGCATCTATTCGTCACAATTCTCGCGCTCGATTTTTGTTGGTTATTGGAACCAATTTCGTTATAGGTAGAAAAGGGGTGGGGTATGTTTGCAAGACTGTTTAATTACTTGTTAGATGTTCGTGATCGCCAGCGAATCAATATTGCATTGAGCAAGGGTGCGGCAATGATGCAGGCACGTGATATAGATTTTAAAAAACCTTCGACTTGGGAATTTTCCGGATTCAGCCAGAATGGTGAAGATGGGATTTTGGATGTTCTGCGGAAGAAACTGTTAAGTAGTAATCGATATTTTATCGAAATTGGTGCTGCAGATGGAATTGAGAACAATACTGGTTGGTTACTCGTAGCCGAAAAATATAATGGCATGCTGATCGAAGGTAGTGCCAAGCTTGTTGAAAGGGCGAGAAGAACTATCGTTGGTTATAGCATCGGGGCAGAGTGCCACAACATGTTTGTGACGAAAGAAAGTGTGTTGGAATTGAAGTCTATGGCATTTCATCTTGATCCTGATGTGTTTTCACTTGATATTGATGGAAATGATTACCATATAGCCAAAGCTATTTTGGATGGAGGGTTTAGACCTAAGATATTTGTAGTTGAGTACAATTCTGTTTATGGATTGGAGCGTAGTTTAACTATTGAATATCAACCCACCTTCGTATTTACTAAAGCACATCCAACTCACTTATATTATGGGGTGTCAATTTCAGGGTGGCGAAAATTTTTTGCGAACTACGGATATCGTTTTGTGACAGTAGATCGAAATGGGGTGAATGGTTTTTTTGTGGACCCTAAGTTTTTTGACAAGTCTTTTTTAGATGAAGTACAAGGGCTGATGTTTGCTGAGAACCAATCTCAATTTATAAAATTCAGGAAATCTAGTGAAGATCAATTTGAACTTATTGCGGATCAAAAATTTATCACAATTTGAAAGTATTCATCAACTGCTCACTGAACAAGGAAATTAAATGTCGATATTGCCACGCTGGTTGAAAGCTTTAGCTAAGCGTTCAAATACTTTAGTAAAGCTTAATGCGAGCTTGAGATGGAAATTCCATGTACTAACGGATTGGTGGGGAACAAAAGTCTGGACGAAAACTAGCGAGGTAGTGACGCCGCTAGGTTTTAAATTGACTTCGGGTTTGCACCCTGCATATGAGTTAATGCGAATTGGAAAGTTTGAAGTAGAGGAAACAGCAATAATCACGAAACTATTGCCTCAAGTGGATGTATTCGTGGATATAGGTGCCAATCTTGGTTATTACACTTGCCTTGCTCTGCAGTCTGGAAAACCTGTGATCGCTTTTGAGCCACAACAGCAGAACTTACAATGTTTATTTCAAAACCTAACAGCAAACGGATGGGAAAGTAGGACGGAAGTATTTCCCCTTGCGCTAAGTGATCGGCCTGGGTTGCTGACATTGTATGGGGCGTCAGGGCCATCAGCTTCTTTGGTTAAAAACTGGGCGGGTTATTCATCTCGCTTCAAGAAGATTGTTCCTGTTTCAACGTTGGATAATGTCTTGGCTGGACGTTTTATTGGTGAGCGTTTGTTTATTAAAATGGACGTAGAGGGGGCTGAATTTCAAGTGCTGAAAGGCGCATTGGCAACACTCCGTCTTGTACCTAAACCTATTTGGTTATTGGAGATATGTCTTGAAGAATTTCATCCTGATGGAAGAAACCCAGATTTCCAAGAAATATTTAAATTATTTTGGGACAATGGTTACCAAGCATTTACTGCAACTGGTATCCCAAAGTTAGTGAATCCTAGTGAAGTGGCAAATTGGATCGAAAAAGGCCATGCTGAATCTGGAACTTTTAATTATGTATTTTCCAAATCGGAAGAAATATTTACGCAGTAATTGAATGCCCAACGGTAAAAGACATCCAAATAATGTTTACAAAATTATCCATCTGCATTGCAACCTATAGCAGGGGAGCGTTTATTGGTGCGACGCTGGATTCTATCCTTGTTCAGATGGAGCCCGGCGTCGAGATTGTTGTTGTAGATGGCGCATCGCCGGACTCTACACCAGAAGTAATGGCACGATATGTGTTACAACATCCTGAAATCCGTTATTTTCGAGAGTCCATAAATTCTGGAGTTGATGCTGACTTCGATAAGGCAGTTGGTTATGCACGAGGAGAGTACTGCTGGCTAATGACCGATGATGATTTGCTCCGCTCTGGTGCATTAACAAAAGTCCTGTTAACGCTTAATGGTGAAGATGATTTAATTGTCGTTAATTCAGAAGTTAGAAATAAGGACATGTCTGTAGTATTCGAGAATCAAAGCTTAATGTTTGACGCTGACAAGGGCTACCATCAGGTGGATAGTGAGGCTTTTTTTGCTGAAATTGCTGCTTATCTTTCGTTTATAGGCTGTGTCATAATTCGGCGGACATGCTGGCTCTCTAGAGATCGCGCCACCTATTATGGAACATTGTTTATTCATGTGGGGGTGATTTTCCAAACCCCACCGATAGCGAATGTTCGCGTGATAGCCGAGCCTTTAATCGTTATTCGCTATGGCAATGCAATGTGGACGCCCCGGAGTTTCGAGATTTGGATGTTCAAGTGGCCAAAGCTAATCTGGTCATTTCCGGATTTTTCGGACGCAGTAAAAAGAAAGGTCTGCCGTCGTGAGCCGTGGCGAAGTGCCAAAGCACTTTTTCACAACCGGGCACTTGGGGCTTATTCAGTAGCAGAGTTCCGCAAGTTTTGGCCGAATGAAACCAGTAAAGTGGAGCGGGTAATCGCTTATGTCCTAAGTGTTTTCCCTGCTTCGGTGGCGAATTTTATCATGGTGTTTTATTTTGCTATTTTAGTTAAGCCAGCGCCGATGGCTTTGCATGATTTGTTGTGTAGTCGCAATGCGGGGTTGCTGAGCAGGCTTGTGACTCGGGTTTTGGGGGGCGTTCGTAAATAAAATGCCAACAGTACTCATTACAGGAATAACCGGACAGGATGGCTCGTATTTGGCAGAGTTGCTGCTAACCAAGAATTGCCGTGTCATTGGTGCAGTGAGAGATGTTCAAAATGCTAAGGTATTGCTTCCTGAGGGATTGCAAAATAGTGTTGAGTTGATTTCGTGGGATATGCTGGATCAGCATATCATGGTGGAAGTGTTGTCGGAATATCGCCCGGCACAAATTTACAACTTTGCGGCATATTCATCAGGGGCCGGAATGTTTGATGACCCCGTTGGGGTGGGAGAGGTGAATGGTCTGGCTGTAACACGCATATTGGAAGCAATGCGTGAGGTAGATACAAAAATACGATTTTGCCAAGCATCAAGCAGAGAGATTTTTGGTGAAGCGGTTGAAAGTCCTCAGACTGAATGTACGCTAGCTAATCCACGCAGCCCGTATGGTGCGGCTAAGCTTTACGCAGATTCCATGATACGAATTTACCGTCAACGCTACGACCTTTTTGCATGCTCAGCAATTTTGTTTAATCACGAGAGTCCGCGTCGTGGTTTGGGCTTTGTGACCAGAAAAATTACTCATGAAGCCGCGAAAATCAAGCTTGGTTTGGCCAAAGAGTTGCATCTCGGTAATCTGGACGCGCAACGAGATTGGGGTTTTGCAGGTGATTATGTGCGCGCTATGTGGTTAATGCTGCGACAGGAATGCGCAGAAGATTATATTGTGGCGACTGGAAAAGCGCATTCGGTTCGTGAATTATGTGACTTTGCTTTTAGCCGTCTAGGACTGGATTATCGTGATTATGTGCGTGAGGATGTATCGGCTTATCGGCCTGTTGAACCTGCGCTACTTGTTGGATGTGCAGCTAAGGCAAAGCTTAAATTAAAGTGGGAGCCAGAAGTGGGGTTTAGAGAACTAGTACACATGATGGTGGATGCAGATTTGCGAACCTTAAGTGCTAAGATTGAAAAAAATTGATAGGTTAAATGACGATGTACAAAAAAATTGAAA